>CAYRXM010000066.1:0-24758 GCA_964428175.1 uncultured Anaerolineae bacterium
GAGATGGAATCTCGTGACTGGAGTTCAGACGTGTGCTCTTCCGATCTGACCCATTTTTCCACCCTGGCCGTCCATGCGGGCGAAGAAAAGCGCAAGCCGCACGGCGCGCTGACCACACCCATCGTGCAGACGTCGACCTATACCTTTGGCGATACTGCCGAAATCCTCGATTTTATGCACAGCAAGGCCGACCGCGACGCCGTTCGTCAGGCCGGCGCGGACCGTCCCGTGCGTGACGAATACGGGCGGTACAGCAACCCCACACAAAGCGCAGCGGAGCGCAAACTGGCCGCACTGGAAGGCGGCGACCCGGCCCAAACGCGCGCGCTGCTCTTTTCCAGCGGCATGGCCGCAATCAGCAATGCAGTTTTGTCCTTGCTCAGCAGCGGCGATCACCTGATCGTCGTCCGCGACTGCTACCGGCGCACGCTCGAATTTGTCAACGCCATCCTGCCGCGCTGGGGCATCGAAGCGACGCCGGTCGAGGTCAACCGCCCCGACCAGCTCGCTGCTGCCGTGCGCCCCAACACCCGGCTGATCCTGGCCGAAACGCCGACCAACCCCTACCTGCGGGTGATCGACCTGACCGCGCTGGTCGAGGTGGCGCGGGCCAACGGCCTCGTCACCGCCGTCGATGCCACGTTTGCCACCCCGGTCAACCTGCGCCCGCTGGAGTGGGGCATCGATCTGGTTATCCACAGCGCGAGCAAGTACCTGGGCGGGCACAACGACCTGCTCGCCGGCGTCGTCGTTGGCGCGCACGCGCTGCTCAACAAGATCGAACACCTGCGCGGCGTGCTCGGCAGCGTGAGCGATCCCCAGATGGCCTACCTGCTCATTCGCGGCCTCAAGACACTCGAACTGCGCGTGCAACGCCAGAACGAAAGCGGCCAGCGCGTCGCCGAGTGGCTGGAAAATCACCCCAAGATCGCCCGCGTCCACTATCCCGGCCTGCCCGCTCATCCCGACCACGCGGTCGCCAGGCGGCAGATGAACGGCTTTGGCGGCGTGGTCAGCTTTGAGATCGCTGGCGGGCGCGAGGCGGCAAGCCGTTTTGTCGATGCGCTGCAACTGCCCTACATCGGCCCGACGCTGGGCGGGGTGGAGAGCATCGTCCAGCAGCAGGCGCTCTTGATCTCGCTCAACGAGGCCGAGCGCCGCGCGGCGGGCATCTCGGATGCACTGGTGCGCTATGCGCTGGGCATCGAGAACGTAGAAGATATTATTCAAGATTTGGAACAGGCGCTGGATCAGATTTGAGGCGTGAAACGTAAAACGTGAGACGTGAGGAGTATTTCTATGATCGTTCACAAATTTGGCGGTACGTCGGTGGGCAATGCGGAGCGGTTTGCCGCCGTTGCCGAGTTGATGATTGGTTTTCAGAACGATCCGGCCCAGGGCGGCGTGATCGTCGTCGTGTCGGCGATGAGCGGCGTGACCAATGCCTTGATCGCCGGCGCGCGCGCGGCTGCCGAGGGCAAGGACACCGTCTATCGCACGGTCAAGGCCGATTTGCTCAGCAAGCACCTTGACGTGGTCGGATCGCTGCTGGGCCACAGCCCGGAGCGGCTCGAAGTGGGCGGTTTTGTCGAAGACCGCCTGCACGAGCTGGAACGGCTCTATCGCAGCATCGCTGTACTGGGCGAGCTGACCGCGCGCGGCCTTGACGCGGTGTCCTCGTTCGGTGAGCAGTTATCGTCGAATATTTTGGCGGCGGTGCTGCGCGAGCGCGGCGTGCGCGCCCAGGCGATCAGCGCTGCCCAGATCGTCATCACCGACGACCTTTTCGGCGCGGCGACCCCGCTGATGGATCAAACCCGTGCGCGGTTGGAGGAGCGCGTGAAACCGTTGGTCGAGCGCGGCGTGATTCCGGTGATCACCGGCTATATCGGCGCGACGGCCGACGGAGTCACTACCACGCTGGGGCGCGGCGGCTCTGACTATACCGCGGCGCTCGTGGGTGCGGGGCTGGGCGTCGACGAGGTATGGATTTGGAGCGACGTGAGCGGCATCCTGACCGCCGACCCGAACATCGTGCCCCAGGCGCGCACGATCGGCGAGCTGTCATACAGCGAGGCCGCCGAACTGGCCTATTACGGCGCAAATGTGCTGCACCCCAAGACGATCCGCCCGGTGATCGAGAGCGGCATCCCGCTGCGCATCGCCAACAGCTTTGACCCCGCAGCGCCAATGACGCTGATCGTCGAGACGCCAAGCGCCGGGCGTGTCAAGCTGCCGGCGATCATTTCGACGACCGGCTTGAGCCTGATCGCGGTCGGCGCGGCCAATGGCAGCGCCGACGTTGGCGGCGATGGATCGTGGTCGCTCGACACGGCGGCGTCGATCCTGCACGCATTGAGCCAGGCCGGCATCGACGTGCCCATGTTTTCGCAGTCCTTTTCCGAGCACAGTCTCAACCTGATCGTGCGCGAGCAAGACCAGACACACTGCCTCAAGGTGCTGCGCGGCGCTTTGAGCCTGGAAGTCAAAGAACAGGTAGCGACGATTTCCGTGGTGGGCATACCGGGCTGGAAAAACGGCGCGGGTGGGGGGATTGTCGCCCACGCCTTTGCCGCGCTCGGCGCGCACGGCACGCGGGTGATCGCCGTGGCTCAGGCCGGCAGCGAATACGCCGTTTCGTTCTGCATCCCCAAGGAGCAGGTGGTCGACACGGTGCGCTATTTGCACAAAGAGTTGGGGCTTGAGGCCCAGATCGTAATGCGTGATGCGTAATACGTGATGCGTAAAAAGAAATATAAAAGGAGAATTTAATGTCGAAAAAAATTCCCGTCGGTGTGCTGGGAGCCACCGGCGCTGTTGGACAACGATTCATTCAACTGCTGGAGGGCCATCCCTGGTTCGAGATCACAGCGCTGGCCGCCTCGGAGCGATCGGTGGGCCGGCGCTATGCCGAGGCCTGTCACTGGCTGCTCTCCACGCCCATGCCCGAGTCGGTGCGCGATATGACCGTACAGGAAACCGCGCCGGGGTTGCCCTGCCGGGTGATTTTCGCCTCGCTGCCCGGCGACGTGGCCGGGCCGGTCGAAAAGGCGTTTGCCGAGGCGGGTTATGCCGTCTGCTCGAATGCATCGGCGCACCGCATGGACGCCGACGTGCCGCTGCTGGTGCCGGAGGTCAATGCCGAACACGCCGCGCTGATCGATGTGCAGCGCCGCCGTCGAGGCTGGAAAGGGCTGATCGCTGCCAGCGCCAACTGCTCGGTCACGGCGATGATCTTGCCGCTCAAGCCGCTGCACGATGCGTTTGGCATCCGCCGGCTCTTTGTCGCCACCATGCAGGCCGTCTCCGGCGCGGGCTATCCCGGCGTGCCATCGCTGGACATTTTGGGCAATGTGGTACCCTATATCGGCGGTGAGGAAGACAAGCTGGAGAGCGAGCCGCGCAAGATGCTCGGCGTGCTGCGCGGCGAGGCAATCAAAGCCGCACCGTTCGCGATCAGCGCGCAGTGCAACCGCGTGCCCGTGCGCGACGGTCACACCGAGTGCCTGTCGGTCGAGTTTGAGCGCAAGCCGCAGCGCGTCGAGGCGGTGCTCGAAGCGCTGGAGAATTTCCGCGCCGCGCCCGAAATCGCCCAACTGCCCGGCACGCCCCAACAGCCGATTGTCGTGCGGGGCGAGCCGGACCGCCCGCAGCCGTTTCGCGACCGCGATACACAAGGAGGTATGGCCTCAGTGGTCGGGCGGGTGCGGCCCTGCCCCTTGTTCGATTACAAGTTTGTCGTTCTGGGACACAACACGGTGCGCGGCGCAGCGGGTGGATCGATCCACAATGCCGAGCTGCTGGTTGCGCGGGGGTACATCACCTGAACGGAACAAGACCTGCCGGGTTTCCAAAACCTGGCAGGTCTATGATCGGAAAAAATGGAGCATACAATGAACTATCAACTGGATGGCATAACCTCGATGGCCGAATTGTTTGGCGATTTTGTCGTCTATCGCAACCTGACCCCGGCGGACTGCCGCCTGCCTTCGGCGACCGACCTGGGCTGCCGCGCACTGCCACGCAAATCGGACCCCGATTACGGGCGCATCGTCGCCGAGATACTCAAGCAGGCGCGCGTGCTCACCGCACCCGGCGTCGAGATCGCGCGAGTGCTCTTTATCGGCGACACCCAACTCAATGACGGCACGGCGTTTCAAAACATCTGCGCGGCAGGCGGCTGGCCGGGCTGGTGCTTTATCGGGCGCGACACGCCCGTCGACGCGCCGCAGGCGCAGATCGAAGGGCAATTCTATGTCGCCAATCGCTGGTCGGCGCTGCCCGAATGTCTCCGTTTCGTGCAGGGGCAGGGTTTCGCGCTCGACGCGGGCACGGCGGCAGTGATCGACATGGACAAGACGCTGGTCGGCGCGCGCGGGCGCAACGACCAGGTGATCGACGCAGCACGGGTGGAAGGCGTACAGCGCACCGTCGCCGGGCTGCTGGGGGCAGGCTTTGACCGGGCGGCGTTTCAGGCTGCCTATGACGAGTTGAACCGGCCGGCCTATCACGCTTTTACCGCCGATAACCAGGATTACCTGGCCTACATCTGCCTGATCCTCGGCGCGGGGTTGTTTGGGCTGGACGGCGTGGTGCAAGACGTTCAGGCGGGGCGGCTGAAGCATTTTGACGATTTCATCTGCCTGGTGCAGGATCGCCGCGCCGACCTCGCTGCCAGCGGGTTGATCCCGGTACACGACGAGGTGTGGGCCTGTGTCCAGGCCGGCGACCCGACGCCGTTCAAGGCTTTCCGCTACAACGAATATCTGACCACGGCGGCGCGTTTTGGCTCGTTGCCCGGCGCGACGGTTGAAGAGGTTCTCCGGCAGCGCATCGTGATCACCCAGGAGGTGCACGCGGCGGCGCTGCGGTTGAAGGAAATGGGCGCGCTGCTTTTTGCCCTGTCCGACAAGCCGGACGAGGCGTCGATGCCAAACCCGGTGCAGGCGCAGGCAGGGATGAAGGCGCTGCACCACTTGCAAACGCTGGCGGTTGGTGTAAAATAGAGGGCGGAGGGATTGACCATGAAAAAGGGCGACAAGCGCAAGCAAAAAAAGACAGAACAAAAGCGCAGCGGAAGGAAAACAAGCATCAGCCAGGTTTTCGCGTCTGCGATGGCGGCTTCCAACCCGATCTATTACATCCGCCACGCGCGCGAGTATCCGATTCAAGACTGCTGGGTGAACGAGGGCTGGCAGAAAAGCGGCCTGGCGACGGTGGTGATTGCCCGTCAGCAGCCGAACCGGAACATTGTTTTTGGCTGCTATCTGGTGGATGTGTTTTGCCTGGGGGTCAAGAATGTCATTTACAATGCTGACATTCCCGCTTCCAGGTTTCGGCTCGAGTTCTATCCCCAATTGATCCAGGGCGGCAGGCCGCTCAAAATTTCAGCGGCGCTGGCTCACGAGATCGTCTATGGGGCAATCGAGTATGCGGCGCAGTTTGAGTTTCATCCGCACCGGGATTTCCGCGAGGGGCAGCATATTCTCGACTTGCCGACGGCGCACCCGCGCAGCGGGCTTGAATTCGGCAAGGACGGCAAGCCGTTTTACATTTCCGGGCCGTATGACAATGTCGATGCGATCATGCGCAAGCTGACCCGCTTTGCCGGAAAAGACCAGTATCATTACCTGATGCAGTTGGGCGAGATGCCTGACGATTTGGATGAGACCGACTGGGACGAGGCAGAGGATGAGGACGACGAGTGAACAAAAAAGCCGGGGTCGGCCAGAACCCCGGCTTTTTTGATCGACTGCGCGCTAACATAAATAGATGAACCTGGCTGCTTTTATTGAACTGGGCTGTCTGCCGTGAGATGTTTTTTCATAAAGTAACGTTGGTGTCCGGCAGGAAAGTCCTCAAGCTTGCCAAAAATCTGGTAGCCATGTTTTTCGTAAAAATCCGGCGCCTGAAAGCTGAATGTGTCCAGGTAGGCATGTTGGGCGCCGCGCTGCCGCGCCTCTTGTTCGGCGAGCGTCAAAAGGCGATGTCCATATCCGCGCCCCCGCAGCGCATCCTGAATCCATAGCAGGTCGATATACAGCCAATCCCAATAGGTGACACCGATCAATCCGCCCACAATTTTCCGGTCTGGTGTGTACAGGATAAAGCACAGCTGTTTCCCTTGATCCTTGCCGGCCTGTTGGGTGTTATAGTCGTTAATACCTCCCCCGATGGCTTCCCAAATCGCATCATCAGGCTGCTCAACATAGACGATTTGGTATTCTTGCTCGATCATATTTTGCCTCCTGGATCGTTTTTTGGTTTCTATTGACCCGATTTGATGACGATAGCCTGTTCGATGGCTGCTACCTCGACCAAACGGGCCTCGCTTTGCGAGTAAGACTGCACATTGAACGTGCGCGGCGGAGCCAAAAGCGCTACAGTGATGCGTTCATAGCGTTCTGTTTGGGTCTCGTAACCCTCATAGCTGGCCGCATCGTATCCCGACAGGGTCAGTTCGCTCACCTCTTTCTTGGTGCGGTCGATCTCTTGGAGCATATCGATCGCCCGCGTAAAACCCTGCTGCCGGCCCACCGAGACCTTGATCCCGCTCTCTTGCTGGAGGATGAACTGGTCCAGGTCGGCCAGGCAATAAAAAAGGTGGTCGGGAGACGGCAGGCCAAGCAGGACTTTGATCATGCCAAACTCGTCGTTGGCGGCCGCGCTGATGGCGTTTACGGTTTCGCCCTGGTCGGCCGGGTCATAGTCGACGCACCACCAGTCTGGCGGCACGGCGATGGTGGTACCGCCATACGTCTCTGAGGTGTATTGCACCCAGCCGTTGGGCAGCACCACGCCGCCGGGGTGGGTTTTGGCTGTGTCTCCCCCATCGATCGGTTCGGGCGCAGCCGTGGCGGTGGCCTCGGCGGTGGCCGTCGGCGGGATGGCTGTGGCGGTGACCGTCGGCGGGATGGGTGTGGCGGTCGCCGTTGGCGGGACGGAGGTGGCGGTGGCTGTGGCGGTCGCCTCGACGGTGGCCGTCGCTGTCGGGGGTTCAGGCGTCGCCGTCGGCGGGATGGGGGTGTGGGTGGCTGGCGCCTCGGTTGCCGTGGGCGACAGAGTTGGCGTCGCCGCCGGTGTGGTGCAAGACGCAAGCCAAACGAAAGAAATGATGGTCAGGAAAATGATTTTCTTTTGCATTGTCATCCTCCACATGTGTCATGTTTGCGTGCCTGGAATCAGTTTAACACATCTGGGATGTTTTGACAATGGAAAACCGGCACAGCGTGGCCAGGGATGCGCTGCGCTGTGCCGGGGTGCCTTGTGCCTGGATCAGCCAATCAACTTGAGCGCCAGGTCGGCGGTGGTTTCCGGCTTGACCTGGATCGACACGTCGATCAGGTTGCCATTTTCGTCCACCCCAAAGTGGCTGCGGATGATCCCCTCGGACGTTTTGCCGAAAGAAGTCTTTTCGCCCCACGCACCATACGCCTCAGCGACGGCGTGATCGGGGTCGGAGAGCAGCGGGAAGGGCAGATCGTACTTTTCACGGAACTTGACCAGCGCAGCCGGTTCGTCGGGGCTGATGCCGAGGACGACGGCCCCGCCGGCCTCGATCGGCCCCCAGTTGTCGCGTATGGCGCAGGCCTGGGTGGTGCAGCCGGGCGTGTCGGCCTTGGGGTAAAAGTAAAGTACGACCTTTTTGCCGCGAAAGTCGCTCAGGCTCACCTGGGAGCCATCGTGCGCGGTGAGGGTGAATGCGGGTGCGGGTTGTCCGGTTTCTAACATGGGTTGCCTCCTGAACTTGGAATTTGGCTTATTATACCGCAAAGCGGCGAGGATGGATAGGATTAAAGTCGGAACAAGTTGCGCCAGGGGCATTTCGGTGTAAAATTCAGGAAAACACAAGGAGGTGTCAGATGTCTCTTTCACGCATTTGCTGGATTCGCTCCGGCGATGAATCTGCCGATGAGGTTGTGGCCTATGCCGCGCGCGAGTTGGCCGCATACGTCAGGCGGCTGTGCGGGCAGGAATGGCCGGTCCATCCGCAAGCCGAATTCGCATCGTCGCCGAGCACGGCCTGGCTGGGCGTCTGCGATCAACTGCCGGCCGGCGCGCTTGCTCCCGCGCCGTGGGATGATGGGTTTGCCTTTTGGGCCGGCGACGGCAGCCTGTTCGTTGCCGGGCGCAACGCGCGCAGCGTGCTTTTTGGCGTCTATGCCTTTTTGGAGACGCAGGGCGTGCACTTTGTCTTTCCCCGCGTCGACGGCGAAGTGATCCCCCGGATCGCGGCGGTTTCGCTGCCCCCAACGCCGGTCGTCGAGCAGGCGCACTATCGCCATCGCGGCGTATGCATCGAAGGAGCCACCTCGCTCGAACACGCGCTGGGCATGGTCGATTGGTGCGCCAAAAAACGCATGAACACCGTTTTCTTGCAGTTCTTGTCCAGCCGCTATTTTTACAACCAGTGGTACGAGCGGCGCTATAATCCCGACCACGCTGTCGAATCGCTGAGCGAGCAAGAAGCGCTGGCCCTGGACGAGCAGGTCATCGCGGCGATCCACAAACGCGGGCTGGTCTTTCATCGCGTCGGCCACGGCTGGACCGGGGCGGCGGTCGGCCTGCCGCGCTCCGGCTGGGTGACGGCGGACGAGCCGGTGTCGCCGGACAAGGTGCGCTGGCTGGCCCAAGTCGATGGCAAGCGCGAGCTGTTTCACGGCATCCCCATCAACACCGAACTGTGCTACAGCCACCCGCCGGCGTTCGCGGCCTTGATCGAGACCATCGTCCAATACTGTGAGCAGCACCCCGAGCTCGACGTGGTTCACCTCTGGCTCTCCGACGCGACGAACAACAAGTGCGAGTGCGCCGAATGCCAAAAGCTGAGCATCTCGGACTGGTACGCCCAAATCATCAATGCGCTTTCTGTGGAACTCAAAAGCCGGGTTCCGCAGACACGCTTTGTATTCCTCTGCTACATCGAACTGCTCTGGCCGCCGGAAAAAATTGACATCCAGGCCGACAATGCGATCTTGATGTTTGCGCCCATCGCGCGCTGCTATGGGCACGCGCTGGCCGATGCGGCCTGTGACGACGGCCAACCCTGGCCGCGCCCGCCGATCAACCAGTTTGCGGCTTCGCGGCATAACGCCTTTTACCTCGACGTGCTGCGCGGCTGGCGGGCGCGTTTCAGCGGCGACAGTTTCGATTTCGACTATCACCTGATGTGGGCCAACTGGCTCCAGCTCACCGACACGGTGCAGGCGCGGATCATCCACCGGGATTTGCAAGACCTCAAACGCCTGGGGCTGGACGGCATCTTGAGCTGCCAGTCGTTTCGCGCGTTCTATCCCTCCGGCCTGGCGATGGCCGCGCTTGCCGAAGCGCTGTGGAATCCGTCAATATCCTTTGAAGCGCTACGTGCGCATTATCTCGACGCTGCTTTTGGGCCGAACGCCGGGTTTGCCGGCGAATATCTGGATCAGGTCGAAGCCCTGACCGATACCGGCGATCCGCACCGGCGTGCGCTGCCCTTTTCCAATGCCGACCAGGCCGGGCTGGAGCGCGCCGCTGCCGTGCTGCACAAGGCGACCGTCGAGATGCCGGCCCGTCGTGCATCGACCGTCGAGAGCACGCACGGCCGCGCGTTGGACCTGCTGGCCCACCATGCCCGGCTGCTCCAGTGCATCGTCGACGCCTATCAGGCCCGGCTGCGCGGCGAGGATGGTGAGGCCGAACTGGATCGCGCCGGCGAATTTCTGCGCAGCACCGAAGAGCCGTACAGCCACTATATCGACACCATGCTGGCGCTGCGCTTTTGCGTCGAGCGGCATCGAGCTTGAGTATTCATTCCGAAAGATGCTTCTCGCACCTGATCGCCGGGCAGTGGGGTGTAAAAACGTGGCCGGGCGGTCGACAAGCTGTGGAGGTTATGATGAAAGAAATTCGTGTCAACGATCAAATCACGATCCAACAAACCGCGCCCTATACGTGGGACATTCCGCCGACGGGCGAGATGCGCGTGCCCGGGCGCATTTACACCGACCGGGCCGGGATCAAGGAACTGGTTCAGGAAATACAGAGCCAGGATTGGAGCGCGCTCAAGCAGATCGTCAACGTGGCCTGTCTGCCGGGCATCCAGACCGCCTCACTGGCCATGGCCGACGTCCATCCCGGCTACGGCTTTCCCATCGGCGGGGTAGGCGCGTTCGACCTGCAAGAGGGCGTGGTCAGCATGGCCGGAATTGGATATGACATTAACTGCGGCGTGCGCACGCTGCGCACCACGCTGCATCGCGACGAGGTCGAGGAGAAAAAGGAGGATTTGGCCAACGCGCTGTATCAAACCGTGCCCGCCGGCCTCGGCTCGGAAGGCGATATCCGCCTGACCATGAGCGAGATGGACAGGCTGCTCATCCAGGGCGCGGAATGGGTGGTGCGGCGCGGCTACGGCCTGCCCGAAGACCTGGATTACGTCGAAGAGCACGGCTGCATCGCCGGCGCCGACCCGGATACGGTCAGCGACAAGGCCAAAGAGCGCGAGCTGAAGCAGATCGGATCACTCGGCTCCGGCAACCATTACCTGGAGGTGCAGTGGGTTGAAACGGTGTTCGATCCCGTCGCCGCCGATACCTACGGCCTCTTTCCCGGCCAGATTTTGATCAGCATTCACTCCGGCAGCCGGGCGCTGGGCCACCAGATCGGTTCGGATTCGCTCAAGTTGCTCGACGCGGCCAGCCGCAAATACGGCATCCCCATCCGCGACCGCGAGCTGGTCTGCGCGCCGTTCGACAGCCCGGAAGGGCGCGAATATATGGCCGCTGTCTACTGTGGGATCAATGTCGCTTTTGCCAACCGGCAGGCGCTGGCTCACCTGGCCCGCGAGGCCTTCCAAAAGGCGCTGCGGGTCAAGCCGGGGCAAATCGCCACCCTGTACGAAGTCGCCCACAATACGGCCAAGGTCGAGACGCACACCGTCGATGGCGTACCGAAAAAGGTCATCGTGCATCGCAAAGGGGCGACGCGCGCCTTTGGCCCCGGCCGGCCGGAAGTGCCGGAGGCCTATCGCGCCCAGGGGCAGCCGGTGCTGGTCGGCGGGACGATGGGCACCTGCTCGTACATTTTGTGCGGCACGCAAACGGCGATGGAAACGACCTTTGGCAGCGCACTGCACGGCGCGGGGCGCACCATGTCGCGCAACCAGGCGATCAAGCAGTTTCGCGCCGACGACCTGATTAAGCGTCTGTCTGGGCAGGGCATCGTCGTGCGCGGCCACTCGAAAAAGGGCCTGGCCGAAGAAGCGCCCGGCGCGTACAAGGACGTCGACCAGGTGGTTGAGATCATGCACGAGGCCGACATCATCCGCCGGGTGGCCCGCGTCCGTCCGCTGATCTGCATCAAGGGTTGACAAGCCGTCGAATTGCAGGTATATTCGTGTCCAATATCGGCGGTCAGCCGTTGCACCATATTTTCCCACTATGGAGGCCTCAATGGAACTCGTACTCGTCCAGATTGAAAAACCCGAAGACATGAATTTCATCCTCGGCCACTCGCATTTTATCAAGACGGTCGAAGACGTTCACGAGGCGATGGTCAATGCCGTGCCCGGCGCCAAATTCGGCGTGGCTTTTTGCGAGGCCTCCGGCCCGGCGCTGGTGCGCGCCAGCGGCACCGACCCCGCGCTGGTCGAACTGGCCAAAAAGAACGCGCTGGCCCTCTCGGCGGGGCACTCGTTCATTGTGATGCTCGGCCCCGGCCTGTACCCGGTCAATGTGCTGCGGGCGATCCAGGCTGTGCCCGAGGTGTGCCGCGTGTTCTGCGCCACGGCCAATCCCACCCAAGTGATCCTGGTTGAAACTGAGCAGGGGCGCGGCATTTTGGGCGTGGTCGACGGGTTCAAGACTCAAGGTGTCGAAACCGAGGCAGACATCCAACAGCGCAAGGGGTTTTTGCGGATGATTGGATACAAGTTGTAAATCTATCATAAATTATACAATTCAAGGGAGATGAACATGGCCTATTTACTCGGCATTGACATCAGCACCACCGGCAACAAGGCGCTGCTCGTCGACGAACGCGGGCAGGTCGTCGCGGTGGCGGTGACGGAAAACCCCATTTCCACGCCTAAACCACTCTGGTCGGAGCAAGACCCGGCAGATTGGTGGACGGGCATCCAGGCGGCGATCAAGCAGCTTTGGGCCAATACTGGCATTGGGAGCGAGCAGGTGATCGGTGTCGGCCTCACCGGGCAGATGCATGGCCTGGTCTTGCTGGACAAGGACGGCAACGTGCTGCGCCCATCGATCTTGTGGAACGATCAGCGCACCGGCGCGCAGTGCGAGTGGATCACGCGCAAGGTCGGCCTGGATAATTTGCTGGCCCGGACGGGCAGCCCGGCCTTGCCCGGCTTTACCGCGCCCAAAATCCTGTGGGTGCGCGACAACGAGCCGGAGGTGTATGCCCGCGCCGCGCACGTTCTGTTGCCCAAAGACTACATCCGCTATAAACTGACCGGCGTCTATGCCACCGACATGGCTGGCGCGTCGGGGATGACGTTGCTCGATCTCAAGACGCGCACCTGGTCGGCGGAGATGCTCAAGGCGTTGGATATTCCCGCCGAGTGGCTGCCGCCCACGCACGAGGGGCCGCAGATCACCGGCGCGATCAGTGCCGAGGGCGCGGCGGCGACCGGCCTCAAGGCCGGTACGCCGGTGATGGGCGGCGGCGGCGATCAGGCGGCGGGCGCAGTGGGAGTCGGCGCGGTGCGACCGGGTGTAGTCGGATTGGTGCTGGGCACCTCCGGGGTGGTCTTTGCCTCTACCGACCGGCCGCTGTTTGAGCGAAACGGGCTGCTGCAGGGTCACTGCCACGCGGTGCCGGGGCGCTGGCACCTGATGGGGGTGATGCTCTCGGCGGCGGGCAGCCTGCGCTGGTACCGCGACACCGTCGCGCCGGGGATGGGCTATGACGAACTGCTGGCCCCGGCGGCCGGCGTCCTGGCCGGCAGCGAGGGGCTGGTCTTTTTGCCCTACCTGACCGGCGAGCGGGTACCCTATGCCGATCCCAACGCCAGAGGCGCGTTCATCGGGCTGACCGTGCGCCACGAGGTGCCGCATATGACCCGATCGGTGCTGGAGGGGGTGGCTTTTGGCTTGCGCGACAGCATGGAGTTGATTCGCGGCGCGGGGCTGGGGGCGATCGAGCAGGTGCGCGTCTCCGGCGGCGGGGCGCGCAGCGCCTTGTGGCGGCAGATTTTGGCCGACGTGATGGACTGCGAGCTGGTCACGGTCAATACCACCGAGGGTGCGGCCTACGGTGCGGCGCTGCTGGCCGGCGTCGGCGCGGGGGTGTGGCCCGACGTGGACGCGGCTTGCGATGCGGCGATCCAGGTGGTCGAACGCACCTCACCGCAGCCGGCGCAGGTGGATCGCTATCGGGCCTACTACGAGGTCTATCACAGCCTATACGGCAAGCTCAAGGGCACGTTTGACGAGCTTACCTCACTGGTGCTCTAGCATAACCCTTCTGTGCTGACTGGCAACCAAGGGGCGCGGGCGATGTGCAGTGTTGCCCGCGCCCCTGTCGTTGATACCCGGATCACGACAGCGCATTTTGCTTCGCGCCGTACCCGTTCTCATTTGCCCGCGCTGAACGTGTAGGTAATCACATCCTTGGGGCATACGTCCGCACAACTGCCGCACAAGATGCACTCACTGTGCTCCATCACACCTTGTTGGACCATCTCGTTGACATCGAGGCTCATCGGACAGGCCTGGGTGCATTTTTTGCACTTGATGCACTTGGTTTTTTCGGCCCGCAGGCGCAACGCGGGCCAACCGAATACGTTGCGCAGTTTGCGACCCAGGATCATAAAAGGGGCCATCCAGCAAACGACATGGCAGCCGGCCCGCCGCCCGACCGCAATCGCCAGCACGACAAAGAGGATGATGACGACGTAATAGACGATGTACTTGGCCGGTTCGTCTACCGAGATGCCGCTTTCGGTCAGGTGAAAAAAGTCGATTTGCTTGTATCCGCCGGCCCGAATGACCATGACGACGATGAGGATCAACCACGGCGCCCAGATCAGCCACTTGATCCAGCTCAGCCGGCGATTCACCGATTTATTGTTGATCGCAAAACAAACCTCGCCCAGGCCAGCCGCCGGGCAAATCCAACCGCACCACAACCGGCCGACGAACAGCGCAGAAAGAAACATCAGGCTGAACACGATCAGGCTGCCGCTGACGATCCCCTGTGCTGCGCCGTCGATAATGACGTAGGGCGAGAGATAATTCATAATCACCGGAAAGAGTAAAAACGAAATGATGATCAGCGCCTTGCGCACCCTCTGTCGAACCGCCAATTGAGTGTTCATGCTTGCTCCCCTTTCTCACATCTTGAATCAAAGACTGATTACACAAAAAGATACGTATGCAAACGTGTCCAGGTTTCTGGTACTCTTGCAACCTGATTCTGATATGTTCAAGCCCGGCCCGTGAGCGCGGTGTATCTATCAAATTCAGTTTGATGGAGTACAAGGCCAAATCGCTCGAAATAATCCTTTAATGGGCGACTCGGGGTTTTTGGAGAGTGAAATGACGATCAAAATCGATTGGGTGGAGATTCCAGGAGGAGAGTTCTTGATGGGACTCTCGGATCAACAGATTGCTGATATTCGTGCTCGAGTGCGCGCAGAAGCGGGAGTAGATAAACTGGACGACCGCGAACGGGCATTGGTCGAGCGCGTAGTAGAAAAGTTCCAACTCTGGCGCAAAGGCAAGCTGAGATTGGATTATGAGATTGGAAGAGGTTGGAACCTGTCCAGGAAAGAAAACAAAGTTGCTACAGACAAAGATTCTGAGCGGATCATCCAAGTAGATGCTTCGCTGCAATATGAAGAACCGCAGCGGGTTGTTGAGTTGGATACGTTTTACATCGCCCGTTTTCCTGTGACACACGAACAATGCGACGAGTTTGTCGCTCGATATGCGCATCAACGGCGACTGAAGAAGGGCCGCGTATTGCCCGGACGCGAACCGCGCGATTACCCTGAAGAGGCCTGGTGGGATTTTGCCAACCTATTCTGTCACTGGGTAGGTGGGCGTTTGCCTACCGCGGCGGAATGGGAAAAGGCAGCCCGCGGCACAGATGGTCGGCTCTATCCCTGGGGTAATGAATGGGACCCGAGCCACGGCAACTTTATCCAGGCTGAGGATGCGCCCGGACGCCCCAAGAATACATCCGACGAGACGTGGAAAACGCCGGTAGATGCCTATCCCACGGGGGCCAGCCCCTATGGGGTATGGGATATGGTGGGCAATGTGGCAGAGTGGACAATGACTGTAAGATCAGTGCACAACACCAATGAGGAGGGACCAGTTATAAAAGCCCATGCGGTCAAGGATAGCAATCCCCCATATTGGTTCTACAATATGGTAACCTGGCACAGTATTGATTGTTTTTTCGGTGAGCCAATGTACATTGGATTCAGGCCTGTGAGGGACGAATGGCAGCAGGAGCACTGGCAGGGTTTTTGTGTTGACACCGGTTCGCCATGACAATGGGTTGAGCAAGCGTCTGCAATGATGCTGCCGCCGGCAGTCGACGCTGATGCAGAACGATTTCACGACTCGCCGGTCGAGCCGAGATTTGCGCTGAGAAAGCGAAGCCTGATCAAACCGTGTGTCTCATTCCAGCGAGTCGATAAAATCCTTGGCCAGTTTGAGCGACGCGCCGGTCTGCTCGCGGTAAATCTGGATCGCCTCGATCTTGCGGCCTCGCCGTACCAGGTCCAAAATCTCGGGGGAAACATCCTGGGTTGGATGATCTTGATACTGGACTCCCAGATGCTCCAGCAAAAAAGCCACCTGACGCTCCAACTTGGCCACCCGCTGATTGAGTTCGAAAACCTGCATCTCGGTATAAGTCATTTGATCGCCTCCCATTATGCAACCTGGCATGATCGATATACGGATACGCAACCCTATCACAATATGCGCGGTTTGTCGCAAAACAGACAGTCTTATCCCTCGCTGGTCACAAATTTCTGGCCGTCATGACGGCACAGCGTTTCAATCAGCTTGCGTCCCGAGACCGCCACCGTCGAGATGCCAAACATCAACTGCGCCCATTGTCCGGCGAGGTAAAAGTTTCTCAAGCCGGGCAGTGTTCTAATCCCACCGCCAAACATCGCCAGTGGACTCGCGCCCGGTTCACTCCACGGTTGGAACCCATGAAAGTTGCCGGTGAATCGCTCGACGGTCAGCGGTGTCGACACATCGCTCATCTCGACCTGTCCAGTGATCCCCAGAAACCGCCGCTCCAGCACACCGAGGACGGTTTCGGCTACCGCCTGCTTTTCCGCCTCGTAGCGCTCCCGATCCTCGCTCGCCGCTTTCCAGTGCGAATAACTCGTCTTGAGCAGTGTCTTGACCACGGTCTTGCCGGCCGGCGTCAACGTGGGATCGAAATTATAAACCTCAAAGCTGATTCGATCGTACGGCCGGCCCAGAAGCATCACCGGCTCATCCAGGAAATAGACCAGCGCCGACGGTTCTCCGGTCATATCGCGAGCGACGCCAAAAGAGACGTGCATGTTCATCTCTTGCTCGTCGGGAAAGGCCCGGTAGTACCGCTCGATGCGCTCGCTGACATACCGGCCGCCCAGCATGCGATAGATGGTCGAGTACCCATCGGCGGCCGAGATCACCCGATCGGCGCGGTACTCGTCGCCGTTTTCCAGGCGCACACCCACGGCCGCATCATTTTCGACCAGAACCTCCTGGACGCGCGCCCGGTAATGCGGCTCCCCGCCCAGGGCGCGATAGCGTTCTTCGATGTTCCGCGCAAAGGCCAGCCCCCCGCCGCGTGGCCAGCCCAGATTTCGACGGTGACAGCCGACCAGAAAGTTCAAGTGCACGAGCATAGGGATTCCGGGCAAGTCGTATTGAATCGTCGGGAAGGCGCGCTTGAGGAATGGATCGCTGAATTTCTGGGCAAACTGGTCGAGTGTGACCCGGCCCCACCTGATCAGCGCCGGGGCAAAAGGAACTGCTTTGATCATCTCTCCCGGCCCGCCAGCCAGCAGATCAAACATATCCAGGCCGACCAGCCGGCGCACCAGGTGGATATATTCGTCGATGGCCGCCGCGTCTGCGGGGAAGGCCTCTCGCATGTGCTGTTCCAGCCGGTCGATGTTCGAGTAGACGACAAACGTTCTGCCCTGCGCATCTTGGACGCGAGTCAGTTCGTCGTGGAAGATGATGTCGTCGGGCTCAAGCGCGCCCAGCTCACGCCACAGGCGGTTCAGCTTGCTGTGCGGGCTCGATCCGGCCAAATGGTGCATACACCCGTCGATGATGTAATCTCGGCGCTTCCAGCTGGTGCACAGCCCGCCGGGGATGTTGTGCGCTTCGAATATCTGGGTGCGATAGCCGTTCATCTGGGCATAACAGCCGGTCGACAGGCCGGCGATGCCCGCGCCGATGATGATAAGCGACTTGTGCCGTGCAGACATGGTTCCTCCTCCCTCTTCCCACGCCGCGGAGCTGTCGGTCCGGGCTTTTATTCATGCCTTGCCAATCAAGACAATGTTTTCCGCCTTGGGTTCGGCAAAAAGCTTGTCAACAGGCAGACCGTTCGAACCATATCCGCCAATGATCAAACCTGCTCCGTCGAATTCGATGCGATAGACCGTGCCGTCCAGTTCGATCTCGACGCGATCCTGCTGCGGGCGGCCTTCGCCCTCTTCTTGCTCAATTTTGAGATAGTAGCGGATTGGGGTGTGGTATGGGTTTCTCTCCCGGTAGGTGATGTTTTCCAAGTTGGCAGTATACACCGATTGTACTACAATGGTGCGGACAGGCAAAATCATTCCCATTCCCATAGAAAGGCGCTCAACATGGATTTTCCCTCCAGCATTTCACTGACCATCACCAACGTCTGCAACCTGCGCTGCCAGATGTGCGGCCAATGGAGCGCAGAAGGCTACATGCACCCCCAAAAAGCCGCGCTCAAGCACGAGCTGGGCCTGGACGACTGGAAGCGAGTCGTCGACGAATTGGCCGAACACCAGATCGGCTCTTTGCTGCTGCGCGGCGGCGAGCCGTTCCTTTTCCCGGACATTGTCCCACTGCTGGAATATATCAATAGCAAGGGCATTTTTATCGCCATTGACACCAACGGCACGCGGATCAAGGATTTTGCCGCCGATTTGGTGCGCATCGGACACATCCACCTGACCATCTCGGTCGATGGCCCACCGGCGATCCACGATCGGGTCAGAGGCGTCGAGGGATGCTTTGAACGGATTCGCGAGGGAGTGATCTTGCTCGGTCAGCTTGAGGCGCAGGGCGGGCAGCGGATCAGCCGCTCGATCAATTTCACGATCAGCCCGTATTCGCTGCCCGGCCTGGGCGACATGCCCGACGTGGCCCGCAGCCTGGCGATCCAGACGGTGACGATTGTGCCCTATTATTACTTTCCTGCCGAGGTGGGCCAGGTCTATCAGCGGGAGCTGCGCGAGCACCTGGGCTGTGCGGCGTTTTCCTGGCAGGGCTTTCACCACGAGGCTTCCGGCGTTGATTTTGAGGCCTTCCGCGCCCAGTACCGGCGCTACCTGGAGCGGCTGGACGGTATCTACAGCTACCCCTACATGCCTTTGAGCGAGGCCGAATACGAGACCTGGTTTACGGATGCGCTGGCCCCGGTCGGGCCGCTGCACTGCACCAACGTGGAAAAACTGATCGACATCCAGCCCAACGGCGAGGCCAATTTCTGCGTCGATTTTCCCGATTACACCATCGGCAACGTGCGCGAATCGACCATTGCCGAGATTTGGAACGGCGAGCGAGCAGAGCGCTTTCGCCGCTACCGGCGCGAAAAGCCGTTCGCGGTGTGCTATCGCTGCGGGGCGAAATTCATGTCCGAGATGGGCGGGTAAACAACCAACAGACCGCCGACCACATATCCAGCAGCCTTCTGGCCTGCGGTGGTCGACGGTCTGCCGTTGTTGGTCAAAGCTTTTTTGCTGTGTTCAACGTCCACAGCCGTTGACCGGCGTGTTGGATGCAGCCCGCCGCCATGCCGCACGACGCGCACGCGCCGCTGCAGCCGTTCTGCACCGGCTTGAGGTAGCCGCGCCGGGTCAGATCGTCGAGCATGGTCTCGACCAATGCCGGGGTGGCATTCAGCTCTTCGGCCAGCGCCTCGACCGTCCACGTGCCGCCCCCGGCGATGCGCTCCAGCAGCAGTTTGAGCATTTACACCCCCACGCCCAGCAGCAGCGCGCCCTGGTAGATGGCGATGCCCACCAGGGTCGATATGACCAGCAGCATGCCCACGCTGAACACCGTCCACTTCCAGGAATGGGTTTCCTGTTTGATTGCGGCCACCGTCGCCACGCAGGGGATAAACAAGACCTGGGTCGATAAAAAGGCCAGCGCTGCCGCCGGCGTCAGCACGCTGGACAGCGTCTGCGCCAGCGCGCCGGCCCCTTCGCCTGTGCCATAGATGATGCCCAGCGTGGCGATGGTGTTCTCTTTGGCAATGAAACTGGTCAGCAGGGCGACCAACAACGGCCATTCAAGCCCCATCAGCCGGCCCAGCGGTTCGATCACGCGCCCCAGGTAGCCGATCAGACTGTTTTCGATGCCCGGACCGGGGTAGGTCGACAGCGCCCAGATCACCACCGACATGACCAGAATGACCGTGCCGGCCTTTTTCAAAAAGGCGACCAGGTTTTGCCACACCGAGATGCCGATGGTGCGCGCGTTGGGCACGTGGTAGAGCGGCAGTTCCATGATAAAAGCGGCCGGTTCACCCTTGAGCACCGAGCGGTTGAGCAAGACGCCGAGCAGCACCAGCGCCAGCAGGCTCAGCCCCAGCAGCCCCCAGGTGACCAGAAATGCGCTCGATCCGAAAAAGATCGGCGCGAGGATGGCGATCACCGACATGCGCGCCGTGCAAGGCACCAGCGGCGAGAGCAGGATGGTCAGCAGCCGCGCACGCGGCGACTCGATGATCCGGCTGCCCATCACCGAGGGTACGTTGCAGCCAAAGCCCAGGCACAGCGGCATAAAGCTCTTGCCGTGCAGTCCGATCAGGTGCATAAAGCGGTCCATCACGTACGCGCCGCGCGCCATATAGCCGGTGTCTTCCAACACGGCCAGGGCGAAAAAAAAGATGACCAGGATCGGCAAAAAGGTGATCATCAAACCCGCGCCCGAAATCAACCCATCGACGAGCAGCCCGCTGATCCAGCCTGGTGCGCTGGCCAACGCTGCGCCCAGCCATTCGGCAGCGGCCTGGATCAGGTAGGTGTCCAGCCATTCTTGCAGCGGCGTGCCCAGCGTATAGGTCAGCCAGAACACCAGGCCCAGCACGCCCAGCAGCAGAGCCATCCCCCACAGCGGGTGGGTGGCCACGCGATCCAGCCGCTCTGTTACTGTGACCTGCCCCGCGCGCGGGCGCACCAACGCGGCGCGCACCATTCGCCCGATCCACTCGTAACGCGCGCCGGCCACGTCGAGGATGGCGTCTTCGTGCTGGTGCAAAATGTCGTGGACGGCCTGCCATCGCGCCGGCGACAGCGCGGCCTGCATCGTCCGTGTTACTTCGCCGTCGCCTTCCAGCAGCTTGACCGCGATCCAGGCGGGCGGGTAGGGCGCAGGCACGTAATCCTCGATCAGGGTTTGAATTTCTTCCAGGATGGCGCTGTGGTCGGCGCGGATCGAGGGGATGTTGGGTTGGTAATCGATCTCGCCGTGGGCCAGGGCGATGGCCGTCTGGGCCAACTGCGCGATGCCTTGCGCCTTGGCCGCCGACATGGGCACCACCGGGACGCCCAGAGCCGCTTGCAGCACCGACGGTTCGATTTTCATCCCTTCCTGTTCGGCCACGTCGAGCATGTTGAGCGCCACGACCACCGGCGCTGGCAGGGCCAGCAGTTCGGCCAGCAAGTACAGGCTGCGCTCCAGAATCGCCGCGTTGACCACTGCCACCACCACGTCGGGCTGTTCGCAGATGATGAATTCGCGGGCGATGCGTTCTTCTTCCGAGTTGGCGGTCAGGCTGTAGGTGCCCGGCAGATCGATCAGTGTGATCGCCGTGCCGTCTGCCGTAAACTGACCGGTTTTTTGTTCGACCGTCTTGCCCGGCCAGTTGCCGACGTGCTGGTTCATGCCGGTGAGCATGTTGAAAATCGTCGATTTACCCACATTGGGCTGCCCGGCCAGGGCGACGGTCAACGGGGGGACGGCGAGGTTGAGGATCGATGGTGTCGGTGAGACGACGGCCGGTTTTGTTTTGTTGCGAGTGGGTTCAGCCATTCTTTTCGCTCTTTCTAACCAGAATTTTGTTGGCTTCGCCGCGCCCCAGTGCGATGCGCGCATCGCGCACCAGCACGATCAGCGGGCCGTGGCCAAAGTTTTGCACCATATTCAGCGACGCGCCGGGCGTAAAGCCGAGCGTCGCTAGGCGGGAAACAAATCCGGCCCCGCCGCGCAGTTCGGCGATGACGCCCTCCTGGTGGGCGGCGAGTTGGGTGAGAGGAATGAGTCCGTTGTTCACAGCGTTTCTCCTTGAATGATGTATACCGTTTGGGCTGCATTGTAGCCGATCGTTTGCGCCTGGCCGTTCACGCGCACGGCAATCGGCCCGTCAAAAGGGGCCACCTGCTCGACGATCACCTGCGTGTCGGGCAGCAGGCCGAGCGATTCTATGTAGCGCAGCAGTTCGGGTTCTTCGCGGGCAATGTAGGCCACCTGTCCGCGCTGCTGCGGTTGGAGCTGGGTCAGCGGCACGGCCTCGGATGGCGATACCGGCTGGCAGCCGGGCGGCGGCAGCGGATTGCCGTGCGGGCAGCGATCTGGATGTTCGAGCAGTTCGGCCAGTTTCTCGGTGACAGTGTCCGACGCGGCGTGCTCCAGTCGGCATGCTTCCTCGTGAACCACATCCCAGGGCAGGTTGAGCATGTCGGTGAGAAAGCGCTCCCACAGCCGGTGGCGGCGCAGCACGGCCAATGCCTCGCACGCTCCTTTTTCCAACAATTGAACGCCTTTGTATGGCGCATAGCGCACCAATCCCTGCTCCTCCATGCGCCGCACCATCTCGTTGACCGATGGCGCGGTCAGGTCGAGGTGTTCGGCCAGGTCGGACAAAGACACCGGTTCCAGGTACCCGCCCAGACGGTAGATCGCTTCCAGGTATTCTTGAGCTTGTGCGGTGATCATTTCCACTCCGGTCTTAAGGGTATCCAGAAGAAAAAATTATGGGTATCCTTTGTTTCAATTATACGCGGCTTGGGGGAAAATGTCAAATCGAGGAAACAGGTCAAAGCCAGGTTTCTGGCGCGGAGGTGATAAAAGGCCTGCCAGGGATCCAAGCCCTGGCAGGCCTTGATTTCGCGCAGGATGATGTCCACGCGCCTGTACGTAGAAGGCCAGGTGTCCATCGCCTCCCAATCTTGCCCCGTTTTCTTCAACGATCAAAAATGTGGTCGTTCGTCCCTTCCAGCCGCCTGAGGGACACCAGGACGACGCCCAGGTCGCGCAGCCAGTTCAACAGGCCATACAGTGCCGCCTGATCCGGCAGCGATCCCACCAGGCGCGTCTTGCCGTCGGCGTTATAGGTCACTGCAAGAGCCTCGAACTGTCGGAAGCGGTGAGGAGCCAGGTGTCCCTGGATCACGATCTCGTAAGTGGATTTCATTCATAATACACAATGGAGGCCGGTTTCCGGTACACGCGCTTTTGATAGGTGTGTTTGCGATATCCAAGCATAATTGCGCCATAAATAGTGTGCGCCTGGGGCGCGTCTAGGTGTTTCGCCAGTATCTTGGGGGCAGATTGCGCGTATCCGTTGATGCACGTCCCCAGTCCCAACGTCTCGGCGTACAGCATCAAATAATGCTGCGCGCCCAGGGTGTGATCCCGTCCGGATGGATCCATCGCGATACCGGTAAAAAACAACAGACAGGGAGCGTTGTGAAAGAGGTAGTCATCTCCCGCATCGATGTGGCGCAAGGCGACCTCGAAATCAGCCCGGAGGTGGTGCATGTGCGCTTGAGAGTCGGCGGTGAGAAACAGGGATGCAGGTTTGCTGGCAGCAAGCTTGATCAGCCCCAGTGTGGATCGTATGTGCTTGATCAGGGCCGCACGCAGCTCGGCGATCTTGCGTTGGTCGGTGACGGCGATAAATGCGCGCTCCTGGCAGTTGATCGACGTGGGGGCCATGCGGGCGACGGCGATCAGGTCTTCGATCACGGACCGTTCGACGGGCCGCTCTTTGAATTCGCGGCAGCTTCTTTTGGTCAGCAGGAATGCCGCCATATCGTCGTTGGATATGGCGGGCGCACGCACAGCCGCGTATTCATCGCTGGCTATGCCTGGAATGGAAAGTGCATTGTGCGGACAGATCGCCACGCAGTGCCCACAGGCATGGCAGTAGGCGGCGCGGTTGATGGCGGGATGGCCGTTTCCGTCACGGACGATAACGTCCAGGCCGCACACCTGGGCGCACAGGCCGCAGGCGGTGCATGTCCGAGTGTCCAGAACGGGGTGCGTCATAGTGTTGCTCCTTTCCTTTTTCCCTCGTGGTGCGAGTGGGTGAATACCACCACCTCGTGATCCTCCAGGTCCACCAGCCATTCCGGTTGGCGGCGGAGAATTTCAACCAGACCTCTATCCTGGCTTGGACTCAATACGACGAATTGAACGCCGTATTTCTCAAAGTATTCCAACCAGTTTTTATTGACGTTAATTTTTTCCACCTTTGCTAACCTCGTGATCATCGAAACATCCTTCTCGCCAGATGGGCGGTCATTTTGTGGAACATCACGTACATCAGGCGATTGACAAAACCGGGCTCGGTGCTGTGGAAACCCGAATAGGTAAAGCCAGGGCACAGCGCCTGCACCTTGATCCCGGCATTCTGCACCTCCAATTGCAGGCATTCGGAGAGCGCGATTCCGATGAGTTTTCATACTTGGGTTTCCTTGTGAAACACCTGGCAGCGGACGAGCGAGTTCAGATACACGTCTCGATTCAGGTACAGCCCGCGCTCTCGGCACAGCGCCGGATAGACGTTGTGCCAGTTCTCTTTGTCTGGCTCGAACAAGAGACTGGGAAGCCAGAGCAAGGCCACCAGTCCCAGGCGCGGCTTGCTCAGATCGACCAGCGCGAACAAGCTGCGCGGCTTGAGGACACGCGCGGTTTCCCGCAGGGCGTCCCGGCGTACCTGAGGCGAGACGGCGTGAAAGGCCAGGCTGGATACGACGGCGTCGAACGTCGCATCCTCGAAGGGGAGCTTGCCCATCGAGCCTTGGTGGAACTCGAAGGGGGTTTGTAAACCGCTCACCTTGCGCCGGGCATGGGCCAATTGTCGCTCCGACAGGTCCAGGCCATGGATCCGCCCTGCCGCGCCGATCTGCTCTGCGATTGCCACGCCCAAGGCCGCGGTCCCGCAGCCCAGGTCGAGCACGCGCATCCCCTGGCGCAGGGGGATTTCGGCGACGGCTCGCCGGTAGAGCTGAAGGCCAAAGCCCGTCAGCGCGGCCAGCCGATCGTAGAGCGCGCCGCTCAATTCGCCTTCAAAGTGGTTGCCCTGGCCACCCGATAATTTTGTGTGGTCAGCAGTTTGTATGTTGTGCATTTTCACCTGTACCTCCGCTAAACTGAATGAACGGTGCCAGTATAGCATCCAGGTGGGGGATATGTCATCCCCAAGTTGGGGAGTAGAGCAGGGGATTTAGGCAGGGAAAACTAGGAGACCGCTGAAAAAGTCTCCCGATACTAACTGATATTTGACTTATTCTA
>CAYRXM010000067.1:0-24530 GCA_964428175.1 uncultured Anaerolineae bacterium
GGGACAAAATGATAACGTTAACACCCCGTCAGGAAAAAAAGTATACACGAACGAAAAGAGATTGTCAATTTTCGGACGCATAGAAACGGAACGGCTCGGCCTAAGACGCGCGCGCGTTCCCTTGACACAGTTCATCCCAATAACCGGCATACGTTCGACGTGCCGCCTGGTTATGTTCGCGGACAACCCGTTCCACAAGCGCCGGGTCGCGCAGGCGCAAAGCCTCCAGCAGATGCCAGTGCTCCTGCTGCGCGACGTGCATCCGCTGTGCAAAGACCTCCTCCAGGCAGTAGCAGCGCAGCCGATCCCATTGATGAAGTACCTGGTCGAGCAGGTGTCTGAGCAGAGGCATCTGCGCGCAGTCGCAGATATATTCGTGAAGCTGCACGTTGGCCTGTGAAAAAAGGCGCGAGTCGGCGGTGAGTGCGTCCATGCGCTGCAAAAGCTGTTCCATTTGGACAAGCTGCTCGTCGTTGATGCGCGTACACGCCTTGCAGGCGCTGATCACCTCGAGCGATTCCAAAAGGGCAAAGATTTCGTCGATCAATCCGGCGTCGATCCCGGCGACGGTCGCGCCGATATATGGCTCGATGGTCACAAAGCCTTCGGCCTGGAGCTGCTGCAACGCCTCGCGGATAGGGATCGCACTGATGCCCATCTGGCCCGACAGGTCGTCGATCACCAGCCGCGTGCCGGGTTCAAATGTATGGGTTAAAATAGCGTTACGAAGATAATCGTAAGCAGCTTGCTTTTTGCTGCGGAAAATGGTCGGGGATTGCATCCTGGCCTCGCCAATATGCCTGCAAAGGTATTCTATATCCTATATTATATAGGATATGACCGGGCTGTCAAATATGAAATTGACAACTTGGGCCTGGTCGAGTACAATACCCATCACTAACCAGTTGGAGGACAAGCCTTGAACGATCCACGAAGAATACTGCGCGGCCTGCACATCCACCGCGATGTTAATTGGAATTATTCCTTTTGGCGGCCCCTGAACTGGTCGCGTTTTGACTTGCGCGACCAATATGGGTTCATTTATGCCCCCGAACAAGACCCGCGCACGGGATTTTACATCATGGTTCAAGATTTGAGCGACATGCTCGACGGGCCTGTTACCGAGGAAGACCTGCCCGCCCTGCGCGATGGGGTAATGGAAGGACTGCGCATCCTGCCCGACTGCCAGATTTTGGAAGAGAAAGAAATCGCCAAGGGCTATGCGCTGGGCTTTGAGGTGCTGCTCACCTTTACCCTTGACGGCGAAACGTGCAAGCGGCGCATGCGCCTGCTCTACAATGACCGCCAGCAATATGCCATCTATGGCCAGGGATGGCCGGCCTCGGAATATGACGTATTCCACGATACGTTCGAATACATGTACCTCACGTTCGAATTCGCCGACATTTTGGCGGCAATGGGCATCCCGGTCACTCCATCCACCGAGGTCAAGTGGGAAGGCGGCGGAGAGGGGGTCGAAACTGCGCCCAAAGCGCCGCGCGATCACAGTCACCTGAAAAAATAGAGCGCTTGTCTCACAAAAAACAACCCCGGTTTCCTGGAGAAACCGGGGTTGTTGTTATTCATTCAAAAACAGCTTGGATCCGACCAGCACCTTGAGCAGATCGCGCCGCCGCAGGGCGCGCTTGCGGTCGATCTCGACCGCGCCGGCCTTGTCGTCGGCCATTTCGGCCAGTGCGGTGAGCCAGGCCGCGCTCTGCACCGGATCGTGCCGCACTCGCCACCGCTCGACCAAAATCGCCAGGGCGTCGGCGTTGGTCATACGCTGGTGCGTCTCGGTCTTGGTCACGCCCTGCGATTCGAACGTCACCTCATATTCTTCGTATTCAGCCTGGATCGGGCAGACTTGCATGCACGCGCCGCACTTGATGCAGTAATAATCGGCCAGGACGAGTTCGCCGCTTTCCTCGTCGATGTGCAAAGCGCGCGTCGGGCAGATGTCGGCGCAGGCCAGGCAGCCCTCGACGCATTTTTCACGGCGCAGCTCAACCTTGCCCACCCACGGCTGCACCACCTCGAACGCGCCGTCGCTGGCCACCTCGCACTGCCGGCAGCGGATGCAGTGCGCCTGGTCGATCTCGATCTCTTTGCTGTGGCGGTTGTAGGTGATCACGTCGGTGGGGCAGTTCATGATCACGAAATCCTTGCGCTTCCAGTCGAACGCGGCAGGATCAAAGGTGGTGGATTGGACCAGTTCCGGAAATGCCCCGTGTGCCAGCACAGGGTTCTCACGCTGGCCGTTGATGGTCATCGCGATGGCATTCTTGGGGCACATCACCTCGCACATGCCGCACAGCACGCACTTGTCGGGGTCGATATCAACCGACGGTTTTTGGGCCAGCCGCCCATCGACGATCTCGCCGGGCACGTGGCTGATCGCGTCCTTGGGGCATACTGCCGGGCCGATCTGGCAGCCCACGCAGCGCTCCAGGTCCCAGGTCATCAGGTAATGGCGGGTGACCATAGCCCGTTCGAGGGTGATTTGTGTTTCGGTGACGGTCTTTTGGGTCAATCCTCGTTTGCTCATCGACGCTCCTTACTGCCCGATTTTAGCTTTTCGTTCCGCTTCCCAGGCCTTGCGCATGGCCTTGGATCTGAAACTCCACGCATATTCCACCGGCGCTTCACCTCGATAGAAAATCTTGGCCATGATCCAGCGGTTGAGATCGAACACGGCGGCAATGATCGCGCTGACTCCGGCGGTAAGAATGTGGATCAGCCACCACAGTCCCAGGTCGACAAAGCACCCGCCAGCGCGCGAGAGGGCGTTGTAGCCCAGGTACAGCCCCCACAGGCCAAAGAGGGCGACGAAGGGAAGCACGGCGCCGAAAAAGGCGGCCACCAGCCTGGCGGCCAGGCTTCCATCCTCGGTCGGCACGACCAACATGAGCAGCCCCAGCAGCCCGCCCAGGAGCAAACTGATCACAAACAACTCTACCGCTTCAATCTTGATGATACTGTTACGAATCATGACAGGCTCCCTAATCCCGCCGGATTTCCTGCACCAATTGCCTCTGACAATCGTATACCCGGACCCACAACGGCGTCTCGCCGGGCTGCGCGTGTGTCGCACAGCCCAGGCAGGGATCGTAAGCGCGGAAGGCCATTTCTATAGTATTCAAGATGCCATCCGTGATGGGACGGCCCGGCTGCACCAACCCTTGCGCCGCTTTTTTGATCGACATGCTGATCGCGGCGTTGTTGTTGGTTGTGCCGACGACAAGATTGATTTTGGTCAATAACCCCTGCTCGTCGGTGGCATAGTGGTGGGTCAGCGTGCCGCGCGGCGCTTCGACAATGCCGATGCCCTCGGTAGGTTTTTCGCTGGGAATGGTGCGCACATCGGGATCGGCGATCTCGGGGTCTTGAGCCAGCTCCAGCGATCGCTCGGCGGCATAAAGGATCTCGATCAGCCGCGCCCAGTGCGTAGCCAGGGTGGCATGGACAATGGGACGCTGCGCGCCCGATTGACTGCCCAGGGTGGCGTAAAATTTCTCGTATTCAGCCTGCGCTAGCGGCGTGGCCATGCCATCAGCGGCGTTGAGCCGGCTCAGCGGTGACGCGCGGTACACGCCGCTGTCCGTGCCATCGATAAAGCCCTTCCAACCTACTTGCTTGAGGTAGGGGAATTTGAGATAGCTCCACGGCTCGACATGTTCGGCCACCACGTCGAGGTATTCTTCCGGCCCGTACTTGACCAGTTCGACGCCATCCGGCCCAACCACGCGCACACGGCCGTCGTAAAAGTTGACCCGATTATTTTCGTCCACCAGGCCCATATAGTATGTGTGATGAGCAAACATATCGCTCAAGATCAAATCCACATACTCGCCGTTTGCCAGCACGATCTTGTCGAACAAACTGAGCGAAAGCTTGGCGAATTCGATCGAGCCTTGGGCTATTTGAACGATCTCGCGCCGTTCCTCTTCTTTCAACGGCTTGCTCACACCGCCCACCAGTGCGCCGACCGGGTGAATGTAGCGCCCGCCGATAATCTGCGCAATTCGATGGTTGTTCAGAATGCCTTCCATCACCTTTGAACCGAGCTCGCGGCCCACCTTGCGCACCACACCCAGAATGTTGCGCTCCTCTTTGGGTGCGCCGGGTCCAACGACAAAATCGGGGCCGCCGAGGACGTAAAAGTGAGTGGCATGGTCGGCGACGAAAAAGGCACTGTACATCAACTCGCGAATCTTGCGGGCGGCAGAGGGGATTTCGACGTGATAAACGGCGTCGCCGGCTTTGGCGGCGGCCATGTGATGGGCGATCGGGCAGACACCACAAATGCGCTGGGTAAGGCGCGGCATTTCTTCCACTGGTCGCCCTTCGCAAAACTTTTCAAAGCCGCGCAGTTCGGGCACGACCAGATAGGCGTTAGCCAGGCTGCCATCCTCGTTCAAAAAAAGGTCGATGCGGCCATGGCCTTCGAGCCGGGTGATCGGATCAATGCTAATTTTTTGTTTCATGGAGTGACCTTTTTGTATTTCAACTCGTTCAACACCGAATTAGCCAGCCCAAAGCGGTAGCACGTCCCGACCACGTCGACGACCGAGTCGATCAACCTGTCCAAGTTGACCGGCTCTGTGTTGTCAGCCAGGGCGGCGATGGCGCTGATCAGCTTGGCACCCTGATCTTGGACGCCATCTGCTGGACCGTAGCAACCTCGGCAGGGCATATTGGCAGAGATGCATGGCAGGCCGCAGCCGGCACGGGTGACCGGGCCGCAACAAATCACCCCTTGGGCCAGAAAGCAGGTGTCCGGATCGAGATCGACCTGGTGTGGCCGCTTGAATTCGGTCAGGCGGAAGCCGCTGCGCCCCTTTTGACGCGGGCAGACGTCGCAGTTGGTCTTGGCGTCCGCGCCAACGACACTCCCCCTGGGCGGCAGTGCACCGCTCAAGCAGGCCTGGAACACTTTCCACACCTGCTCGACCACCGGCGGGCAGCCGGGCATGAAATAGTCCACTTGGGTGACCTGGGCCAAGGTCTTGAGGTGAGGGTAAAACGCGGGCAGATGGATTTCGCCTTCTGGCACTGGAGTGGTCGGCTGCGGCATGGTTCCTGCCGTTTCATCCATCGTCGGCACAGTAAGGTAGACCCGTTCCATGATGGATTCGGCAGTATAGAGGTTGGCCAGGCCGGGAATGCAGCCCTCGGTGGCGCAGGAGCCAAAGGCGACCAGGATTTTCGATTTTTGGCGCAGCAGGTGGGCGATCTCCTCATTTTCCTCGGTGCGAATGCCTCCGTTGAAAAAGCAGATGTCGATCGCGCCATCGCCCATTGCACGCACATCGTCATACTTGAAATCCATCGCCGCCGGCCAGAAAACAATATCGACCAGCTCGCCGACGTCGACCAGGCGCATGCCCAATTCAGTAACTGTGATCTCGCAGCCGCCGCAGCTTGCTGCCCAGTAAAAGCCCAGTTTGGGTTTTGCGGTCATGGTCGCGCCTCCAATGTTTCCAACATGTGGTCAATTTCGCTGCGGATACGGCCGCGGTCCTGCGTGCCGATCTGGATCAGGCGCACCCGGCGGGAGGTCGCGTTGTCTATCATCTGACTCAATGCTCTCTCAAACAGCCCCAATTTACAATAAGCGACATCAGTGCCGCGCTTGTAATGGCATTCGCCCGGCTTGCAGCCGCAGACCAGCACGCCGTCTATGCCGGCGACGAGGGCACGCAAAGCCATTTCGGGATCGATGCGGCCCGTACAGGGGATATGGATCACCCGCACGGCGGGTGAGTAACTTTCCAGGATGGACAGATCGGCGTCTACGCGCAACGACCAATCACAGACAAAGACCATTAGCCTGGGAGTGCCATTGACCTTGGACAGGTCCATTTGGGACATCACCTCGGCGTTCGAGACGCCCGGCCGGGCAATGGCGCCGAGCGGGCAGGCCGCCACGCAGGTGCCGCAGCCCATACATTTGTTTGCATCGACGACAGAGAAACGATCCATCTCTCCGTCGACCTCTTTGTCGATCAAGGTGGGCGCTTCATAAGGACAGACCATCACGCAGATACCACAGCCGGAGCAGAGCGCCTCGTCTACGCTGACTGCGGTCAGTGGCGAGGTATAGCCCGCCTCGATAGCCAACTGTTTGACCGCGCCGATCACACCGGAGATGTGAATTTGCTGCGGGCAGGCCGGGTAGCACAAGTCGCACGCCGAGCAGAGCCAGGTGGTCGGATCGGCAAAGGCCTCGGCCTCCATCTCCATCATCACCAAGCGCAAGAGGCGGCGCGGGTTGTATTCTGGCTCGACTTTTTGCTGGATCAGGCACTTACTGACGCACGTGCCGCACGAGTAGCACAGCTCCAGGTGTTCGCCGCCAGGGATGGCGCGCACGCGGTCGGCGAAGGTCTGTGCAGTATGTGACGCTGTTGTATGATGGCTCATTGTTTCATTTCTCCCACCATCGCCGCCTTTAGGCGATCTGAGAAGGTCATCGCCTCGGCCACCTGCGGCACTTCGCTCATGCGCCGGGCGCGGCGCTCCATGTCGGGTCGCAGCCGCTCGATCTCGGCGCGCAGTTCTTCTGGCGGCAGGCCGTCTAGCACGGCCTGCATCTCGTTCAGCACGCGGGCATACTTGTCGCCCTCGGCCGCACTGATCCACTCGATGCGGAAGCGGCCCGAGGTCATGCCCATCTTGTCGAAAATGCCCATCAACCGCTCGGCGCGCGCCTCGCCGACGCGCTGCCCGGTGATGTAATGGCAGTCTTGCGGGTGGCAGCCGGAATAAAGCACCGCGCCCGCGCCCAGACGGTAGGCCTCATAGATGAAATCGGTGTCCATGCGCGCCGAGCACATCACGCGCATGCCGCGCTCGTTGGCAGTGTATTCAAAGTGGCTCGTACCGGCCAGATCGGCCCCGCCGTAGGAGCACCACTGGCAGCGAAAGGCCAGGATTTTCTCTTCCGGCTTGTCGGCCAGCAGGGCGCGAATCTGGGCCAGGATTTGTGCGTCGGTAAAATGCATCTGGGTGATCGCGTTGTGCGGGCACTCGGCCACGCAGCCGCCGCAGCCGTGACACTTGGCGGTCAGCACGCGAGCCGGCTTGCCCTGCTCATATTCGATCGCACCATAGGGACAGGCCTGGGCGCACAGGCCGCACTTTTTACCCTGCGCGCTGATGCAGCGATCGTCCCACACCTGGGCCACGATCGGCTCGATCTCCCACTCGGTCGAGTGCAATACCCGCCCGGCACGCGAGGCCGCCGCCGACCCCTGCGACACGCTGGTGGGAATGTCTTTGACTCCCTGGCAGGCTCCGGCCAAAAACACGCCGTCGGTGGGGCTGTCCATGGGCCGCAGTTTGGGGTGGTATTCCATGAACCAGCCGCCGGGGCTTTGGGTGATGTTGAGCACCGAGCTGACCTTGTCCACGTCGGGCTGGGGGATAGCGGCCTGGTTGAGCATGACCATGTCGTACTCGCGCTCGATCACCCGTCCCAGGGCCACGTCTTCAGAGTGAACCCACAGGTTGCGCGTGGTCGGGTCTTGGGTGATCAGGCTTGGGCGGCCCTGGATGAAATGGATGCCCATCTGCCGCGCGCGGTCATAGAACTCTTCGTAGCCTTTGGATGGCGTGCGAATGTCCATGTAATACACGGTGATGTCGCACGAGGGATCCATCTGCTTGAGCAGCACGGCGTTCTTGATCGCGTACATGCAGCAGAAATTGGAGCACCAGGGATTGTAGCGCTTGTCGCGCGAGCCGACGCAGTTGATGAAGGCCAGCCGCCTGGGGTTCTGTCCGTCGGAGGGACGGATCAGGTTGCCGGCGGTCGGCCCGGCCGAGTTATTGAGCCGCTCCATCTCCATCGAGGTGATCACGTTGGGAAAGCGGCCATAGCCATATTCTTCCATCACGCTGGGGTCAAAGTGGTCAAAGCCGGTGGCGACAATGATCGCGCCAATGTCCTCCCAGACCAGTTTGTCCTCCAGGCCAAAGTCGATCGCTTCCAGCTTGCCGCAGGCCTCGACGCACTTGTAGCAGTGGATGCAGGCGTCCAGATCGACCGTGTATTTCAGCGGCACCGACTGGCTCATGGGCACATAGATGGCCTTGCGTGGGGCCAGGTTCATCTCGAAATAGTTGGGCACTTCGATGGGGCAAACCTTGACGCATTCGCCGCAGCCGTTGCAGCGATCGGTGCGCACGTATTTGCTCTTTTCGCGCAGCAGCACCTTGAAATTGCCGACAAAGCCTTCGACCCGCTCGACTTGTGTATAGGTTCTCACATCCACCTGGGGGTGACGCGCCGCGTCAACCATCTTGGGGGCGAGAATTCAAATACTACAGTCCATAGTGGGAAAGGTCTTGTTGAGTTGGGCCATCACCCCACCGATGGTGGGCTGTTTTTCCACCAAAATGGTCGGAATGCCCTGGTCGCCCAAATCCAGCGACGCGCTGATGCCAGCCACCCCACCGCCGATGACCATGGCCCGTTTGGTGACGGGGACGGTAATCATGTCCAGCGGGGAGAGAAAGGCGGCCTTGGCGATGGCGGCGGCGGTCAGGTCTTTGGCCTTGGCCAGCGCGCCGGCCTTGTCGTGGCCGTGCGCCCAGGTGCACTGCTCGCGGATGTTGGCCATTTCCATCAAAAAGGGGTTCAGGCCGGCCTCAGACACGGCGGCGCGAAAGGTCGGCTCGTGCATGCGCACCGAGCAGGCCGACACGACCACGCGGTTGAGGTTGTACTTTTTGATGTCATCCTTGATCAGATTTTGGCCGCTGTCGGCGCAGGCATAGAGCGTATCGGCGGCGCGCACCACGCCGGGCAGCGAGGCAGCATACTCGGCCACCTCGGCCGGGGGAATCACTCCGGCGATGTTGCTGCCGCAGTGGCAAATGTACACGCCGATGCGCAGATTTTCTTCGGTTGCGATGTTTTGGGGCATGCTTGCTCCTCGTTACAGCAAATTCACAAATCCGTCTACACTGTTGTACCTATTTACGTCCCAACACCTCTTCGACGGCCAGTGCACGGCGCGCTTTTTGCGCCCGCCGGTCGGGGTTGGTCAGTTCCAGCGCCTCTTTGGGGCACCACTTGACGCACTGCGGGCCTTCTTCCAGGTCTTCGCACTGGTTGCAGATTTCGGCCAGCTTGCTCTCCGGGTTGATCGAAATCGCGCCAAAGTCGCAGGCCTCGATGCACCAGGCGCAGCCGTCGCACAGATTGGCATCGATGTGGATGATGCCGGTGAGCGGGTCCTGGGTCAAGGCATCGCGCGGGCAGGCGATCACACAGGGCGCGTCTTCGCAGGTGCGGCAGGCTACCGCCGTGATCAGCACCTCGTGAGCGCGCACGGTGCGGATGCGGCTGCGGTAGGTGTTAAATTCGCCGGTCTTGGTGTAGGAACAAATATATTCGCACAACTGGCAACCGACGCACTTGGTCGAATCGCAGGTGATGTATTGGTACTTGGATGTAGAAGTAGGCATCACTTTCTCCTTTTGCGTATTTTTTCCATACAGTGCGTACTCAACAGAATACGCGATACGCAGTACGTTTTAGATCCCAATCTCTTCGGCCAGGTCGGGCATGCCCAGTTCGATCAACTTGGACCTGGGAATCAGCCCTTCCTTGGTCCAGCCTTTGGCCTCGTAATAGATGTCCTTGAGGTATTCCAGCTCTTCCACGCTGACGCAGTGTCCCGCCGATGCGCCCTCGGTGAATTTTTCGTTCATCCAGCGCCAGGGCAGCGTATCGTCCTCGCGGGTCCAGCCCTCGCGGATGTTGAAAGCCTTTTTGATCGTGTGTGCACGCTCACCGATCAGGTCCACGTCCGCATACTCGAAATTCCAACCAGTGGTGGCATTGATCAGCTTGGCGATGGTCGGCCAGGCTCCGGCACGGTCGGCCTTGCCGGAAAAGCAGCGGCGAATGAACTTGCACAGCGGCAAAGTGTCGTACACAGCGGCATACTCTTCGCTCTCTTTGGCCACCCGCCCGCGCGTTTCGTCGACGGTAAAGCGGTTGGTCTCGCCCTGGATGTCGGGGTCGTAGGCCGCCGAACGGTTGTGGCAGCCGCCGCGCGTGCCAGCGGCCAGGCCGACGGCAAACGTCTTGAGCGCACGCGCGTCGTAGCCGGGGTTCTCCAGCCCCTTGATGTTCATGGCCCACTTCCAAGTCTCGGTGCTCTTTTCTTCATCGACCCTGGCGCTGGCCCGGCGCGTGCCCTCGGCCAGCAGATCGCCGATACCTTCGCGGTCACGGATCAATTCGGCCAGGGTGACGCCGGCCTCGTTGTTGCCGAAATTGGCTTCAAAGCCTTCCGGGTACTTGCTGCACTTGAAGTCCTCTTTGGTGAACACGCCCTTTTCAAAGGTCTCCATCGCCCATGAGATGGTCACACCCATGCTCATGGCATCCATGCCACCGCGGTCGGCGACATCGATCATCTTGATCGCCGCTTGCAGGTCGCTGATCCCGCAGTTGGGGGCCACCGCAAACAGACACTCGTACTCGATGCCGGTCATCGCCCCGGCGTAGGGGCCGTCTTTGGCGCGGTTCATCTGCTCGCAGGCGATGGGACACTGGGCACAGGCGATGGTCTTGACCTTGAAATGTTCGTGCAGGTACTCACCGCTGACGATCTCGGCGTGCTCAAAGACGCCCTGTTGGTAGTTGCGCGTGGGCAGCAGGCCGATGCGGTTCATATTGAGCACGTTGGACACCGTGCCCAGGATGCGATATTTTTGCGTGTGCGGGCCTTGCGCGGCCTCCGAGATGTCAAAAGAAAGCTTGAGCAGCGCCTCCGGATCGGCGACGCGCACGCCGTGCGTGCCGCGAACCGACAGCGCCTTTAATTTTTTGCTGCCCCACACTGCGCCGTGCCCGGTGCGACCGGCCTGCCGGCCGTCGTTGGTCACATTGGCAAACCGCACCAGCTTTTCGCCAGCCGGGCCGATCGTCGCCGAGCGCACCTGGTCGTCGCCCAGCTCTTCGCGGATCGCTTCTTCGGTCTCATAGGTACCCAGGCCCAGCAGGTGCTGCGCCGGGCGGAATTCGACGCGATTGTCATCGATCAGCACATTGACCCACTCGTCGCTCGCCCCGTGGATGACCACCCCATCCCAGCCGGCGCGCTTGAGGGCAATGGCAAACCAGCTTCCCGACAGACTGTCGCCGATAAAGCCGGTCAGCGGCGACTTGGAAGCCAGTCCCCATTTGCCGCCCACCGGCACGGGCGTGCCGGCAAACAGCCCGCCGCCGATGCAGATCGGGTTATCGGGTGAAAGCGGGTCGCAGCCCGGTTTGATGTTTTCCCAGCACAAACGGGAGGCCATGGCCACCCCCCCGATATAGACCTTGTACCAGTCTTCCGGTTTTGATTCGACCCAGGTCTTGCGCTCGACCAGGTCGATGTGCAAGATCTTGCCGCTGTAACCATACATACCTTATCCTCCTGCTGACATGGACATCAAAATTACAGTATCACCGTCGCTTATCGGATCGTCCATCTGATCGCCGCGCACCATTCGCTTGCCGTCGATGTTCAAGATATTGGGCGGCTGCAAATCGGTCGTCCCCGGCTGGATGACATAGCCGATCAACCCTGGATAGGTTTCGCCCAGAAAACGCACCAGATCACGAAAGGTAGCTTCATCTGGCAGCGCCAGGTCCTCGGCCTTTTTTTGAGTGACCAACCTGGATACACCCAGGTATTCGATATGAACTTTCATTCAACTCCCTCGGAGAGACAAATCTCGCGCAAAAAATAACTCGCAGCACAGGCCCTCAGGGTCTGTCTTCGACATTGAAAGGTACCCTCCTTGCGGGATTATGCTACGAGCTACTGGATGATTGAATTATACCCAAACTGAGCCGAGTTGCCAAATCCGGGTTGCCAATCCGGCCATTTTGTGCTACATTCATGGGGAATACTGGTCATTGCTCGCTCGACAGCTCACGAGCCTGGCCTCACACCGGGTGCTGTCTTTTTTGCACAGGGATCTTGTCAAGACAAAATGAACGTACAATCACTGCTTTCCAACGCCGTCGATCTGATTTTGCGCGCACAACATATCACCGTGCTGACCGGCGCCGGTATTAGCACCCCCTCGGGTATTCCCGATTTTCGCAGCGCCGGTTCGGGCTTGTGGAACAAGGTCAACCCATTCCAGGTCGCTTCCATTCACGGCTTTCGCATCCAGCCGCAGTCTTTTTTCGACTGGATTCGCCCGGTGGCGCAAAAACTGATCCAGGCTGTGCCCAACCCGGCGCACATTGCGCTGGCCCAACTGGAAAAAATGGGCCAGGTCAAGGCGGTGATCACCCAAAACATCGATGCGCTGCACCAAAAAGCCGGCTCGCAAAATGTCATCGAAGTTCACGGCCACATCCGCCAGGCCACCTGCGTGCGCTGTTACAACCGCGTGTCCATCGACACGATCCTGGGCGGTTTTCTCTACGAGCGCGGCGTGCCCCGCTGTGAGCGATGCGGCGGCGTGCTCAAGCCAAACGTCATCCTGTTTGGCGAACAACTGCCGGTGACGCAGATCAATGCCGCGCTGCGCGAGGCGCGTACCTGCGACCTGATGCTGGTCGCTGGCACATCGTTGAACGTGGCGCCAATCGCCGACCTGCCGCTCATCGCCCGCGAAAACGGCGCCGAGGTCATCGTGATCAACAAAGAACCCACCTCTTTTGACAAACGTGCCACCCTCGTCATTCACGAAGACCTGGTTTCCGTGCTGCCCGGCATCGTCGGGCAGATCGTCAAACGCACGCTGCGCCCCGATATGTCGTCGATCTGAACCTTATTTATCGCCCTTGCCGTTTTGCTGACCCATCAGAAAGGATGCGCTATGCCTGACCACCAAGTATTGGCCATCATCCTGGGAGGAGGCGCCGGATCGCGGCTTTACCCCTTGACTCGCGAACGGGCCAAACCGGCGGTGCCGTTGGGGGGATTGTACCGCCTGGTCGACATCCCGATCAGCAACTGCCTCAACTCGGGCATCAACCGGATGTTCGTGCTCACCCAATACCTTTCCGCCTCGCTGAATCGCCACGTCTCGCAGACCTACAACAACATGGGCCTGTTCACCCGTGGCTGGGTGCAAATCCTGGCTGCCGAGCAGTCGCCCGGCGTGTCGGTAGAAGAAGCCTGGTATCAGGGCACCGCCGACGCGGTACGCAAACAACTGCGCGAGCTGGAATCAGTTGGCGCCGACGAGTTCTTGATCCTCTCTGGCGACCATCTTTACCGGATGGATTACCAGGACTTTTTGCGCCGCCACCGCGAATCCGAGGCCGACGTGACCATCGCCGTGCAGCCCGTCAGCATCGAAGAAGCGCCCCGGCTGGGCATCCTGGCCGTCGACAAAAAGGGCCAGATCGTCAACTTTGACGAAAAACAATCCGACCCGGCCAGGCTCAAAGCGTTCAGGCTGCCCGACAACCCCGACAAGCCCTTCCTCGCCTCGATGGGCATCTATATCTTTAAACGCCAGGTGATGTTTGACCTGCTCAACAGCGTTCCAGAATCCGACTTTGGCAAGCACATCATCCCGGAAGCGATCCGCCGCTGCAAGGTGATGAGCTTTGTCTTTGAAGGGTTCTGGGCCGACATTGGAACCATCCGCTCGTTCTATGATATGAACCTGCTGCTCACCGTGCCCGGACAGCCTTTTAGCTTTTACGACGAAAACCATCCCATCTATACCCACCCGCGCTTCCTGCCCCCCACCCGCGTCGACGACTGCCAGATCGAACACGTGCTGCTCTCCGAGGGCTGCAAGCTCCACAAGGCCATGGTCAGCCATTCGGTGATCGGGGTGCGCAGTTTCATCGGCTCGGACACGCGCGTCGTGCGCACGCTGATGATGGGCGCCGACTATTACGACAACGAGGAGCACTGCGACCCAAGCGGCGTGTGCCACGAAATTCCCCTGGGCATCGGGCCGGGATGCAACATCGAAGGGGCCATCCTGGACAAAAACGTGCGCATCGGCAAAAACGTGGTCATCCGCCCCCGGCAGCCCGACGAGAACCAAATCTACCCTCCCGGCGCGCCGCCCGGCAAAGAACTGTACGTCGTCCGCGACGGCATCGTGGTCATCCCCAAAAACACCAAAATCCCGGATGGCACCGTAATCTGACGCACTTTGCCTTTTGAAGGGTCATGTGTTAAAATCATCCTCTCGACTCTGACGGTCAGATTTTCCACCAGACTGCCCGCAGAGACATCTCGTTTTTGGGAGCCGCACTCGATTATGCGAACCAAGTTGATTTCGTGGGCCACCATAACACTCACCCTCGGCGTCATCGTCGCCATTGCCGCCTGCCAGCCGCAGCCGATCACCGTCGAAAAAGAGGTCATCCGAGAAACTACCCAGCCGGTCGAACGCACGGTGATCGTCGAAAAGCCGGTGCAGGTCGAAAAAACCGTCGTCGTCACCGCACTCAAAACCGTCCAGGTGGTCGTCACCTCGACGCCCACCCCCATCCCCGACGGTGGATTTATCAGCCGCGCCATCCTGGGCGACGCCAAGACGATGAACCCGATCTTTGCCAACGATCCATCTTCGCGCGCCATGTGCGAGTTGATGTTCGAGGGCCTGCTGGCGGTCGACCCGTTCACCGGCGTACTGAAACCTCACCTGGCGCAAGGGTGGACCATCTCCCCCGACGGACTGACCTACAACCTGACCATCCGCCAGGGATTGACCTGGTCGGACGGCACACCGATCACCGCGCACGACATGTATTTTACCTACCAGGCCGTGTTGAGCAACAAGCTCAACACCCCGCACAACAACCTGATTGATAGCATTGCCGCCATTCGCGTGCTCGACAATCACACCGTCGCGGTGACGTTTGCCCGGCTCGACTGCGCCAACCTGGAATCGCTGACCCTGGCCTGGCTGCCGGCCCACCTGTTCGTCGGCGATGACCTGACCCAGATCGACGACTATGATTTCGCCCAACTTGTCGATCACGAATTCAACAGTTGGCCGGCGGTGGTCAGCGGGCCGTTTATCCTCCAGGAGTGGAAACGCGGCGAGCGCATCGTCCTGGCGCGCAACGAACGCTATTGGCAGGGCAAGCCGCACCTGGAAGGGATCGTCGCCCAGGTCCTGGCCGGACAGGCCGCGCTGGTCCAACAACTCAAATCCCGGCAGATCGACATTGGCGCCGACATCGAACCGCACTACCTGCCCGCCCTCGAAGCCGAGACATCGCTCAGTGTGTTCAAGTTTTTGAGCGACGAGTATGACTTTATCGGCCTGCAAATGGGCAACCCCGCCAGCCCGCAGCCGCGCCTCAACGCCGACGGCACGCCCAATCAGAATCATGGCCAACATCCCATCTTGAGCGATGTCCGCGTACGGCAGGCCATCGCCCACGCCCTAGACCGCAATGCGATCATCAATGCCGCGTACAGCGGGCAGGCCATCCCGCTCAACGCCAACATTCTGCCCACCGTCAGTTGGGCCTACAACACCAACCTGACCCCACGCGAGTACGATCCGCAGCAGGCCATCGCGCTGCTGGAACAAGCAGGCTGGCAGGCCGGCGCTTCCGGCGTGCGCGTCAAGGGCGGGCAGTTGCTCAAGCTCAAGCTGTACACCAACACCGGCAATGCCGCGCGGGAAACCATCGCCTACCAGGCCAAGACACAACTGCGCGCGGTAGGCATCGATGTCGAGGTGGCGCTCTTGCCGTGGGAGTATTTCCTGGACGTGTTGTTTGAGCAGACCTTTGACCTGGTGGTGATCAGTTGGGCCAACCTCGGCGTCGATCCGGACGACGCCGACCTGTGGAGCGACGAAACCGACCTGCCCGGCCGCGGCCGCAATTTTTGTTCCTACACCAACCCCGAACTGCAAGCCGACCTGCTGCGGGCCAAGACCCTGCCCGGCTGCGATCAGGATGCGCGCGCCGCGATCTATCAGCAGGTCCAGGCCCAGCTCTACCAGGATCAACCCTACGTGTGGATCGGCGTCCCGCGCAAGCTGGTGGCGATCGACAACCGCGTCGGCGGGGCCAACCCCGGCCCGTGGCGCGTATGGCATAATGTTCACGAATGGTATATCAGACAATAAAGGAGGACAAATGACCGCAAACAAGTTCATTGGAGTGCTACTGGCTCTGGGGCTGCTCGGCATACTCATCTGGGGATGCAACGCCCCGGCCGGCGACGACGACAAAGGCGTCACCGAAGTGGAGGGATTTCCGGTCAAGGACCCGGCCAATCCGTTTGCCCTGGATGAAAAAGGCACGGTCACGTTGAGCAGCGAACAACCGAGCGAGATCACCGTGCAGAGGGACGGGGGCGATCCGCTGTTCAAATTCATCATCAAGATGGGGGGCGTGACCGAGACCGAAGTCAAGATGACGGTGCAGACGATCGTTCCTGAAATGCCAGAAGACTTGGCCGCCAGCTATGTGCCGGTGAGCCAATACGCGCTGGAAATACACGTGGTCGGTGACACGGGCTATGGGTTCGGCCTCAGACCCAAGATCGAATTCTATTTCACCGAAGAAGAACTCGCCGCCGCCAAGAGCCAGGGCGCGGCATTGGATACGCTCAAAGGCAACCTGCTCATTTTGTATATGGAGCAGCGCGCCGGCAAGTGGGTGACGCAAAAGAGCGTTTCACTTGACGAAGCGGCATCCAAACTCACTGTCAGCAACATCGCCGGCACGGGCGCGTGGTGGCTGGTGGCGGTCAAGAGTCCATAAAACAAGAACAGGTTTCCATTCCTGCCCCCAATGTGGCGGCTATAAAAAGCCGTCCTCAAAGTAGCAACAAAAAACCGGGTTTCTTGAAGAAACCCGGTTTTTATTTTTTCGTCTACCTTCCGCGCATCATCGGGTCGAGCGCATCGCGCAGCCCGTCGCCGATCAAGAACAGGCAGAGCACTGTCATCGTGATCAGCAGACCTGGGAAAATAACCAGGTGCGGTCCCAGGGTAAAGTTGCCCTGCGCTTTGGTCAGCATGTTGCCCCAGGTTGCTGTAGGCGGCTGCACGCCCAGCCCTAAAAAGCTGAGTGCGCTTTCCGTCAAAATCAGACCACCGATGCTGCCAGCGGTGGAGATAATCACGATCGGGATCACGTTAGGCAGCACGTGGCGGATGATGATTTGGGCCATCGGCACGCCCAGCGCGCGCGCGGCCAGCACGTAATCGCGCTCTTTGACCGACAGCACCTGCCCGCGCACCAGGCGCGCAGTGCCCATCCACCCGTTGAGGGCGATAAAGACGCTCAGCACATACCACTTGGGCTTGAACAACTGGGCGATGATGATCAAAAAGAGCAGAAAAGGTATCGCGTTCATCGTATTGACGAACCAAACGATCACGTCGTCAATCACGCCGCCAAAGAACCCGGCCACTGCGCCGAAAAAGACGCCGATGGTGATGATTAAAAACGCTCCGGTAAAGCCGATCGTCAGCGAAATCTGCCCACCGTACAAGAGCCGCGCCAGCTGGTCGCGCCCCAATTCATCCATGCCCAGCCAGTTGGTCTTGCTGGGCGCTTCATACATACGAAACAGGTCGATTTTATTGGGTTCGACCTTGAGGACGTATTTGGTTGTCAGCGGCGCGGTATAAGAGAGCAAAGCCAGCAGCAGCAGCACGGCAAACGCCGCCAGGGTCAGCCGGTCGCGCTTGAGCCGGTGGCCCACCATATCCCAATAGCTGACCGGTTCGCGCTCGAGGTCCAGCCCTTCCTGCAGCGCCCGCGCGCGATCGCGCGCGCTCATTTCGCCGGGCGGCGTCTTGTCAAAAGTCAATGATGTTGCCATAATTCACCTCCCCGCCCTAACTAAAGCGGATGCGCGGATCAAAGGCCGCGTAAAAGATATCGGAAAGCATGTTGCCCAGGATAACGGCAATCGCCCCAATCACAAACCCGGCCAACACCACCGGATAATCGCGCTGAAAGTTGGCGTCGACAAACAGCCGCCCCAGCCCCGGCCACGACCAGATCGTCTCGGTGATCACCGCGCCGCCCAGCAGGCCGGTGATCGTCGGCCCCAAAAACGTAGCGATGGGAATCAAGGCGTTGCGTCCGGCATGCACAAAGTTGACGATGCGCTCGTTCAGGCCTTTGGCCCGCGCCGTGCGGATATAATCCTGGTGGATCACTTCCAGCACCTCGGTGCGCATAAAGCGGGTCAGTCCCGAGATGGTGCCCGTCGACAGAATCAGGGCCGGCGGCAGCAAGTGCGCCAGGCGGTCAAACAGGTTGTACTTGAACTCGCCGCCCGGCGTCACCGTGTACATCCCGCCCATGGGAATGCCCGGCAGCCCCCACTTTTTGAACTGTACCGCAAAGATCAACATCACCATCAGGCTGAGCCAGAAACCGGGTACGGCATTAAAGATCACCGCCAGCACCCGCGCCACGTTATCAAACACACCATTCTGCTTGACCGCCGCATACACACCGGTCGGGATGCCGATCAAATAGCCGATAATCAACGAAACCAGGTTCAATTGTATCGTGTTGGGTACTCGCTCCAAAACCATATCAATCGCCGGGCGCGCTTGCAGGTAAGACTTGCCAAAGTCAAAGCGTAACACGCCGCGGGTGATATAGCGGTCCTCGGTTTGCTCGCCGAACCAGTTCAGCCAGTCGTTGCCGGTCAGCCAGATCACATATTGGACGATGATCGGCTTGTCCAGCCCCAGCCCCCGGCGAATCTTGTCGCGTGTCTCGGCCTTGATCTTGGGATCAAAAGTCATCTGCATCACCGGGTCGCCGGGCGCGAGCTTGATCACCACAAATGTGATCAATGTGATCCCCAAAAAGGTCGGGATCGCCTGCAACAGACGACGGATCAAATATCGGGTCATGTTCCCTCTCCTCCGTACAAAAACCTCAAGGCAGACTGCTCCCGGTCCAGGCAGGACGCTGATGAAAACCGGCTTGTCATAACGTAATGGCGTTTACAGTCTGCCTTGGGGCTTTTGCCCCTAACAAGAATGGGTGATGGCACCCTTGCGGATGCCACCACCCATTAACGGTAACACGGGAATTACTTGATGTACCACTCGTGGATGTTGTAGAGCGTGCTCCACGGTGCGGGGTTCACGTTGCCGATGCGGTCATTGATCGCCGTGATCGCGCGGGTGGCATACAAAAAGACGTATGGCACTTCGTCGTAGAAAATCTCCTGGATTTCCTTATAGATTTCGCCGCGGTCTTCGTACGTGCAGCCTTCCACGGTCTTGGCCTCAAGTTCCATCGGCTCATAGTCTGGGCGGTAGAACGAGGTAAAGTTGAAACCGCCGCCGGGAACGTCGTACTTGGCAAAGAACAGTGTCTCATTGTCGGGGTCTACACCGGTCCAGCCGATGCAAACGGCATCAAAGGTCTGGCCCAACAGAACTTCCAGGTAGGCGTTCCATTCCATTGCCTCGATCTCGACTTCCACACCGACCGCGCCCCACTGCTGCTGGGCGATCTGGATGATCTGCTCGCGTGTTTCGTTGCCGGCGTTCGTCTTGAGGTTGATCTTCATCGGCGTGCCATCGGGCGCAGTGCCGCAGCCCTGGCAGACGCGATACTGGGCCCCTTCGGGCAGCACCCAGCCGGCCGCTTCGAGCATCTCGGCGGCTTTGGCCGTGTCATACAGGCGCGGTTCGAGTTCATCGTTGTAGGCCCAGCCGTAGGTGGGGATAATGTGCGCATCGATCGGCGCGGCCTGGCCCATACGCACCTTGTTGACGATCGAGTTGCGGTCGAGCGCATACACCAATGCCTGACGGACTTCCTTCTTGATCAGGATCGGGTGCTCGCCGTGGTTCTCGTTCACCGTGCCATCATCATTCAGGCGCGGCTGCGGGTCGTCGGGCAGGCCCTGCTGCAGGCCGATATAGTCATAGGCGGTGCGGAAGAACTTGTAAATGTCCGCGAACGGCACCTGCTCGATCTCGGTCAGGAATTTAGGGTCAAGACCAATCAAGTCGACTTCACCGGCCTTGAACATCTCTTTTTCAACCGTCACATTGGCGACAATACGAACCACAATACCATCCAGATAAGGCGCACCCTTCCAATAGTCCGGGTTGCGAACGACGGTATAGTGATCATCCTTGACCCATTCCTGGAACATGAACGGGCCGCTGAACACGGTCGGCTCCCAGTTAAAGGGGTGCTCGATCAAATCGGCGAATTCAAAGTCGGGATCGGCGAGGAAGACGTGGCTCGGCAGCCAGCCCAGGCTCAAGCTCTGAAAGTTGGTGCAGATCGGCTCAGTGTAGGTCACTTTGAGTGTATAGTCGTCGACCAGTTCGATCGTCTCGACATATTCGACCATGTCCAGGCGCGGGCTGGTGGACAAAACGGGGTTGCCTTCGTCATCGACAGCCATCAACGCGTCGAACATGAATTTGTAGTCTTTGGCCGTGATCGGTTCGCCATCAGACCACTTGACGCCCTGACGGACGTGGAACACAACGGTCTTGTTACCATCGGTCACATCCCAGCTCTCGACCAGGCCGGGGATCGTCTCACCGGTCCACGGGTCGGTCTCAAACCCGGCATCGAACAAATAGCCTTCGAAATCGCTCGATGAGCTGTCGCTGGAAAGCAGCGAGTTGAGGATTTTGGCGTCGGCAAAGCTGGAGAACGTCAAAAACCCACCCTGGGGAATGGGGGTCGGGGTCGGAGTTACTTCGACCTGGACTTGAACCTCTTTTTCAACGACCTTGGTGACCTCTTTTTCAACTTCCTTTTCGACGATCACCTCTTTTTCAACTTCTTTTTCGACGACCTTGGTGACCTCTTTTTCGACGATCACCGTCTGCGGCTGACACGCGGCCAAAACCAACGTGCTGATGACCACCAGCGCCAGCAAAACGCTCCATTTCTTGCTAAACATGATGTTCTCCTCCTGAGAGAAATTTGAAAACCGTCAATTTGATATCCACCAGATTGGGCGCGCACCCCAACAGCAGGATACCATCAATACGCCAATCGTTGCGCCAGGCTCCTCCTTCTTTGTAAGACAAAAATATAACATGTACACTTGATCGAGTAACCTATTTTACCATGCCCTCATCCAAAAAGCAAACGAAATCATCCAAACGTGTACCAGGCCTACAACAAATGTTTAGTCTGCTTTATGGTTCGCTTGAACTCCCCAAGACAATGACGCTGAGCGCATCGGCCGGCGACTGGGGAATGAGGTCAAATTCGAAAGGCTCACGCGCGCCGGGGGCCAACGCAGCAAGCATCTCAGTCCGGCGCACGCCAACGACCTCGCCATCGACCCCATACATGGTAAAAATCAGCCGGATGCGCCGCGCAGTCATCTCGCCATTGTTAAACACCACCCCGTTAACGTGAAACAAATCGCCGCGCATCGCACCATGCAAGTCCTGCACAACCAGATCGCCGTAGCGCTCTCCCCAATGCATCAGCGGCTCCGCGCTGCGCACGACGATCTGATAGCTGGCCCAACTGCCGGGCGCGACGTCGGGCAGCAGCAGGGCAAACGGCGCAACACCTTGCGCGGGCACAATTTCAGAGGCCGCAAACACAACGCCCAACTCGACCATCTCGCCGTCGGCGTTGTGCAGCGACACCTGCACCTGGACAAATTCCAGGGTTTCATCGCGCTCGTTTTTGACCTCGCCCATACACCACAGGCTACCGGCCGGTGTCTGGTGAAAGGCCACATGGACCACCCGCAGCGGCATCGGCGTGGGTGTGGGCGTCGGCGGCTGCTCCCAGGAACTCGTGTCGCCGTGCGGAATGATCAATGCCTGGCCGATGCTCAACGCGCGCGGGTTTTCGATGCCATTGGCCTCGATCAAGGCTTGCACGCTGACGCCATATTGGTACGACAGATCGAGCAGCGTCTCTCCCGACTGGATGACATGGATGACCGGCGTGGGAGTGGGCGTGGCAGTAAACGTCGGCAGCGGGGTGGCCGGCGCCGCCGTCGCCGTCGCGCGCGGTGTAGCCGTGACCAGAGCAATCTGCGCCGTCGCCGTCACCGTGGGCGGCACCGGCGTCACCTCGACCATCACATAGCCGGAACAGCCGGTAATTGTAAACAAAACGAGAAATAAAAACAGAATCCAACGATGCCTCAATTCACATCACTCCACGATACATCCCGCCGTCAACCAACAGGCTGACCCCGGTGATATAGCTGGCCGCCGGCGAAACCAGAAACGCTGCCGCGCGCGCAAACTCGTCCGGCAAAGCCATACGCCCCAAAGGCACAGCCGCAGCGATTTGCGCTGCCTCGGCAGCGACCGTGCTGCCGCTGCGCGCTGCGCGGTCAGACAGCAGGCGCTCCACACGATCGGTGCGCGTCCAGCCGGGGCAAATGGCGTTGACACGAACACCCTCCGGTCCCAACTCGTCGGCCAGCGATTTGACAGCGCCCGTCACCGCCAGGCGCAAGCTGTTGGACAAAATCAGGTTTTCCAACGGCTGCTTGACGCTCATTGAGGTGATGGCCAAAATGCTGCCCGCATCGGACTTGACCAGCGCCGGAATCGCCGCCCGGCACAGGCGGACAAAACTCATCACGGTGAGCTGCATCGCGGCCGCCCAATCAGCCTCACTCACCTCGCGAAACCCACCCGCCGGCGGGCCGCCCGCGTTGGCGATCAGCACGTCCAGACGGCCAAAGTGAGCCAGCACCGCCTCGACCAGATACCGTGCCGCATCCGGCTCGCTCACATCAGCTTGAAGGGCCAGCACCTCGCCGCCGCACGCGGCAATCTCAAATCCCGTCTGATCCAGCGCCTCCTCATCGCGCGCACAGATGGCCACTTGCGCGCCCTCTTGGGCCAGCAACAGAGCAGCAGCCCGACCCAGCCCCTTGCTCGACGCCGTGACCAGCGCCACACGACCTTGCAGTCCCAGATCCATTTTGCACCTCCATAAACGAATCTTGTCCCCAAAACGGACGAACCCTGGCTATTCACCTGCAAACAGGCGCGCAAAACCAGGGTAGGCGATCAACGGAATCAACTCAAAGGTGATAAGCCCGTTTTCCACCAATGGCAGACCTGCCAACACCTGCCGGGCGTCTTCGACGTCATCACATTCCAGCATCAAGACAGCTTCGTGGCGGTCGGCACGAAAGTAGAGTTCGCGAATGACGCCTTGCTGGTACAATTCCCAGGCGCGGGCAGCTTCGGCGCGAGCATAGCGCTGGAATTTTTCCGCTGTCGCGCCGGAGAGTTCACGTTCAAGGGCCAGGATTTTCATGTGTAACTCACCTTTCTAGACCATGGCAGCTCACCGCGTCCATTGTACCCCAAATGATCACCATTGTCCACCAGACCTGCTTGACAAAAGTACAAAGGGTGGTATAATAAACCTATACTACCTAAAGTCGTATACAACAATAGGAAGGAGCACTGATGAATGAGCAAGAACTGACCCTGCTGCTGGAACAATGGGAAGGGGTCTACAAAAAAGGCCTGCTCACTTTTTGGCTGCTGCTGCTGCTGCACGAACGCCCGCTGTACGTCTTTGAGATGGGCGAAACGCTGGCCCAGGTCAGCCGGGGCACCCTCTCTGCCGACGAGCGCAGCCTGTACCGCGCCCTGCGCCGCTTTGAGGCCGCCGGGTTTGTGCGCAGCGAGTGGCAGGATTCGGAGGTGGGGCCCAACCGCCGCTATTATCACCTGACCGAACTGGGCACCAAATTGCTGCAAAAATTTACGGAGCGCAATATCTTGTTATTTCAAGAGCCTGACGTTGCCGCACGCCTGGCGCGTCTGATGTCTGACACCGCTCAAGAGGGAGGAGCGCAATGAGCATCAAGCACTGGAATCTGCTCAAGTTTTTTGGTTGGGTGGTCATGTGGGGCATCGCCGGCGCTGTCTTTTCCGACCTGATCCGCACGTCTTTTATCACCACATATTGGGCGGGCAGCGGCTTTCGTTGGCTGAATACGGCCATCATCCTCATCGCTGTGGGGGCGGCGGGCGGCTATTGGGTGTATACACAGCAGGCCGAGATCAGCGGCACGAAAACGCGGCTCAAGACGGCGCTTGCTTTTCACGCCGGAGCATTCGCCCTGATCCTGCCCGGCGTCGGCCTGTACGCGCTGGCAGATAAACCGATCAATAACAATTGGCTGTTCTTGATGATCGGCTGGGGGATCATCGTCACCGGGCACGGCATCCTGGCCTGGTACATCAAACGCACGCCAGAAGATATCTTTGTATAGAGGAGAATAGCAATGCCAAAAGCACTGATCACCGGGATCACCGGTCAGGATGGTTCTTATCTGGCCGAGTTTTTGCTCGAAAAAGGCTACGAGGTCGTCGGCATGGTGCGCCGCACCAGCACGATCAATTTTCAGCGCATCCAGCACATCCAGGATCGAATCACGCTGGTTTCCGGCGACCTGCTCGATCAGATGTCGCTCTATCAGATTTTGCGCGCGCACCGGCCGGGCGAGGTGTACAACCTCGCCGCGCAGTCGTTTGTACCGACGTCGTGGGAACAGCCAGTGTTTACCGGTGAGGCCACCGCGCTCGGGGTGACGCGCATG
>CAYRXM010000068.1:0-24466 GCA_964428175.1 uncultured Anaerolineae bacterium
TTACCCATAGCTGAACTTGGCCCTATACCGCGCCAAGTTAGCGGAAACTATAGTTCAGACATTTCTGAAAAAAATCAAGACACTGATCGTGACATCAAAGGATGAGTTACGTATGTCGGGTTTCTTGCGCTCACGCTTCTCTCGCTCCGACGGTCTCCGTCGGAGCGGGCGGGCGGCGCTCTGCGCCATATCAGGCAGCGCGGAGCGCCGGGCAGGATTCCCACGCGGGAGCGTGGAAACGAGAAAGATGCTTGCCCCCACGCGGAGCGTAGGGGCAAGTGTGACTCTCGCGCCGACGGTCTCCGTCGGCGCGGGCGGGCGGCGCTCTGCGCCATATCAGGCGACGCGGAGCGCCGGGCAGGTATTCCCACGCGGGAGCGTGGAAACGAGAAAGATGCTTGCCCCCACGCGGAGTGAAGGGGCAAGTGTGACTCTCGCGCCGACGGTCTCCGTCGGCGCGGGCGGGCGGCGCTCTGCGCCATATCAGGCGACACGGAGCGCCGGGCAGGATTCCCACGCTCCCGCGTGGGAACGAGAAAATACCAAAGGATCGTTGACGTGATCTGGCTTTTCCTTGTTTCCTTATTCCTTATCTCCCTCTTTCTCTACTGGGCTTTGATCGTCACCGAAGGCGCGTACCTGGGCCAGTGGGCGGTGACGCTGCTCTATAACCTGACCCCCGGCTATTACGACCGCATCAAGGCGATCACCTGGCGGCGCGACGATGAAACGCTGGCCCAGCCGATGCTGGACTGGCTGGACGGCGTCGAGCGCCCGCTGATCCTCGACGTTGGCACCGGCACGGGGCGCTTTCCCAAGGCGATGCTGGACTGTGCATCGTTTGACGGCTCGCCGTTTCACGGCGCAGTGTGCGGCATCGACATCTCGTCGGGGATGTTGGGCAGCGCGCGGCGCCGGCTCGATGGTTACGAGCGGGTCACGCTTTTTCAGGGCGATGCCGACCGGCTGCCTTTTCCCACCGCCTCGTTCGACGCTGTGGCCTGTCTGGAGGTTATGGAATTTACGCGCTGCCCCAAGCGCACGCTCGACGAGTTGATGCGCGTGTTGCGCCCCGGCGGTGTGCTGTTGTTGACCAATCGCATCGGGCGCGCGCGCTGGTTTCCGGGCCGTACCTACTCGGATGACGAATTGATCGACCTGTTGAGCCAATACCTGATCGCCAAGCTGGAAATCCACTCCTGGAACTCGTTCTACGACCAGGTGTGGGTGCGCAAGATCGGGATAAATGATTTGTTCCAGGACCGCTCGCCGACGGCTGACCGCTGACGGCGGTCAGTTGTCTGCGGTCGGCGGTCAATTCTCTCTCTCAAGGAGGAGTTTTATGTCTCAAATCACCATTCAAGACCTCAAGGTCATCACCACCCAGCCCGCCGGATCGCGGCTGGTCATCGTCAAGTTGATCACCTCTGAGCCAGAACTGTACGGCCTGGGCTGCGCGACGTTCACCCAGCGCTGGCGGGCCGTCGTCGCCGCGCTGGAGGGTCACCTCAAGAACATGGTCGTCGGCCGCGACGTGTCACGCATCGAAGATCTGTGGCAGCAGATGATGGTGCACAGCTACTGGCGCAACGGCCCGGTGCTCAACAACGCGATCAGCGGGGTCGATCAGGCGCTGTGGGACATCAAGGGCAAGATGGCCAATATGCCTGTCTACGACCTGCTCGGCGGCAAGTGCCGCGAGGCGGCGGCGGTCTATACTCATGCTGATGGCCGCTCGCCGGAAGAAGTCGAAGATAATGTACGCAAGTTTATGGAGCAGGGCTATCGTTACATCCGCATCCAGATGGGCGGTTATGGCGGGCGCGACGACGCGATGGTCAAGCCGGAGGGCGCGCCCGACGGGGCCTACTTTGACCCGCGCGCCTACTGCCGCAACATGCTCAAGATGATGGAGCACGTTCGCTCGGCGGTGGGGCCGGAGGTCGAGCTGCTGCACGACGTGCACGAGCGCTTGCAGCCGATCGACGCGGTGCGTTTTGCCAAGGATGTCGAGCCGTTCAACCTCTTTTTCCTGGAAGACGTGCTCGCGCCGGAGGACAATGCCTGGTTCAAGACCATCCGCGAGCAGTCGGCGACGCGGATTGCCATGGGCGAGCTGTTCAACAGCCCGCACGAGTGGACGCCGCTGATCGAAGGGCGGCTGATCGATTTCATCCGCATGCACGTCAGCCAGATGGGCGGGATCACCCCCGCGCGCGCCGTGGCGAGCTTTGCCAATATGTACGGCGTCAAGACGGCCTGGCACGGGCCGGGCGACACGTCGCCGGTGGGGCATGCCGCCAACCTGCACATGGACCTGTGGGCGCCCAACTTTGGCATTCAAGAGTGGTGCCGCTTTCCCGAACTGGTCTACGAGATGTTCCCCGGCCTGCCCGAGGTGCGCAGCGGCTACATGTATCCCAGCGACAAGCCGGGTTTGGGCATTGACATCAATGAAGAACTGGCCGCCCAATATCCCTGCCAGGACACCGTCGAGTGGTGGACGCAGACTCGTCTGCCCGACGGCAGCCCGGCGCGGCCATAGGTTGCGATGTGATGGCAAAAAAAGACCAAAAACCCGATCCGCCAATCCGTCCGCGCCTGTACATCTCGGTGATGCTGGTGATGCTGATGATCGTGTTGTTGTTCACCGCGCAGTGGGACTGGCTGCTGGCGGTGTTCATCGGTTTTCTGTTGGGCAACGGTCTGAGCGCGTTGTGGGAAGGGCGCGGCAGTCGCTGACTGAAGTGCGTTTTGCGCGGGGCGCCCATTTGTGGTAAACTGGACACATTTGAGAAAGGAGAGTGGGGCACGCCCGCGCGCCCCCTCTACTTGAGTCTGGTTGCTTTGGAGAGGACAGCGATGCTATATCACCGCCTCATTTGATTATCGGCTTGGAGCGCCAGGTGGCGCTCTGAAGCCAGGTCGCATACGTCGGCGTTGGGCCGAGGGGGCGGTGTTTCGCGCGCCCTCTGATGGGCGTTGAGTGAGTGTTTCCCTCGACCGCTGCCGGCGTGTGCTGGCAGCGGTTTTGTGTTTCCGGCTGGTGCGCTAACGGGGCGTGCAGCCTGGAGATAAAATTTCATATTTCAAGGAGGGAAACGTTATGTCTGAAAAAATCACCCGTTTCTTTGCCTCGCGATGGGGCATCATCCTGGTTGGGGCGGTCATTGGACTGCTGGCCCCGCTGCTGCAAAAGCTGGGCAACCCGCCGAATATGGGCATTTGCGTGGCCTGTTTCGAGCGGGACATCGCCGGGGCGCTGGGGCTGCACCGCGCTGCGGTGGTGCAGTACATCCGCCCCGAGATCGTCGGTTTTGTGTTGGGCGCGCTGATCGTGGCTTTGATCTTTCGCGAGTTCAAGGCGCGAGCCGGGTCGGCGCCGCTGGTGCGCTTTGTGCTTGGTGTGTTTGCCATGATCGGCGCGCTGGCCTTCCTGGGCTGCCCGTGGCGGGCGCTGCTGCGCCTGGCCGGCGGCGACCTGAACGCCATCCTCGGTCTGCTCGGTCTGACCGCCGGCATCGCCATCGGCGTGTGGTTCCTCAGAACCGGCTATACGCTGGGCCGCGCCGGCAAAACTTACCCCGCCGTCGGCTGGATCATGCCGCTGCTGATGGTCGGACTGCTGCTGCTTCTGCTGTTCAAACCCCAGTTTGCCGAAGGCGGCCCCATTTTCTTCAGCCAGAGCGGCCCCGGCTCGCTGCACGCGGCGGTGTGGATTTCGCTCGGCGTCGGGCTGATCATCGGGTTCCTGGCCCAGCGCACCCGCTTTTGCACCATGGGCGCCGTCCGCGACGTGATTTTGATCCGCGACACGCACCTGATCAGCGGCGTTGGCGCGATGCTGGCGGTGGCGTTCGTCGCCAACCTGGCGCTGGGGCAGGTCAAGTGGGGCTTTGCCGCCCAGCCGGTGGCGCACAGCAGCCACCTGTGGAATTTCCTGGGTATGGCACTATCCGGGCTGGCTTTCGCGCTGGCCGGCGGCTGCCCGGGGCGGCAGTTGTTTCTCTCCGGCGAGGGCGACAGCGACGCGGGCGTGTTCGTGCTGGGTATGATCGTCGGCGCGGGCATCTCGCACAATTTCAACCTGGCCGGCAAACCCGACGCTCTGGTCGAGGGCGCGCTCACGGTGGGTGGCATCTCGTCTTATGGGATGATCGCCGTGGTCTTGGGGTTGGCTGTCTGCCTGCTCATCGGCTTTACCATGCGTGAAAAGTTTGAATAAAGGGAGGCTAAAATGGCACAAACAGTGGATGCACGCGGGCTGTCTTGCCCGCAGCCGGTGATCCTGGCCCGCAAGGCCATCGACGCGGGGCAGTTCCCGGTCGAGGTGTTGGTCGACAGCGTGACCTCGCGCGAGAACGTGCGGCGGATGGCCGAAAAGGCCGGCTGCACGGTGACGGTGCAGGAAACCGGCGACGAGTTCAAGCTGACGCTGCGCAAATAGCAATCGGCAAAGCGACTGCTCTGCCTGCGCTGGTCGAGTAGCGCCGAAGGCGCATATCGAGACCAAGCAGGTCTTGTAATGTACTCATGTGGTCTCGATACGCCGCCACAAAGATCGTGGCGGCTACTCGACCGACGCTCGCTTCGTATGGTTGAGCAGTTATACAGCAAATAGCAATGAGCAAAGGCGAATTGGCGCATAGCTTTTTCAGGAGCACAAGATGATATACCTGGACAATGCAGCGACCTCCTGGCCCAAACCGCCGGAGGTGATCGAGGCGATGGCCCGCTTTATGGCCGAGGTGGGAGCCAACCCGGGGCGATCGGGCCACCGGCTGTCTGTCGAGGCTTCGCGGGTCGTGTATGCGGCGCGACAAGTCGTCGCCCAACTGTTCAACGCGCCCGACCCGCTGCGCGTGGCGTTCGGGCTGAACGTGACCGAGGCGCTCAACCTGGCCCTGCGCGGCCTGCTGCGGCCCGGCGATCACGTCGTCACCGGCAGCATGGAGCACAATTCGGTCATGCGCCCGCTGCGCGCGTTGGAGCGGCAGGGCGTCGAATTGACTGTGGTAAACTGCACCGCGCAGGGCGTGCTCGATCCGCGCGATGTCGAGGCGGCGATCCGGCCCAACACGCGGCTGATCGCACTCAACCACGCTTCCAACGTGATCGGGACGACATTGCCCGTCGCCGAGGTGGGACGAATCGCGCGGCAGCGCGACGTTCTGCTGCTCGTCGACGCGGCGCAGAGCGGCGGCGCGTATCCGATCGACGTGCAGGCCGACCAGATCGACCTGCTGGCCTTTACCGGGCACAAGGGCCTGCTCGGCCCGACCGGCGCCGGCGGACTGGTGGTCGGCGGGCGGGTGGATGTGGCGCAGATGGCGCCGCTCAAGCGCGGCGGCACGGGCAGCCGCTCAGAGCACGAAGAGCAGCCCGATTTTCTGCCCGACTGCTTTGAAAGCGGCACGCCCAATGCGGTCGGCCTGGCCGGGCTGGCGGCAAGCGTGCGCTGGATTCTGGCACGCGGCGTCGATCAAATCCGCGCGCACGAGGTCGCCTTGACCCGACGCTTGATCGACGGGCTGTGTTCGATCAACGGCGTAACTGTGTATGGCACCCATGACGCCGAACTGCAAACCGCCACCGTGTCGTTCAACGTGGCCGGGCTGGAGCCGTCGGATGTGGGCTTGCGTCTGGACGAAGAATTCGCTATCATGAGCCGGGTGGGGCTGCACTGCGCGCCCGCCGCACACAAAACGATGGGCACGTTCCCGATCGGCACGGTGCGCTTTGGACTGAGTGTGTTCAATACGGCGGATGAGGTCGATGCGGCGGTGCGGGCGATAGAGAAGCTGGCAGCGGAAGCCCGATCAGAGGCAAAATGACCCACCCTATCATCAGAACTATCCGAATGGCCCACTGCAAGCGCGGGCCTGAGCGCTGCTCAAAATGTCGCGAGATGAACGTCGAGCGAATTTGCCTGCTCGACGTCGATCCGCCGCAACAGGGTGAGTTGCAGCGGCGGGTGATCGAGGTTGAGATCGACGGCGAACGGGTCTGGCGCGAGTTTGACGTGGTGCGCGCGTTTGAGAACGCCGACGAGGCGCGCGCGTACGCCGCCGTGCAGCACATCCAAGATGTAGAATTGGGAGCGTGAGCGATGACCTGGCGAGATCGCTATGCCGTTTTTCTGGTCAAGAGCACCGGCCATGCCATCCGCGCCGAGCAGGTGCTCAATATGGCCGGCGTCGCCTGCAAGTTGATCCCCGTGCCGCGACAGATCAGCTCGAACTGCGGCACCTGCGTGCGCGTCGAACGGACGGATGTCGAGGCGGCCAAAGCGGCGTTTGTCAAGAACAAGGTCGAATTTGAGAGCGTTCATGAGATATGATGTGATACGTAATGCGTAATGCAAGAAATATGTCTCGGATTTTAGGGAGTGTAAAATGCAAACTGTTGATGCCCGCGGATTGCCTTGCCCGCAGCCGGTGATTTTGACACGGCAGGCGCTTGAAAAGGGGGACGAGGTTACAACGATTGTCAGTGATCAGACTGCGCTGCACAACGTCACCCGGATGGCCGAAAAGGCCGGCTATGGTGTATGGAGCGAGCAAAAAGAGGACGGCATCTATATCCATATTGGCGACCAGTGTGCCGTGCCTGCTGAAATGTCAGCGATCCAGATGGCGCCCTCTGCCGCTGACCCGCTGGTGTTGGTCGTGCCGGGCGAGCGGATGGGGCGCGGCCCGAGCGATGAACTGGGCGATATTCTCGTTCGCGCCTTTTTCCACACCCTGGGCGAAGTCGAACCGCTGCCGGAGACCATCGTCTTCTTTAACAGCGGGGTCAAGCTGGCCGTCGAAGGCTCGCCCGTGCTCGATGACCTGCGCGCGCTGCGCGAGCAGGGGATCGAAATCCTGGTCTGTGGCACCTGCCTGGGGCATTTTGGCCTGACCGAGCAGTTGGCTGTCGGCGAGGTCTCCAACATGTACACCATCGCCGAGACGATGTTGGGGGCGGGCAAGGTGATCAGTCTATGATGCCGATGAGCGATGAGCAATACGTAATGAGCAATACGTAATGCGTAATACGTAATGCGTAATACGTAATACGTAATGCGTAATGCGTAATGTTGAAATCCTTTTTGCAGGAAAAACAACATGTCTGATGAAACGATCCGCCTGACGGCCCTGTCCAGCGCGGCCGGTTGAGCGGCCAAGATGGGCCCCGAGGCCCTGGCGCAGGTGCTGCGTCCTATACAAAATATGTTTTTGCCCCAAGACTACCCCGATCTGCTGGTTGGCCTGGCGGTGAGCGACGACGCGGCGGTGTACCGCATCAGCGATGAACTGGCGGTGATCCAGACGCTCGACTTTTTCCCGCCGGTGGTCGATGACCCCTATGATTACGGGGCAATTGCGGCTGCCAACGCGCTGAGCGACATCTATGCAATGGGCGGGCAGGTGATCCTGGCGCTCAACATCGCCGCTTTTCCGGCCGATATGCCCGCCGAGATCGTCGGCGAGATTTTGCGCGGCGGCGCGGACAAGGTACAAGAGGCGGGCGGTGTGCTCGCTGGCGGGCACACCGTCACCGACCCCGAGCCCAAGTACGGCCTCTCGGTGATGGGCATCATCCATCCCGGCAAGGTGCTGGCCAAGGCCGACGCCGTGGTTGGCGACGTGTTGGTGCTGACCAAGCCGCTGGGCGTGGGCATCATCACCACCGCGCTCAAGGCCCAGGTCGCCGACCCGGCGCACGTCGCGGCGGCGGTGTCCGGGATGAAGCAGCTCAACCGGCAGTCCGCCGAGTTGATCCAGCAAATTGGCGTCCACGCCTGCACCGACATCACCGGGTTCAGCCTGCTCGGCCACGGCTACGAGATGGCCGACAAGAGCGGTGTGCGGCTGCGCTTCGCGTTCGACAAACTGCCTTTTCACCCCGGCGCGCTCGAATACGCCGACCAGTGGCTTTTCCCCGGCGGCGCGTGCCGCAACCAGAGCGCCTATGGCGCGCACGTCACCTTTTCTCCTCGGATTTCAGAAGAGATGCAGCAGCTCTTGTTCACCCCCGAAACGTCGGGCGGGCTGCTGGTTTCAGTCCCGCCGGCGCGCATCGACGCACTGTTGAGGGCATTTGCAGAGGCCGGTCATCCCTGCTGGGTCGTCGGTCAAGTGATCGACGGGCAGGGGATTGAGGTTGTAGAATAAAGATGGATGAAGGGAAAACGCTATGAAAATCGATAATGTAGAATCCTTTTCTGTTTCTGCCTGCGGGCAAGCCGGTGACGGTTCAAACCCGGAGGGGTTGCCCTGGGGGCAGGGTGATGTTTGGGCCAACCAGTTGAACATCCACTATTATCGCACCGGCGGCGACAAGCCGCCTTTGGTGCTCTTGCACGGCTTTTCCGACAACGGCCTGTGCTGGATTCGCGCAGCCAGGGCGCTGGAAGCCGATTACGACCTGATCATGCCCGACGCGCGCGGTCACGGCTTGAGCGGCGCGCCGGAGACCGGCTATGACGATTCGACGCGCGCCGCCGACGTGGCCGAGTTTGTGCGGGGGCTGGCGCTCGACAAGCCGGCCCTGATGGGTCACTCGATGGGCGCGGCATCGACGGCGATGGCCGCGGCCGACTATCCGGACCTGTGGAGCTGCATCGTGCTCGAAGACCCGCCCTGGTTTGCCGAAGGCTCTCCGTGGGCCAACTGGATGGGCGCAAACGAGACCGAGGCGCAGCAACGTGCGCTCGAACGCCGCACCCAGATCGAAAAGCAGCGTGCGCTGCCGCTCGAAGAGATTATCGCCGAGGGACGCAAAAATTTGCCCCAATGGGACGAGATCGAATGGCAGCCGTGGGGCGAGTCGAAAAAGCAGCTCAGCCCCAACGCTGCCGGGCGGCTGGGTGGGCCGCGCCCCGACTGGCGCGAGATCGTCGCCAAAATCAAGGCGCCGACGCTGTTGGTCATCGGCGATCCCGAGATGCACTCGATTGTCACCCCCGAAACGGCGCAGGAGGCGGTGCGCCTCAACCCCTTGATCGAGGTGGTGCAGCTCAAGGCCGGGCACAACATCCGCCGTGAGCAGTTTGAGGCATTCGTCGAGGCGGTGCGGGCCTTCCTGAAAAAACATCACCGGTAGCGGCGCGCAGCCTGTTCTTGTGCGCTGATCATCGAATCGTCAACCCCTGGTCAGGAACGCCGCACGTGGTGTTCCTGACCACAAAAACAGCAAAGGAGCGAAGCATGTTCAAGAATCTGAGTGTCGGTGCGATCGGTATCCGTGGCCTCGATCTGGCCCAGACCATCGATCTGGCCCAAAAAATTAAATTTGGTGGTATCGATTTCGACATCAACGAGGCGGCGCAGTTAGCCGATGCGCGTGGCGCGGACTATGTGCGCAGCCTGTTCGCCAACGCGGGCGTCAAGCCAGGCCAGTGGGATTTGCCCGTGGCCTGGACCAAGGATGATCAGTGGGAACAAGACCTGAAGCAACTGCCCAAACTCGCCGCACTGGGCAAGGCGCTGGGCTGCACGCGCACGGCAACCTGGTGCCTGTCCGGCTCGAACGAGCGCCCGTATGAGGAAAACTGGGACTGGCACGTGGCTCGCTTCCGCCCCATCGCTCGGGTGCTCGAGGAGCACGGCTGCGTGCTGGGCATCGAATTTCTCGGTCCCAAGACGATTCGTGACCAGTTCACCTACCCGTTCATCTATACGCTGGGTGAAATGATGGATCTGGCCCGCGAGATCGGCGACAATGTCGGCTTGCTGCTCGATGCCTATCACCTGTTCACTTCCGGCGACGGGCTGGATGTGCTCGACACGATTCAGGCCAAAGACGTGATCACGGTGCACGTCAACGATGCGCCGGAAGGGCTGACCTTGGAGACCTATCTCGATCAAGATCGCTGCCTGCCGATGGAAACCGGGGTGATCCCGCTGCCGGCGTTCATCAAAAAACTTGCCGCGATGGGCTACGACGGTCCGGTCACGCCGGAGCCGTTCAGCAAGCGGATCAACGATCTTGCTGCCAGGGATGCGCTGGCTGCCGGCAAGTTGATCGCCGAATATATGGACCAGATGTGGAGGGCGGCGGGGTTGGCGTAGGTTGTTCAATTGTCGGGAGGAAAAAGCACTCGCCTTGCCCAACTTTTAACTTGCAACCTGTACACCAAGGAGGATGTACGATGATTCACGTTAAAATCGGCTTTGTCCCTTCCTACCGGTTTCGCTACAGTGAATGGTGTCAGAAAATGCGCGACGATTCGCTGGCTGCTTTTGCTCGCAGCGAGGGGCTGGAGGTGGTCGTGCCGCAGGCGGGCGAGCCGGATGCAGCTAAGGGCCTGACCCCGCACGGGATGGTGCACAGCCTCGACGAGGCGGAAATAGTGGCCGAGTATTTCGCACGGAGCAAGGTCGACGCGCTGGTGCTCTGCCCGCTCGATTTTGGCGACGAGCGCTCAGCCTCCAAGATCGCCGAAAAGCTCGGTGTGCCGGTTTTGCTGTACGCGACCAAGGAGCCGCCCGCGCCGGACGATGCGGGGCTGAGCCGCACCTCCGACTCGTACTGCGGCAACCTGTCGATGGCTTCCGGGCTGTACCGGCGCAAAATCCCCTTTCACTATGCCGGGCTGTTCTTTCCCGACGAGCCTCAATTCCAGGCCGAGGTGGAAACTTTTTGCCGCGCGGTGGGCGTGGTCAAGATGCTCAAGGGCGCGCGGGTCGGGCAGGTGGGCGTGCGCCCGGCCACGTTCGAGACGGTGGGCTATGACGAGACGGCCCTGATCCAGAAATTCGGCCAGAACGTGATTTACGCCGACCTGAGCGACATCGTCGCCCAGACCCGGGCGCTGGCCGATGATGACGTTCGCGTGCAAGACATCATCGCCGATTACCGCGCTCGCTATCCGACGATCACCGTCAGCGACACGCACCTGCTCGGTGCGGCCAAACTTGAAACGGCGCTGATGGGCTTTTGGACGGGCAACAAGCTCTCCGCCATGGCCATGCAGTGCTGGCCGTCGATTGGCCGCGAGTTGGGCCTCTCGGTCTGCACCACCTACGGCCGGCTGACCGAGAAAGGCATGCTCACCGCCTGCGAGGCCGACGTGCTCGGCGCGTTGTCGATGATGGTCAATTACGGGGCTGCGCTGGGCCAAACGGTGCCCCACTTTATCGATTGGACGATCCGCCACCACGAGAACCCCAATCGACTGCTGGCCTGGCACTGCGGCAACGCGCCGGCCTGCCTGGCCAGAAACGCCAATAAAGTGGCGCTGCGCTCGCGGCGGGACATGAAGGGCGAACTCGACGTGCTGGAGAATGACCCGACGGCCGGGCTGTCGCAGTTTCAGCTCAGGCCGGGCAAGGTTACGTTCTGCCGCCTGGCCGAGTATGATGGCGAGTGGAAGATGCTGGTTGCCCGGGGCGAGATCCTGCCCAGCGACGAAACACTGGCCGGCACCTGGTCTTGGGTGCAGGTTACGGATCACGACCGCCTGTACCGCACGCTGGTCGAAGAAGGGTTTGTCCATCACGCCAGCATGATCCACGGCGATCAACGCGCGGCACTGCTCCAGGCCTGCAAGTTCCTCGACATCCAGCCGGTGGTGGTAGAGTAAGCCGTGAAACGTGAAGCGTGAGGATCAAAAATGTAAACTGGGTCTTTCCTATCCTTACGTTTTACGCATCACGTTTTACGCAGTTTAGCGAAACATTAATCAAATTGGATTAGGCTATGAACACTCGATCCCAAGTCATCGGCCTGGGCCTGGCGACGCTGGATGTGCTGATCCGCCTCAAGGATATGCCCACCTGGGAGGGCGGCAATCGCGTCGACGGATTCCGTTTCGATGGCGGCGGGCTGGTCGGTACGGCGATGGTCGCTGCGGCCAAACTCGGCGCGCGGGTCGGCTTTGTCGGCACGGCGGGCAGCGATGAGGTGGCCGAACTCAAGCTCAAGTCGTTTCGCGAGCACGGTGTCGACTTGAGCCGCCTGGTGCGGCGCGAAGGGCCGGAAGACCAGGTGGTCATCGTCTATGTCAACAGCGAGACGGGCGAGCGCACGTTTTGTGGCGTGGGCGGCCAGGCGCGCCAGCCCCTCCGGCCCGCAGAGCTGGACCGCGACTACCTGGTTGGGGCCGATATCCTGCACGTCGATGGGCTGATGCACCACGAGGCGGCCTTGCAGGCTGCACGGTGGATGCAAGCGGCCGGCAAGACGGTGACGATGGATGGCTCCAAGACCGACGGTGTGGTCGGCGAGCGGCACCGCGCGGTGATCCGCTACGTCGATGTGTTGATCACCGGCGAGGGCTACGGGCGCGGGCTGACTGGCCTGGACGACGTTTGGGCGGCAGGAGAAAAGGTGCTCCAAATGGGGCCGCGCGTGTTCATCGAGACGCGCGGCGAGCGGGGCTGCTTTGGGGTTACGCCAGAGGGGCGCTTTCACGTCCCGGCCTTCCAGGTGCAGGTGGTCGATACCACCGGCGCGGGCGATGTCTTTCACGGCGCTTACATTGTGGGCATGCTCCACGGCTGGACGCCGCCGCAGTGCGCCCAATTTTCAACTGCCGTCTCGGCGATCAAGTGCACCCAACTCGGCGGTCGCGCCGGTGTCCCTACCTTTGAACAGACGATGGCGTTTTTGAAAGAACGCGGCATCGAGTGGTAATTCGTGATGCGTGAAACGTGAGAAGGGGACAGGCTCCAACCCGCTGCCTAATCCTCACGCATCACGCATCACGCATTACGCATTACGAATTAAGAATAACAAGCATAATAGGAGAATTTTAACAATGCCTCTGGTTTCTATTTTGAACGAACTCAAAAAAGCCCAGGCGGGCGGTTATGCGATTCCCTGTTTCGACACCTTTGAAATGCACGGCACGCTGGGCATTTTCGACGCGGTCGAAGCCAAACGTGCGCCGGTGATGATTGGCCTGTACACGGCGATGTTTGCCCAACCCAACCCATGCGCGCTCACCGAGTACATCCGCGCGCTGGCCGAAGCGGCGACCGTGCCGGTGTCAATCATTCTCGATCACGGTGCGAGTTTCGAGCACTGCATCAAGGCACTGCATGTGGGTTTTACCGATGTAATGTACGACGGCTCCAAGCTGCCTTTTGAGGAAAATGTCGCCACGACCAGGATGGTTGTGCAGGCGGCGCACGCCGTCGGCGCGGCTGTAGAGGCCGAACTGGGCCACGTCGGCACAGGCAGCGATTACAGCCAGTTTGGCGCGCAGGGCAAGGGCTTTACCGATCCCGCCCTGGTCGAGAAATTCGTCGAGCAAACCGGCGTCGATTTCCTGGCCATCGCGATCGGCACCGCGCATGGCCTGTACGATGGTGAAGTCAACCTGGCGCTCGATCTGCTGGCCGACATCCGTGCGCGGGTCGATATTCCGCTGGTGCTGCACGGCGGCTCTGGACTGTCGGATGCGCAATTCCAGGCGGCGATCCGGGGTGGGATTCAGAAAATCAACATTTTCACCAACCTGGCGGTCGAGTCGGGGCGGCGGATGGTCGAGAATGCCCAAACGGAAAAGGCGTCGCTGTTCAGCATGACCATGCAAATCCGTGAGGCGTTCCGCGACGAGTGCGCGCGGCTGCTGGACGTGTTTGGGACGACCGGCAAGGCATAACCATTGGGCCTTTGCGTTCGACTTGGCCCGGCACGGTGAGAGTTTGTCAAAGGGCGCGCGCAATGTTTGGTGCTGCTCGCGCCCTTTTTTGCTGCCTGGTAACTGTCCAGTCTGTGTGGTCTCGATACGTCGAACCGGTTCGAACCTAAAACCGGTTCGAGCTGCCAAGATCGTGGCGGCTACTCGACCAACACCCACCTGGTCTGGCTGAGCAGTTATGTTGCCGGGCCGTTTAACCCAACGCCAGTTCGATCATTTGGTGTCCCTCGATCTTGGGCACGGTAAAGACAATGTATCCGTTTTCGACCGTAAAGGGCAGCGCCTCACCCTCCGGCACGCAGCGCACGCTCTGGATCGGTTTTCCGGCTTGAACTGCCACCTCGACGCCGTATAATGGCACCACGTCCTCGATCACATCAAACTCGTCGCAGCGCCGCTCGGGGATGTAGTAGAGCAGGTGCAGCACGCGGCGGTTTGGGGCGGGCTGCTCGTTCAGGGCGGCGATCAGTCCACTGGGCGCATTGACCTTGACCAGCGGTTGGGGCACAAGCCGTTCCAGTGCGTTGAAAAAGAGCTGCTTGCACCAGCGCGGCGCTTTGCTCTGGTACTGGCTGAAAATGGGGTGGCAGAAATAGATCGCGCGGCCCCGCTGCACCACCCCCGGCTGTGCCACCCGCCCCGACGATGGCGTCTGCCGGTGCGAGCAAAAGTGCCGGTAAGTGCGGTCAAAGTAGGGGGCGACCACGTCGGCGAGCACCTCGGCGCCCGTGTTTGCCGCAACCTGCATCCCGCGCATATACATGCTGTGCTCGGTGCGGGGAATGCCCTGGTCGAATCCCTCGCGCGGGATGAGATAATCGACGTAGGCATTGCCGGGATGTTCCCGGCCGCGCACCAGGTGGCCTTGCGGGTCGCGCGCGCCCTCGCCGGTGAGCGTTACGCCCAGGTCGAGCACAAAGTCGTCTTGCGCGGCGTTCATGCCGGAGGCAAACGAGGCAATGAGCGCGCCGCCGTCGGCTAGAAAAGCGCGCAGCCGGGCGGCCAGTTCCCCGTCGACCGGGATTCTGTCCGGCAAAATCAGTGCCTTGTAGGCGCTGAAATCGCTGCGCGAGTCGAGTATGTCAAACTGGTATCGCGCTCCATGCAAAGACCCCTCTTGCAGCATGCGCGTCGCGCCCATGATCGGCCGGAAATCGACCTCGTGGCGCTGGAGGGCGGGAGCGAACTCTTCCGGCGTGAGCACACCGATCTCGGCGACCGGCGCTGCGCCGGCGCACCACGCTTCTTTGGCCTCGACTTGCGCATAGACATCGCCGATCAGCCTGTATGTGTCGGCGCAGATTTGGCCGTGCGGCAGCAGCTGGTCGCCGACGCAGCATTTGGCGTTGAGCGCGAGCATGTGCAGGCATTCGAATTCGAGCGCGGCGGGGTTTTTGAAGGAGTGAAAGTCGCCCCACGAGGTCTGGAATTTGCCGGTCATCCCCAAATAGTCGACGCCCAGCGTGCGCGCATAGCGGGCAGAAACCGGAAAGTGCAGGTAGCCCCAGCCGCCGCTGGGCAGCGATTCGAGTTCGAGGTGGGTGTAATGGTCCACGATGGCCCGGTGGCGCGGCCCGACGTGCCCGGCGTTGTAGAAAATCAGCGCCTCGGGGACGCGCGCGCGTACAAACGCGCTCATGTCGCGTTGGAAGCGCTGCAGCACCTGCCCGGCGTAGCGCAGGCGGTCGTCCGCATTCGACGGCTCCAGCCCTTGCTCGATCATCCCGTTTTTGCAGTGCCAGCACGAGCAGTCGCGTGCGTCGACAATGTCGAACCAGAATCCGTCGATCGGCGGCAGGGTGTCGATCATGTCCTGCACAAAGGTCTTGAGCCAGTCCACATAGGGCGTGTTGAGGCACAGCAGGCGGTAAAATCCGGCCTCGTAGGGCGGCGTGCCGGTCAGCGTGCCGTCCGGCCCGACCACGCACCATTCCGGGTGGCGGCTGGCGGTGTAATGATCCCACTGCACGGTGACGTAAATCGGCGTCTTGATCCCCCGCGCGCGGCTGGCCAGAACCTGCTCGCGCAGCAGGTCGCGCGCCAGGTGGGGGTGGCGGCGCTCCGGGAAGCCGGGCGTGTCGTAATAGACCCAGCCGTGGTGGCAGCGCGCAAACAGGTTGATCGAGTTGACGTGGGCGCGAACCAGCGTGTCGGCAAATTCGTCGGGGTCGAACCGCGCGCCGACCTCGGGAATCGCTTCACTGGTGTGAAAGTCGAGATGAATCTGGCGAAAGGCGAGTTCGTGCATGATCGTTCTCCTTTGAATCGAATTGGGCGGGTATTTGTGTGCCTGATTATACCCCGTTGTTTGCCCAAAGAAAACTTGCCCATCCCGCCAAGTTAGGGTACAATTTGGGTCACAGTTGAATGATGCTTCTCCGACCCAATCTGCCTAAAGGCGTTCATACCTCACAGTATGACAAGTCGATGGCAATTGGGCGATAGGGTGTCGCCGGAAACGGCGCCGCCTCCCGCGTGGGTTTCTGCAAACCCCCGAAAAGGAGAATGCGCTGCGCTACAGGCACGATGCATGATCGTGCTTTGTCTTGTGTTATGCGGCGGTTCCTTGAGAAGCGGGTTTTCTCAGAGCCGCCGTTTTTATTTCATTTCTACCAGGAGGGGAATTGTGAACAAACATCGTCTTTTGAACAGCATTTGGGCGCTGGTGTTGATCGCTGCGCTGGCGGCCTGCACCCAGCCAGCGCCCACGGCGACATCCGTCCCGCCGACGGCGACATCTGTGCCGCCAACAGCAACAGTTGTCCCGCCGACGGCGATACCGGCAGCGCCCGCGCTGGAAATCGTCGGGGACCAGGGTTCCAAGTCATTTAAGCTGGAAGAGTTGATGGCCTTGCCCGTCACCGAGGGGCAGGGTGGGATCAAATCCAGCACCGGCAAGATCACTGTGCCCGAGCTGTATACCGGCGTTTCGCTCAAAGACCTGGTCGCCGCGTTGGGCGCGTTCGACGAGAGTATGGGCGTGAACGTGGTGGCCGAGGATGGCTATGGGATCACCTTTTCCTACGATCAGGTGATGAACGGCGCGTTCATTGCCTATGATCCCGGCACCGGCGACGAACTAAAATCGCCCGATCCGCTGACCGCGATTTTGGCCTATGCGCGCAACGGCGAGCCGCTCGACCCCAAAGGGGACGGTACACTGCGTCTGGTCATCGTCAGCGCCAAAAACAACCAGGTCACCGACGGTCACTGGTCGGTCAAGTGGGTGAACAGGCTGGAGGTCAAGGCGTTGGGGCAAGAGTGGACGCTGCACCTGGAAGGGGCCATCGTCGAAGAGATGGATCGCGCCACTTTTGAGTCGGGCGCTTCGCCTCATTGTCACGGGGCGACCTGGACCGACGACCACGCGCAGCGTTGGGTGGGCATCCCGTTGTGGCTGCTGGTCGGCCGCGTCGATGACGAGAACCCGCATGCCGGCCCGGCGTTCAACGAGGCGCTGGCCGATGCCGGCTATACCGTCGATGTGATCGCCGCTGATGGGTACACCGTCTCGTTCGACAGCGCACGGATCAATCGCAACGACGGGATCATTGTCGCTTACAAAGTCAACGACAACCCGCTGCCCGAGCAATATTTCCCGCTGCGGCTGGTCGGCGATGATTTGGAAAAGAAAGAGATGGCCGGCATGATCGCCCAGATTGTCGTTCACCTCGACGAGGCTGCTGTTCTGCCGCCGACGCCGACGCCGGAACCAACCTCGACACCCGCGCCGGTGACGGTCGAGGGCAACGTGGTCATCATCGGCCTGGTCGATCTGCCGCTTGGTCTGACCGAAGAGGCCCTGGGCGCGATGGAGGTGGTCAAGATCACCGCCGAGCATCCCAAGAGTGGACAGCAGGAATATGAAGGCGTGCGCCTCAACGCCTTGCTCGATCTGGCCGGCGTGCAGGAGGGCGCGACCAAGCTGACCATCACTGCCGCCGATGGGTTTGCGGCCGAGGTCTTTTTGGCCGAAGTGCGCGACTGCGCCGACTGTCTGTTGGGTTATACCGAGACGCCGGGCAAATTCAAGATGGTGATGCCCGGTCTGCCCAGCAGCGTGTGGGTCAAGGACGTGGTGCAGATTGAGGTCAAATGACAAGTGCGTACTGCGTATTGCGTGAACTGGCCGCCTTACGCAGTACGTAGCTTTGAAGTATTTTATGAAACCTAGAATCTTTTTTTGTTTATTCTTGATTGCTTTGTTGATCGGCTGTGTCCGCTCGGTGACGCCCAAACTGGAGACTGCGTCGACCGGCGCGGTTGTTCCACCGGCGCAGCGCGTGCCGCTGGTGGTGTTTGCCGCCGGCAGCCTGATCGTTCCCTTTGACGCGCTGGAAGCGGCGTTCGAGCAGAAATATCCGCACATCGACGTGCGCGCCGAGTATCACGGCAGTATCCAGGTGATCCGCCACGCCACCGAACTGCACGAGCCAATCGACGTGATCGCCAGCGCCGATGCCTTGCTGATCCCGATGCTGATGTACGCGACGAACAATCCCGACACCGGCCGTCCCTATGCCGACTGGTACGTGCGTTTTGCTTCCAACCGCCTGGGCGTGGCCTATACGCCGCAGAGCCGGCGCGCCGACGAGATCACCACCGACAACTGGTTCGAGGTTTTGTCCGACCGCAGCGTGCGGGTGGGGCTGTCCGATCCACGCTTCGATGCTCTGGGCTACCGCGCCATGATGCTCTTTGCCCTGGCCCAAGAAGAGTACGCGCGCCCAACCCTGTTCGCCGATATGTTTGTCGGGCGTTTTGTCACCCCGGTGACGCTCTTTTGGGACGACGACCTCGCTCTCGTCACCGTGCCCGAGATCGTCGAGACCCGCCCGGAGACCGGACTGATCATGCGCGGAGCGAGCATCCAGTTGATTGCCCTGCTCCAGTCCGGCGACGTCGATTATGCGTTCGAGTACGAATCGGTGATCCGCCAGCACGGCCTAAAAATGCTGCCCCTGCCTGATGCGCTCAACCTGGGCGCGGAGGGGATGGAAAATGGGTACAGCCAGGTGCAGGTGAACCTCGATTTCCGCCGTTTTGCGACGGTCAAGCCCGAATTTCGCGGCGAACAGATCAGCTATGGGGTCACCATCCCGTCCAACGCTCCGCGCCCAAAAGAAGCGGCTCTGTTCGTTGCCTTTTTGCTGGGGCCAGAAGGCCGCGCGCTGATGGTGGCCAACCATCACCCGCCGCTCGATCCGCCGATCTGCGACGGCGACCCGCACATCCCGGCGGCGGTACAGGCGCTCTGCGCGCCCGGAGAAGGGCCGTGAATCGCCGTTCGTTCGACCTGGTTTTGAGCGTCCTCGGCGGGCTGTTGGTGCTGTTTGTGCTCGTGCCGCTGGCCGGCATCCTGTTCACGCTCAGTCCACGCCAGTTCTGGCTGGCCCTGGTCGATCAAGAGGTGCTGCGCTCGGTCGGGCGGACCGTGCTGGCGGCGGCGATTGCCACTCTTTTGGCGCTGTTCACCGGCGTGCCGCTGGCCTACCTGCTGGCGCGGCGGCGATTTGCGGGCAAAAGGCTGATCGAGGCTTTGATCGACCTGCCGGTGGTGCTGCCGCATACTGCCGCCGGGATTGCCCTGCTGATGGTGTGGGGGCGGCGCGGCCTGCTGGGGCGTTGGCTGGCTCCGCTGGGCGTGTTGTTCGTCGACAACCTGGGCGGGATCGTGGTGGGCATGCTGTTTGTCAGCCTGCCCTTTCTGGTCCAGATGAGCCGCGCGGCGTTTGCGCTGATCGACCCCGAGCTGGAGCGGGTCGCGCTGATCGACGGGGCGACGCCCTGGCAGGCGTTCTGGCTGGTGTCGCTGCCGCTGGCTGGGCGCGGCATCCTGGCTGGCGCGTTGAGCATGTGGGCGCGCGGGATGAGCGAGTTCGGCGCGGTGGTCATTCTGGCCTATCACCCCAAGATCGCGCCGGTGCTGGTCTGGGAGCGCTTTCAGGGCTTTGGCCTGGATGCGGCACAGCCGGTGGCGGTGCTGATCATCCTGGCCGCGCTGATTGTTTTTGGCTTGCTGCGGCTGGTGCTGCACGGGCCGGCAGAGGTGGATTGAAGGAGGGGGCTTATCGACGAGTTGCTGCGTGGCCTGATTCGGGCCTTTGAGTTGATTGTCGGGCGAGATACGGCACTGTTCGAGATCGTATCGCTGTCGCTGCGTGTGTCGGGCGTGGCGCTGCTGTTCAGCACCCTGATCGGCATCCCGCTGGGCGCGCTACTGGGCTTGAACCGCTTTTTGGGGCGCAAGCTGGTGGTGGCCCTGCTCTACACCGGTATGGGCTTTCCGCCGGTGGTAGTGGGTTTGTTCGTCTACCTGTTTCTGTCGCGCAGCGGGCCGCTGGGACAGCTCAACTCGCCGCTGATTCCCGAACTGTTTACGCCGGGGGCGATGATCGTTGCCCAGAGCATCATTTCGTTTCCACTGGTGGCCGGCTTTACGATGGCTGCGGTGATGGGCGTCGATCCGCAGCTCCGCCAGCAGGTGTTCGCCCTGGGGGCAACCGAGTGGCAGGCGGCGTGGACGGTGCTGGTCGAGGCGCGGGTGGGGGTAGTCGTCTCGATCATTGCCGGGTTTGGCAGCATCATCTCCGAGGTCGGCGCGGTGATGCTGGTCGGCGGCAACATCGAGTGGCGCACGCGGGTGCTGACCACGGCGATCGTGTTGGAGACGCGCAAGGGGGCATTCGATCTGGCCATGGCTCTCGGCCTGATCTTGCTTGGCCTGTCTTTTTTGACCAACGTGGCCATGCTTTACCTGCAAGGCAGAACGTTCGATGAGTAGCAAAGCAATATACGAAATACGAAATTTGACCAAGACTTATCATATACGCCATGTCCTCGATGTGGCTCATCTGGACATTTATCGCGGTGAGGTGTTGGCCCTGGTCGGGCCGAGCGGGGCGGGCAAGAGCACGCTGCTGCGCCTGCTCAACTTTTTAGAGCCGCCGACATCGGGGCGCATCCGTTTTCTGAATGTCGATTTGGACGGCGGTCGCGCTGTGCCGCTGGCGCTGCGCCGCCGGGTGACTACCGTCTTTCAGCGGCCGATTTTGCTCAACCGCAGCGTGGAGGCCAATGTGCGCTATGGCCTGGGACTGCGCGGGCAGGTCGATGGGACGGGGCAGGTGCAGGCCGCGCTGGCGCAGGTTGGAATGACCGATCTGGCCCGCCAAAAGGCACGCACCCTTTCCGGCGGCGAGATGCAGCGCGTGTCGTTGGCGCGGGCGATGGTTTTGCAGCCCGATGTGCTGCTGCTCGACGAGCCGACGGCCAACCTCGACCCGTATAACGTGGGCTTGATCGAAGAGATTATCGGCGCACTGAACCGGGAACGTGGAACGACGCTGGTGCTGGTCACGCACAATGTCTTTCAGGCGCGCCGGCTGGCGCACCGCGTGGGGCTGCTTCTCGACGGGCGGTTGATCGAGGTGGACGAGCGCACTCGCTTTTTCGAGCAGCCGCAAGACGCGCGCACAGCCGCTTTTGTGCGCGGCGACATGGTGTATTGACGGCTGTCGCAAATTTATGTCACGAGAGCTGATTTTTTTCACATTTTAAGGAGAAGAACATGAAACAGTGGGTTTATCGAATGATGCTTGTTTTGATGGTCGTTGGCCTCGTCGCCGGGTGTACGACGCCTGCGCCGACGGCAACGACGGTCGCGGAAGCGCCGACGGCCACGCCAGTTCCGGCAACGGGCGGGGAACAGCGGCTGATCCTGGCCACCACCACCAGCACGCAGGATTCGGGCTTGCTCGATGTCCTGCTGCCCGATTTCAAGGCCCAGTACGGGGTCGAGGTGGATGTGGTCGCCGTGGGCAGTGGGCAGGCTATCGCGCTGGGTCAGGACGGCAACGCCGACGTGCTGCTGGTCCACTCGCGGGCCAGTGAAGACAAGTTTATGGCCGAGGGGCACGGCACGCGTCGCGAAGACGTGATGTACAACGATTTCATTGTCGTTGGCCCGGAGGCCGACCCGGCCGGGATCAAGGGGCTGACTGCTGCCGCTGCTTTTGCCAGGATGGCCGAGACCCAATCGACGTTTGTCTCGCGCGGTGACGAATCGGGCACGCACAGCAAGGAAAAGGCCATTTGGAAGGCGGCCGGGATTGAACCCGCCGGTGACTGGTACGTCTCGGCCGGGCAAGGCATGGGCGCTGTGCTGACCATGGCCGATGAGCAGCAGGCGTATACGCTCAGCGACCGCGCCACCTACCTGGCGCGCACGCTGGAAGGAACGGCGCTCAAGATTCTGGTCGAAGGCGATTCGATTCTGTTCAACCCCTACGGCGTGATCGCTGTCAACCCGGCCAAGAGCACGAAAATCAATGCCGATCTGGCCACCAAGTTCATCGACTGGCTGATTTCGCTGCCGACGCAGGAAAAGATCAGCCAGTTTGGTGTGGACAAGTTTGGCGCGCCGCTCTTTACGCCCGATTCGACGGCCTGGCGCGAGGCACATCCGGCGGCCGAACAACCCGCCGGTGGCGATGTGGCGCTCAAGATCAGCGGGCTGGTCGAGCAGGAGCAGGCCTGGAGCGAAGATCAGGTCAAGGCGATGGAGACGATGGAAGCCCAGTCGACCAACAAGGCCGGCGAGGTGAGCACCTACACCGGCGTATCGATCAAGGCGCTGCTCGATCTGGCCAAACCCAAGGCTGATGCCAAGACAGTCGTCTTTGTCGCCGACGATGGCTATACCGGCGAAGTGGCGCTCGATGAGGTACTCGCTTGCGCCGACTGCATCGTCTCTTTCCGGGAAAAAGGCGGGTTCAGCACCGTTTTGCCCGGCTTCCCCGGCAATGTGCAGGTCAAGGGTGTGATCGAAATCCAGGTCAAATAGAGGTTGGGCTTGGAGAAAAACGATGTTTGACCTGATCGCTTGATTCCTGTATACTCGGTAGCGATCGAGTGGCCGGTTTGTGGCCACTTGCATCGCTACCTTTTTTTATCGGGGAGGATGTCTATGACGCTCAAACGCGACGAGAGCGGTCGTCTGCACATCGACACGCCGTTGATGGCCGAGTCGCTGATGGATAAAGCCCTGCTGGCGGGCACCGAGATCGAGTCGGTATATCGCCTGCTGCCCGACCTGGCGGTGATCAAGTTGGGCGGGCAGAGCATCATCGACCGCGGCGCGCCGACTGTGCTGCCGCTGATTGAGGAAATTGTGAGTGCGCGGGCCGACCATTCGCTGTTGATCATGACCGGCGGCGGCACGCGCAGCCGGCACGCCTACAGCATTGCCCTCAACCTGGGCATGCCCACCGGCGTGCTGGCCAAGCTGGGGGCCAGCATCAGCGAGCAGAACGCGCTAATGATCTCGCTGCTCCTGGCTCCGTACGGGGGGATCAAGATCGGGCACGACGACGTGGTCAAGCTGCCTGCCTACCTGGCCCTGGGATCGATCCCGGTGATGCACGCCATGCCGCCGTACAGCCTGTGGGAAGAGCCGCCGGAGCAGGGGCGCATCCCACCGCACCGCACCGACAGCGGCGCGTTTCTCACCGCCGAAGTGCTCGGCGCCCAACGGTGCATTTTGGTCAAGGACGAAAAGGGATTGTACACCGCCGACCCCAAAAAAGACCTCCAGGCCGAGTTCATCGCCGAGATCGAGGTCAACGAGCTGCTGGCCCGCGACCTGACCGACTTGGCCGTGGAGCGGGCGATGCTGCACGCGTTGGCCCGTGCCCACAGCACGCGCGAGGTGTTGATCGTCAACGGGCGCGAGCCGGGCAGCCTGACCCACGCCCTGAACGGCGAAAACCCCGGCACGCGCATCTATCGAGCCTGAGCGCGGGGCTATTCCGGGCGGCGTGGGCCGCGCGGGGAGGGCGGCGGCACCTCGATGGTGCTGCCTTGTATGCGCAGTGCATGTCCTTCGATGAGTGCTCGCGCCACTTGCCGGTGTGCCTCGGTGACGATGCGTTGAAACGTGGAGCGAGAAATCCCCATTTGCGCGGCCGCCTCGATCTGTGTCAGTCCCTCCAGGTCGGCAAGCCCAAGCGCTTCGATCTGCTCGCCAGGTAGAGTGACGATTTGCAAAGAGTCGAGCGGCACGCCGGCCGGTTTGTACACTGCTTCGCGCAGTGTGTGCGTCAAGATGCGCCGCTTGCGTGGACGAGGCATCGTGCGCTAATCGTTCTGTGGCTCTTGGCAGTGACGACGACGGCCCGAACTGCCTTCGCCATGTCCGTGCTCTTGCTCTGCCCCACTCGGCAGGTAAACGATTTCTGCCCCGGTTTCGGCGGCAATTTTTTCCAGCTCGGCACGGCGCAGGCGCGGAATGTACACCTTGAGATCGACCCCTGTGCTGGCCACGACGGCGAAACGCGGCCGCCCTGCCCCCTGGCTCACGTGGCGGCGATGCCGGACAAATATTTTCGACATGTTGGCCTCCTTTGAACAAACAAAAAAAGGATTGTTTTGGGCATATACCCAAAATGAGTATAATACTTGCTGAAAGGTTTGTCAATACAATGATCTGGATCGGCTTGGACGATACTGACACGGCGGAAACGCGCGGTACGGGTCACCTGGCGCGCGAGATCGCCGGCGCGTTGAGTCAGGACTATGAACTGCTCGGCGTGACCCGCCACCAGTTGTGGTACAACTCGCAGGTGCCCTTTACCAAAAACAACAGCAGCTCGGCGATCCTGCTGGTCGACGGCGGCAGGGTTGATTTGGATGCGCTTTCGGCGCGGGTCAAGGCGTTGATGCTGGCCGATTTTCAGCCCGGCAGCGACCCCGGCCTCTGTGTCGCTGTCGACGTGCCCGGCGCGGTTGCCGATTTTGGTCGCCGCGCCCAAAGCGAACTGGTCACACAGG
>CAYRXM010000069.1:0-23557 GCA_964428175.1 uncultured Anaerolineae bacterium
ACACCCTATCCTACACTCTTTCCCTACACGACGCTCTTCCGATCTGAGCGCGCCGCGCCGGCGCTCAACCTGCTGCAAAAGCCATTCGACACCTCGGAACTGGTGCGGCGCGTGCGCCAGACGCTGGGCGAACCAACTGCCGCACCCCACCCGCCTGAAACAATCGCCCGGCAGCCCGGCACGCTGCGTACACTGCACGACCTGCGCTCCGGCGAACAGGTATGCCTGATCTGCCAGGATGAGGCCGAATGCCGCGCCGCGATCGTACCCCTGGTGCAGCAGGGACTTGAGCAGCGGCACAAAATACGCTACCTGACCGACGCACTGGCAGCACAGGCCATCCTCAAGGAACTGCAAGCAGAAGGGCTGGACATCGAATCGATCCAGGCTGCCGGGCAGTTTGTTGCTGGAGACATTGACCTTTCCGAGGTTGACCAGCTCGAAGAGATTGACCAGCCCACCACAACCCCATCCGAAACCTTGATCGCCTGGCTGCACGCCCAGACCGCGCAGGCCGCCGCCGAGGGCTATGCCGCGCTGCGCATCCTCATCGACATGGCCCGGATGCAGCGTCTCCTCGGCGACCAGACCGGGCTGAACGAGTTCGCCTCCCGGCTGAACGAACTGCTGCCCGGTTCTACGCTGCTGATCGTCTGCCAATACAACCGGCAGCAATTCGATGCCCGCGCGCTGCTGAACGCGCTGCGCATCCACCCGCTGGTGTTGATCGACGCCCAGGTATACGACAATTTTTACTATACCGGCGCTGCACAGCTCTCTGGCGAGCAGGCTGAGAACACACTCAAACACTGGCTGGACAGCCTGGAACTGCGGCGCAAGGCCGAAGCCGCGATCCGCGAAAGCGAAGCCAAACTGCGCAGCTTTATCGAACAGTCCGACGACGCGATCGTGCTCACCGACGAGCAAGCCCGGGTGGTCGAATGGAACCGAGGCGCTGTGTGCGTCTATGGCATCGACCGCGACCAGGCCGTGGGCCGCCCGCTATGGGACGTGCAATACCAGGTGTCGCCGGCGGAGCGAAAAACGCCTCAGGCCCGTCAAGCTTGGGAAAAGGCCATTCGCGAAACGCTCAAGGCCGGCTGGGGGCCGCAGCTCAACGCACTGCGCGAAACCGAAATCCTGTGGCCGGATGGCGCACGCCGCACCCTCCAGACCTTGGCCTTTGCCATCCAGACCAGCGAAGGGTTCATACTGGCCAGCATCTCGCGCGACGTGACCGAGCAAAAACGCGCCCAGGAGTCATTGATCAAGTCCGAAGCGCGCTACCGCTCATTGATCGAGCACATCCCGGCGCTCATCTATGAAACGCCGTTCGGCGAGGCCAACCCCTCATTTTACGCCGGGCCGCAGATCGAACGGCTGCTGGGCTTTTCGCAGCAAGAATGGACCGAGAGCAACCGCCTGTGGCTCGAGCAAATCCATCCCGACGACCGCGTGCGTGTGCTGACCGCGCTGGCCAAAAGCCACGAGAGCGGCCAGCCCTTTAGCGCTGAATACCGGCTCGTCGCCCGCGACGGGCGGCCGGTCTGGTTCTACGACGAAGCGGTGGTGGTGCGCGACGAGGCCGGCAACCCGCTCTTTTTGCACGGCATCATGCTCGAGATCAATGCGCGCAAACAGGCCGAAGAAGACCTGCGCCACTATGCAATACGCCTGGCCCTGCTCAACGAACTGGGCCAGCAAATCGCCGCCGAACTCGACCTCGAACGGGTGTTGTCGCAGGCAGTCTACCTGGTGCGCGAAGGGTTCGGCTACCATCACGTCGGCCTATTCACCCTCGACCGCGAGCGCAGCGAACTGGTGATGCGCGCCGTCGCTGGCGCCTACGTCGATCTGTTTCCATCTGGGCATCGCGTTCAGGTTGGACGGGGGATGATCGGCTGGGTGGCCCGGCACGGCGAGCGGCTGCTGGCCAACGACGTGCGCCGAGAACCGCAATACATGAACTTTTACCCTGACCGGGTGACCACCCAATCCGAGTTGTCCGTGCCCGTCCGCACCGGCGGCCAGGTGGTCGGCGTGCTGGACGTGCAAAGCCCCGATCTGGACGCTTTTGGTCACGAAGATATCCTGGTATTGGAAACACTGGCCGATCAGATCGCCGTGGCGATCAAGAATGCCCGCCTGTACGCCGCGCTGTCTCAAGAACGGGTCAGCCTGGCCCGGCGAGTACAAGAACGCACCGCCGAACTGAGCCTGGCCAACGCCGAGCTGGCCCGCGCCGCCCGGCTCAAGGACGAATTTTTAGCCAGCATGAGCCACGAATTGCGCACGCCGCTCAACGCCATCCTGGGCCTCTCGGAAGCCGTCCTGGAAGAGGCCTACGGCCCGCTGACCGAACGGCAGAGCAAATCGCTGCGCAGCATCGGCGAGGCCGGCGCCCACCTGCTCACGCTGGTCAACGACATCCTGGACGTGGCCAAGGCCGAAGCCGGCAAGCTCGAACTGCAAATCGAGCCGCTGCCCGTTCGCGAACTGTGCCAGGCCAGCCTGGGCTTGGTGCGGCAGATGGCCCACCAAAAGCGCATCCAGGTCTCGCTAGAGGTAGACGAGCAGGTCGGGATCATCGAGGGCGACCTGCGCCGCCTCAAGCAGGTGCTGGTCAACCTGTTGAGCAACGCCGTCAAGTTCACGCCAGAAGAAGGGCAAATTGGGCTGGAGGTCAAGGGTGACCCGGTGCGCGAGGTCGTTCACTTGGCCGTGTGGGATAAAGGCATCGGCATCGCAGATGAAGACCTGGGCCGGCTGTTCCAACCCTTTGTCCAGCTCGATGGCAGTCTGTCCAGGCAGTATGCCGGTACCGGGCTGGGGCTGGCCCTGACGCGACGTCTGATCGAGCTGCACGGCGGCGGCATCGCCGTGCAGAGCCAGGTGGGGCAGGGCAGCCGTTTTACCGTCTCACTGCCCTGGGCCGCTCGCGCCGCAGCGCCGCAAGCAGAACCCAGCCCGGCAGAGCGCATCGAAACGGCCATCGAGGCCGGCGTCCAGGCCGGAGAAACGGCCCGGCTGGTGCTGCTGGCCGAAGATAACCCGGTCAGCGTGACCATGTTCCAGGACTATTTGCTGGCCAAAGGATACCGGGTGATCGTCGCCACCAACGGTTTTGAAGCACTCGAACTGGCCCGCACGCAGCACCCCGACCTGATCCTGATGGACATTCAAATGCCCGAAATGGACGGCCTGACCGCCATCCGCCGCCTGCGCGCCGGGCAAAGCCGACTGCCCATCGTCGCCCTGACCGCACTGGCGATGCCCGGCGACCGCGAACGCTGCCTGCAAGCCGGCGCCGACGAATATCTGAGCAAGCCGGTCAGCATGGGCCAACTGCTGGCGGTAATCGAAACCTTGATTCAAGAGAGGAGAGCATCAGGTGACAACGCAAAGCACGATCTTGATTGTAGATGATGACCCCCTGGGGCGCGACACGCTGGAAGCGCTGCTGATCAACGAGGGCTATCACCTGGCTTTCGCCGCGAACGGCGCTCAGGCGCTGGCCCAAATCGAGGAGATCAGGCCCGACCTGGTGCTGCTGGACGTGATGATGCCGGACATGGACGGCTTTCAGGTCTGCCGCCGGGTGCGCGCCACCCCCGACCTGGTCGAAATTCCAATCATCATGGTCACTGCGCTGGACGACCGCGAATCGCGGCTGCGCGGCATTGAGGCCGGAGCGGATGACTTTGTGACCAAGCCGTTCGACCGGCTGGAACTGCGCACGCGCGTGCGCACCATCACCCGGCTGGATCGCTACCGTCGGCTGCTGGCCGAACGCGCCCGGCTGGAATGGATCGTCGATCAGGCCGAGGACGGCTACCTGTGGATCAATGGGCAAGACGAAATCTTGTATGCCAACCCCCAGGCGCGGCTGTATCTGGGGATGCCGGCCGCAGAATCCCCGGCCGCAGAAACCGTTCCGCCCGTCCGCACATTCCTGGAACTGGCCCGAATGCAATATCGCTGCGAGCCGGAAGCGAACTGGAGCAGCTGGCCCAATGTGCAAACCGACGAGCAAGACCTGTACCTGATCCGCCCGGAAACGCCGACGGCGGTCGCCTTTTGGCTGCGCGTCGCCGTGCAGAACGCGCCATTCGGCGCCGACGACAACCGCATCTTGCGCCTGCAAAATGTGAGCGCCGAGATCAGTGGTCGGTTCGACATGCGCGGCTTTCACGAGGCGCTGCGCCACAAGATTCGCACCCCCTTTACCGGTATCCTGGGCAGCCTCGAACTGCTGGCGCAAAGAAGAGCCAGGTCGTCTGCCGAAGAGACGGCCCTGCTGGCTCAGATGGCGTTAGAAAGCGCCCAACGACTTCGTGACACGCTTTCAGACATCTTGGGCTACCTGAACCTGCACTCGGCCTCCAGAATCGGCGAATTTTTCGGGCTGGACGAGTTGGCGGCAACGGTGCGCGAGGTCGCTGCCAACCTCAAGATCGCCTCAGTCGACGTGGACTGCCCGCCGGATCTGCACCATTTGCGGCTGCTCCTGACCCGCCAGGCCGTCGAGTTGATCCTGTGGGAACTGCTCGAAAACGCCGTCAAGTTCCATCCCACGCAAACACCGGTCGTGCAAATTCGCGCCTTTCAGGTCGACGCGGAACGGATCGGCTTGCAGGTGATCGATGATGGGACGCACATTTCGCCGGAGCACCTGTCGCACCTCGGACAGCCCTATTATCAGGGGGAAAAGTATTTCACCGGCGAGAGCAAGGGGACGGGTCTGGGCCTGTCTACCGTGATCGGCCTGACCTGGAACGCCGGCGGAACCTGCCACATCCAGAACCGGCTCGACGGCAACGGCATCCGGGTCGATTTGGTGATCCCGGCCCACCAGGACAGCGAATAGCCGATGGATATCCAGATCATTCGCAGCGACAAACGCGCAAAAACAGTCAGCGCACGCATCGTCGATGGCGTGCTCCAGGTGCGCGCGCCGGCCCACTTGAGCGACGCCGAACTGGCCCCGCTGATCGACAGTCTCAAAAACAGGCTCAAGAAACGGGCCCAAAAGGCCACGCTGGACGATGCCCGGCTGGAACGCCGGGCGCGCGCGCTCAACCGCCAGTATTTCGACGGCCAACTTGCCTGGACATCGATCTGCTGGACGACCAACCAGAACAAGCGGGTGGGCAGTTGCACGCCAGACGAGGGCGCCATCCGCATTTCGCACCGCGTGGCCGAGATGCCCGCCTTTGTGCGTGATTACGTGCTGGTTCACGAGCTGGCCCACCTGCGCGAACCTAATCACAGCGAGCGCTTTTGGGCGCTGGTCAACCGCTACCCGCGCACGGAACGGGCGCGAGGCTACCTGATGGCGTTGGGAATGGAGCCGCTGGACAATCGCGACGACTGATGGTCGCGGGCCAACGCCGGGCGCGATGCCGCCATTCCAACGGAAAACAATTACACGTCGCCCCCACTCCTTGCCGGAAATGCCGGCAAGGGCGGGGGCGATTTCGTCCGTCCCATCCGAGAAGAAAATTCTCGGCGGCTTTTTGCGCTTGACAAGGTTTCCCAATACCATTATACTAAAAGAATTACTAAAATTTTTAAGTCGTTGTCGATTGGGATAGTCAGGAGTGTCATTTGCCAGCCAGTGCGCGCGTTACAATGGCCGAAATTGCCGAGCAAAGCGGGGTGTCGCTTTCCACCGTTTCGCTCGTGCTGCGTGAAAAACCGGGCGTCGGCGCCGAAACCCGCCAACGGGTGATGCAGATTGCCAGAGAATTGGGCTACGTCCCCACCAGCCAAATCACCGCTTATACACAAACTGTCACCAATATTGGCATGGTCGTCAAAGTCGACCCGGACACCAACCCACAGGCCAACCAATTTTACTCCCATGTCATCGCCGGCATCGAGGCGGCATGCCGGCAGGAAAAGATCAATCTATTCTATGCGACGATGGCCGTGGATACCGACAACTATCCCGTCGAACTGCCGCGCATTTTGCTCCAGGAAGGCATCGTCGAAGGCATCCTGCTTGTCGGCGCTTTTTTGAGCCACAACCTGCTCCAGATCGTTGACCGTCATTCCCGCCCCATCGTCCTGATCGATGCCTATACGTCAACCAACATCTATGATGCGGTCTTGTCCGACAACCTGGGCGGGGCATACCGGGCGGTTACGCATTTGATTCAAAACGGTCACCGGCACATCGCCATTGTGGGCAGCTACCACCACGTATACCCGAGCATCCGCGAGCGCCACGAGGGGTACATCCGGGCATTGTCCGATGCGGGCATCGCCGAGCGCTATATCGCCGAATGCCATTTTACCGATACCGAGGAAATCATCGTCGCCACCACGGCGCTGATGCGAGAGCATCCGCAGATCACGGCGATTTTGGCCGTAAACGACGATGTCGCCATCACGGTGATGGACGTGCTGCGCAACCTGGGGCGAAATGTGCCGGAACAAGTCTCGGTGATCGGCTACGACGACATCGCCCCGGCGAGTTACATCTTTCCGGCCTTGACCACCATGCACATTGACAAACCCGGAATGGGCAGATTGGGCGTGTATTTGCTGGTCAACCGCATCGAATACCCACAATCCGGCCTGGTACGCGCCGTCATTGCGCCGCAGTTGATCGAGCGGCAGTCCGTCGCCCGCATCGGGGGAACAGAACACAGCTAGAACACACAAAAAAAAGCAATCATCGAGGCACGGGCCAGGTCTCTTCCTGCGCCTTTTCCGTCCAGGCCGCGATCTGCTGGCGGACGCGGCGCCGGCGGATGGCGATGGAAACCGCCAGCCCCAACGGCCCGGCGCAAAAAATCGCATAGGCAAGCAGCAAATAGACCGGCATCTCAGCCCTCCTCCCCATGCCCATAGCGCAAAGCGGCGAGGCGATCGCGGTCGCGCTCCAGGCCAATGCGCGCGCGCAGCAGCGCACTATAGAGCACGGTGAATGCGGCCAGCGAAACCAGCAGCGTGTTCAACATCTTGGGCGAAATCGCCATCTCGCCGCCGGAAAACACCTGCGGGTGGATGGTGCGCCACCAGCGGATGGCATACCACGACAGCGGCACAGTGACAAACGCCACAATGCCATAGACCGCCGCAAAACGCGCCGCCCGCTCCGGGCTGCCGACGGACGAACGCAGCATGGCGTAGGCCATATAGAGCAGCCACTGCAACGCCGAAATCGTCAGCCGAGGCTCCCAGGTCCAGTAAACCCCCCAGACCGGCCTGGCCCACAACATCCCGGTCAGCAGGGTCATGCTGATAAAGACCAACCCAATCTCCGCCGAGGCCAGCGCCATGACATCCCAACGCCGCTCGCCGCGCAGCAAATAGAGGACACTGCCTGCACAAGTGACTCCAAACCCGAAAAAACCCACCCAGGCCGAAGCCACGTGAAAGTAAAAGATGCGCTGCACGTCGCCCATCGTGGCCTCGCGCGGCGCGTAATAGAATACCATCCCCAGGGCGATGAGAAACGCGGCCAGGCTGAGCGCCGCCAGCGCCAGGTTCAACAGCGATCCATTCCTGTCCGTTTTACCCTTCATTCTTCCACCACATAGCCAAACGTGAGCAGCGAAACGGCCACGATCAACAGATCATAGACCACCAACAAACGCCACCAGACGGCGATCTCGGCCCAGAGAAGGTCAGCCAGCAGCCCGCTGGTGGCCTGCACCGAGGCGATGAGCAGCGGCGCGGCCAACGGCAGCAGCAAGATGGGCAAAAGCACCTCGCGCGCACGGGTGCTAACCGCAATCGCCGCCAACAAAGTGCCCACGGCGGCATAGCCTAGTGTGCCCATCGCCAGCACCGCCAGCAGCGCGCCGTTCGAGGACGCCGCTTGCGGAAGCGAGAGGTTGAAAAACACCATCCCCAATGGCACCAGGATCGCTTCCAGGGCCAGCATCAGCAACAGGTTGCCCAGCGCCTTGCCGACCCAGATCGCCGCGCGATCCATCGGCGCCAGCAGCAGCCCCTCGATGCCGCCGCTTTGCTGCTCGCGGGCCAGCGAGCGGTTTAGCCCCAGCGTCCCGGCAAAGGCGATGGCGCACCAAAGCACCCCCGGAGCCGCCGCCTGTGCGGCCGTCCCACGCAGGTCGAGGGCGAAACCAAAGATGAGCAGCGCCAGTGCGGCAAAGACAAACATGGCCCCCAAAATCTCATGCGTGTGCAGCTCGGCGGCCAGGTCTTTGACAACAATGGCCCACACCTGCCGCCCAAAGTGCAAGCGCGGCCGGTCGAGTAGAGGCGTGTCCGCAGCCTCGTATCGAGACCGGGGCGCATCCGGCGGCGTCCCATCGATCAGCCGCCGGTACAGCGCGGGAAAATCCGCGCCGCCGTCCAGGGGTGCATCGTGAATGATGCGCCCCCGCTGCAAGACCACCGCGCGCCGTCCGGGACAGACGCCGTCCTGCAGCGTGTGGGTCGCCAGCAGCAGCGTGCAGCCATCGGCATAGAGTTCGTCCAACACTTGGGTCAACGCCTCGGCAGCCAGAGTGTCCAGGCCGGTGTAAGGCTCGTCCAGCAGCAGCAGCCTCGGCTGATGGAGCAGCGCGCGTGCCAGGGCCAATCGCTGCTGCATGCCCCGCGAATAGGTGGCCACCCGATCGTGCTGCCGCGCGGCCAGCCCAAACCGGTCAAGCAGCGCCGCGCTGCGCGCCGGCCCATCATCGAGGCCGTAGACGCGCGTGTAAAAGGCCAGGTTCTGAGCGGCAGTGAGATCATCGTACAGCAGCGTGCGGTGCGACAGAAAGCCGATCTGGCGGCGGATGGCGTTTCCATCCCGGCGCGGATCGAGGCCAAAGAGCCGCACCTGGCCCGCCGTGGGCCGGCTGAGCGTGGACAGGATGCGCAGCAGGGTGGTCTTGCCTGCCCCGTTCGGCCCGGCGAGTGTGACCCATTCACCGGCCTCGACGCGCAGATCGACGCCGGATAAGGCTGTATGTGGCCCAAACGTCTTGCCGAGATCACGGATCTCAATCATCGAACGGGGCCTCGTGCAGCACATCGGGCAGTTGGTCTTGAGCCTCATCCGAGCGCGGCGCGACGGGCGCGTTCCAGACCTTGCGGGCCATGCTGATCCCCAGCGGCAGGGCCATCAGCCCCAGGCCGATTTCTCCCAGGGCATTGCGCCCACTGGACGCTGCCGGCGAAAGGATCGCACCGGCGCGGGTCAGCCCCACCACGACGGCCACAGCAGCCGCGCCCAGCGCCAACAGCAGCCCACCGGCGAGCAAGGCGCGCCCTCGGACAGCCTGGCCGGGCGCGCGCCGGAAGGGGCGGGCCACCCAGGCCGCGACCATCACCGCCATGGCGATGCCGCACAGCAGCGTACCCACGCTCATTTCGAGGCGTCCTCCCCGCGACGCCCGGACGGCCAAAAAGCCAGCGCCCCCCCGGCGAGCAAGACCAGGCCGCCGAGCCACAGGAAATTGATCAGCACGTTGACCATCACCGTGATCGTCACCTTGCTGCCATCGTCGTTCCAGCCGGCCAGCACCAGGTAGAGATCCTCGCGCGCGCCGGAGCGCAGCGCCGGTGTGGTGACGCGCTGCCCGCTGTGCGGATAATGATCCAGGCGCGGGCGCAGCGTCGCCAGGTGATGCTGCCCGCGATAGACGGCGACAGCAGCCCGAAAGGTCAGGTGATCCGGGCGCATCTCACGCTCAAGTCCTTCGAAAATCAGGGTGTACTCGCCCGCGCCGGTGGGTGCGCCCACCGACATAGGCGCGCCGAGATCGAGGGTCACGTCCTGGCTGAACGGGTACACCCGCGTGCCGATAATGCCCACCGCCATCAGAACGATGCCGGCGTGGACGAGATAGCCGCCGCTGCGCCGCCGCCAACCCCGGCGGACGCACTCGACGAGCGTAACGCCCCCTGCCGCCCCCACCAGCGCCAGGCCGATCAGCGACACCGGCTGCCGCAGGCCGAGCGCTGCCCCGGCCAGCATAGTCGCCAACGCGCCGCCGGCGAGGGCGATCCGATCCCGGCGGAGCGCCGTCGCCGCCCGCCCCAGCAGCGGGCAGACCCCCATCAACAGCAGCAGCGCGGCCCACTGCGGGCCGGTCACCCGGTCGAACCAATCTGGCCCGGCGACGAAACGCCGCCCGGACAGCACATCGCTGAGGGTGGGCAGCACACTGCCGATCAGGATCGACGCGCTCAACGTCGCCAGGAGAACCAGGGTGATAAAGAACGCTCCCTGGCGCGAGAGCAAGCCGCCGTCGGCGGCGGGAATGCGCAGCAGGTCGCGGCGGAGCACGAGCAGCATCGCCGCACCGCCGACAACGACGACGAGAGCGGCAAGGAAACTGCCGCCCAGGCCGGAATCGGTAAAAGCGTGGACAGATTCGATCAAGCCGCTGCGGGTGATCAAGGTGCCAAAGAGGGTGAGCGCGAATGAGGCGACCGCCAGCAGCAGGTTCCACAGCTCAAAGCCGCGATTTTCCCGCTGCATGACCGCCCCGTGTAAGAGCGCCGTCGCGGTGAGCCAGGGCAGCAGCCCGGCATTTTCGACCGGGTCCCAGGCCCAGTAGCCGCCCCAACCGAGCACATCGTAGGCCCAGCGCATGCCCAGCAGCAGGCCCGCGCCCAGGCTCAGCCAGGCGAGCAAAATCCAGGGCCGCAGAACAGCCGGCCAATCGGCGACCCGGCGCGTCAGCAGCGCTGCCAGCGCAAAGGCAAAGGGGATGGACAGGGCCACAAAGCCGACATAAAGCGCCGGCGGGTGCAAAATCATACCGGGGTGCCGCAGCAGCGGGTTCAAACCCTGTCCCTCCGGCGGCGCGGCGGGCAGCAGGGCAAAGGGGTTGGAGCGGAAACAAATCACAGCGATAAAAAAGGCGGCGATCAGGTTGAGCAAAACGGTGGCCCAGGGCACGAGGAGACGCGCCTGCCGCATCGGCCGGCCGATGGCGAGCGCAGCCAGGAGTGCCTGCAAAAAGCCCCAAAAGAGCAGCGATCCTTCTTGCCCGGCCCACAGCGCCGAAACCTTGAGATAAAGCGGCGTCCAGGTGGCGGAGTGTTGGGCCACGTAGCGAATCTGGAACTGATTGCCCAGCAAAGCAGCTAGCAGCGCCACAACCGCCGCGCCCATCAACGCAGCCAGCGCATAGGTGGCATTGCGCGCGCTCTGCGCCCAGCGTTCGTCGCCACGGCGAATGCCCCACAGCGCCGCGCCGGCGGCATAGATGGCAAGCGCCAGCGAGAGGATGAGCAGCACCGCGCCGATTTCGCCCAGCATCACTCAACTGCTTGTTCGGAGAGCGCTTCTTGATAGCGGGAAGGACATTTGAGACGGATTTCGTCGGCGTAGAAACGCCCGTCATCGCCCAGCCGCCCGCGCAGGATGGCTTGCGCTTCGTGGCGGAGCATGTCGGGCTTGCTGCCCGAGTAGACGACATCGAGGGTGGGCGCGGCGGGATCGCGCACGGCGGCAGCGATGACCTGCTCTGCCCCGCCGGCGCGCGCCACCTCGCGGGGATCGCCCGGTATCTGGATGATGGTAAAAGTCAGTGTTGTGCCCAAATCGTCATAGACGATGCTCTCGCCCAGCACCGCCCCAGACACAGTGACATCACGCCGCTGCCCGGCGGCGTCCATCCGGCGCACCTCTTCGACGGTCAGATAATAGTGCGCCGTGCTGTCGGTGCTGCTGACGAGCAGGTACGCCACAGCAGCGACGATCAACAATCCGGCGACGAGAAAAGTTGTTTTACCTTGCACGCGATCCCCCTCTTGGGTTGGCGCGAATCAGGGACGGACGAAACTGTCCAGGTCGGCCACGGGTGTCGCCTCGTTCAAATCTTCCAGGCTGTCGTAAAGCAGTTGCAGGACATAGCGGGCATTGTGCGCAAAAGCGCCCCGATCCTTGTGTACATAGTTGTAATTATAGACCGTGCGCACCAGGCGCGGCGTCCAGGTGGCGTAGCGATTGCCCGCATTGACCTCGTTTTCGTCAGCGATGCCGTTGGCGTTCGTGTCGGTGAAATAGTAGGGAAACGCGCTCTTGTCATAGACGATGGGCGTGCCGATCACCGTGGCGGCATAGTCTTGTATCGCAGCATAGAGCGCAGCGTGCAAGACAGCGATTTCGTCGGCGATGGGCGTGCTCACGTCGCCGTCGCCATCGTAATCGATCTTGTCGGAGCGGATTTCGCGCAGGTCGGTTTCGTCCACGACGTTGTAATGGCAGGGGCTGCACAGGTCGGGATCGACCTGGGTGCTGTGCGCGTCGTGACACTGGGTGCAGGTGCGATAATCTGCCACGTGCTCAAAGCGCCCGGCATAGGACTTGCCGTAATACTGGTAGCCGACCTGTACATCATTGCCCAGCAGCGTCGCCGCGGCGACGGCATAGTGGACGTTGATAAAACCCAGCTTGTCAGAGACGACATCAAGGTCCAGCCCGGCGATGGCATTGTCGACGGTGATCGTCGCCGTGCGGCCCTGGTGGCACTGCATGCAGTTGACTGCGCTGGAGGGTTCCTGCACCTGGATGCCGGAGGGAAATTTGACCGCGGACAGCTCGTGCGCCTGGGCGTTGTGGCAGGTGTTGCAATAGAGCACCGAGCCGAGCGGCGCCGGCCCATCCACCTGCCCGGCGGCCGTGCCGTCGGCACCCAGGAAATCGAGATAGCCGTACAGGCTGTGGCACTTGGCGCAGTTTTGTGGCACCTGCGGCGGGTCGGCCCCGTCCCAGTTGGTGAAGGATGGCGAGCTGGCGTCCGCGTGGCCGGCCTGCTCCCATTTCTCGGTGATGCTGGCGACCGATTCGGGGGCAATAAAGAATTGATAGCCCCAGATGACCAACCCGGTCAGGCCCATCAAGACCAACCCAATCGTCAGAACGGTGGACCACTTCATCTTTGCCTCCTCGATCCCGATGACAGCCCAAAATACAGGGCAAGTGACTTGCTTTATTTCCCTGCCTAGTATACACTATCCATTGCAAAACTCAAAACGGACGGATAAACGATCAAAGAAAGGAATGATGGGATGGCAAAATACCGTACCCGGCAGTGGTTTTGGATCGCAGTCTATTTTATCCTCGTCTTTGCTCCCTTGATGATTTTGCTGTTTGCGCCGCGCCCGGCAGGACGCACGTTTTGGCGCGAACTCTCGGTGTCGCTGGGCTTTGCCGGGCTGGCGCTGATGGGCTTGCAGTTCATCCCCACGGCCCGGCTGCCGTTTTTGAGCGAGATTTTTCCGCTGGACACGCTCTATGACGTTCACCACCGGCTCTCCATCATCGCTTTCCTGCTGACCCTGGCCCACCCGCTGATTCTCTTTGTCCAAAATCCGCACACGCTGCGACTGCTCAACATCATCAGCGCGCCGTGGCGCGCACGGGCGGCCGTGGCGGCCATCGTGCTGCTGATCTTGCTCATCTTTACCTCAATCAAGCGGCTGGCCCTCAAGCTGTCCTATGAAGCCTGGCGCTGGCTGCACGACATCTTGTCGGTGGGCATCGCCGCCCTGGCGCTCTATCACATCCTGGAGGTGAATTATTACACCTCGGTGACGATCCAGCGCGGCCTGTGGATTGTGCTGGGCCTCGTCTGGGCGGCGATGATCGTCTATATCCGTGTGGTCAAGCCGTGGCAGCTGCTGCGCCGGCCTTACCAGGTGGTGGAGGTGATCAAGGAACGCGGCAAGACGTGGAGCCTGGTGCTCGAACCGGTCGGACATCCTGGCGTGCCCTTTCGCGCCGGACAGGTGGCCTGGTTGAGCGTTGGGCATTCGCCTTTCCGCATCGAAGAGCATCCCTTCTCCTACGCCTCCAGCGACGAACACCCGGAACGCCTGGTTTTTGCGATCAAGGAACTGGGCGATTTCACCGCCACCATCGGCCGCGTCAAGCCGGGGACCAAGGTGTACGTCGATGGACCTTACGGCACTTTTGACCTCGAACACCACACCGGAAGGAACTATGTGTTCATTGCCGGCGGCATCGGCTCGGCGCCGATCATGGGCATGCTGCGCACCCTGGCCGACCGCGAGGATAAACACTCATTGCAGTTCTTTTACGGCAACCCGACCTGGGACGAGGTCATTTTTCGCGAGGAGCTTGACGCGCTGCAAAAAAAGCTCAACCTGGAGGTCATCCACGTCCTGGAAAAGCCGCCGCAGAATTGGAAGGGCGAGAGCGGGTATATTACCAAAGACGTGCTGCAGCGGCACCTGTCGTGCGATTATCGCAACTGCACCTATTTCATCTGCGGCCCCATGCCGATGATCGTTTCGGTGGAGCGCGCGCTGGAAGAGCTTGCCGTTTCTCGCCAGGATATGCACGAGATCAGCCGCAAACGCGCCTTTGAGCTTACCCGCCAGCGCATCTTTTCCGAAAACTATAAAATGGCATAACGGAGGTGTGATATGCAAAGGATTTATGCGCGTCGGCTCATCTATGCCACGCTGGCCTTGATCTTGTTACTGGTGCTCATCTTTTCGATCTGGCAAGGCGGGCTGCCTTTCTGAGCGCCGCTTGCCGTTAGGCCGGTCTTTCGCTACCCGGTCACGTCATTGCTCGGCCTGCCCTTGCGAAGGTTCAAAACTTGCCGGCGATTGAGCCTGGTTGGCTGATCGATGAATCGACCTCAAACCTTCGCAAGGGTGAGCAGTTGCCCGACTATAATAAAAATGCGAGTCAAAGGAGACAGAGCATGTTTGAGACGTTCGAGCAGGCGCGCGATTTTATCCGCGAACACGAAATCGCTATGGTCGATCTCAAGTTCTGCGATCTGTGGGGGCGCTGGCATCACCTGACCCTGCCGGCAGTGCAGTTTGTGCCGGAGCTGATGGTCGAAGGTGTGGGCTTGGACGGTTCCAGCGTGGGCTTTAAATCCATCAGCGCGGGCGACATGGTCGCCGTGCCCGATCTGAGCACCGGCGCTTGCGACCCGTTCTGGGAACTGCCCACACTGAGTTTTATTTGCTCGGCCCAGGAGGCCGACACGCGCGCCGTTTTCCCCTACGATCCGCGCAACATTGCCCGGCGCGCCCAAGATTATATGCGCGCCACCGGCATCGCCGACACCAGCCTGTGGGGGCCGGAATTCGAGTTCTATGTGTTCGACCGCGTGAGCTATCACAACAGCATCAACTCGGCCTTTTATCGTCTGGAATCGCCAGAGGCAGACTGGAACACACAAGAACCGGGTTTGGGCTACCCCATCCCGCGCCACGGCGGCTATCACGCCATCCCCCCTCAAGATCGCCTGTACAACCTGCGCTCGCGCATCAGCCAGCATCTGCTCGACATGGGTCTGGAGGTCAAGTATCACCACCACGAAGTCGGCGGCCCCGGCCAGTGCGAGATCGAAACGCCCATGCTGCCGCTCGTCCACGCCGCCGACGGGGTGATGCTGGCCAAATATGTGACGCGGATGACCGCTTTCCAGGCGGGACTGTCGGTGACCTTTATGCCCAAGCCGCTCTACGGCGAAGCCGGCTCCGGGATGCACTTTCACCAATACCTCTGGAAGGCGGGCCAGAATCTGTGCTATGACCCGGAGAAATACGGGACGATCAGCGACATTGGCCGCTATTATATCGGCGGGCTGCTCCATCACGGCGGCGCGGTGATGGCCTTGACCAATCCGAGCACCAACTCGTACCGGCGGCTGGTGCCCGGCTACGAAGCGCCGATCAGCGCGATCTATTCGCTGGGCAATCGCAGCGCGGCCGTTCGCATCCCCAAGTACGCCAACCGGCCCGATTCGGCGCGTTTCGAGTTTCGCCCGCCCGACGCGACCTGCAACCCCTACCTGGCGATGGCCGCGCAGCTGCTCGCCGGCCTGGACGGCATCCGCAAGCAGATGGACCCGACCGAAATGGGCTTTGGCCCGGTGGATGAGGACATTTTTGCCTGGTCGGCAGAAAAGCGCCAGACGATCAAGGCGCTGCCCACATCGCTGGGCGCAGCGATGAATGCGCTGGAGGCCGACCACGATTTTCTGCTGGCGGGAGATGTGTTCAGCGGAGAGCTGCTTGGACGCTGGATCGAGCGCAAGCGCCGGGAAGAGCAGCAGGTGAGCAACCGCCCGCACCCTTACGAGATCGAGTTGTATTACGATTTATGAAAATAGACACGGCCCTGCAAGAATATCATCAATCGAATGGAGCCAATCAATTTGCCGGCTGGCCAACCCTGACTTTAGTCGTATGCATCCGTTTCGCATCGTGATACAATGAACCTCAAGATTTTTAGAGGAGGTTACAATGAAAACAACATTCTTGGTATCACTGCTGCTGATCGTGGCCCTGGTTGGCTGTGCGGCGACGACCGTGGCGCCTACGGCAACGGCTGTGCCGCCGACCTACACGCCGGCACAAGAAATTACACCGACCGCGACGACAGAACCGGTTTCGACATCGACCCCGGCGAAAAGCGGCCAAGAAACCCAGGCGCCGCCCACGCCAACGACGCAAGCGGCGACGGAACCGCCAACCCCCACGCTGGCGCCAACAGTCGAAGGACCAGCCTGGACGCCCGACGGTGTCATTGGTGAAGGGGAATACGCCAATACGGTCGAGGCCGGCGGAGTCCAATTTTACTGGTCAACCGACGCCGAATTCCTGTACGGTGCGCTGTCGGCCAAATCGACCGGCTGGGTGGCGGTGGGCTTTGATCCCCAAAACAAGATGCAGGGCGCCAATTACATTTTCGGCTATGTCAAAGACGGGCAGACCTTTGTCGAAGACATGTTTGGCACCCGTCCGATTGGGGCCAACTCGCACCCGCCCGACACCGATCTGGGCGGCCGCAACGACATTCTCGAATTTGGCGGCAGCGAGGCGGGCGGTGTGACCGTGATCGAGTTCAAGATTCCGCTCGACTCGGGCGACGTGAACGACAAGCCGCTGCGCGCCGGATCGAGTTACAAGGTCATTCTCGCCTGGAGCAATCGGGACGATTTTACGTCGATCCACGGTGGCTATGGTTCCACAGAGATCAATATCGACTAAGAAACCCGGTTTTTGTCAAAAACCAGGTTTCTCTTGTTCCACTCACAAGGATGTGACATGACCACTCAACAGCCAGCAGACACACTCGATCGTCTGTACCGGATTTTGCGATGGGTTTTTCTGCTGGCTGTTCTCGTTTACCTGGTTCTCTTTGGCCTCAACTCGCTGACCCGCCTGCGCCGCTTTTCGCCCGACTCGATGAATTACGTCGACGTGGCGCGCAACATCGCCGCCGGGCGAGGCATCGTCCAGTCGACGCTGGGCTTTAACCAGCCGCACTGGGACGACAACCGCGCCATCCCCACGCCGATCACCTCGCAGCCGCCGGTGTATGCCCTGTTGATCGTCTTGTTTGGCCTGACCGGTCTCTCCTGGGCCGACGCCGCGCTGCTCGTGCCCGTGCTGAGTTACGCGGCGATTCTGCTGCTGACCTGGCTGCTGGTGCGCGAGCTGTTTGATCCCGGCGCGGCACTGATCGCCACGGCCGGCCTGCTCCTTTACGCGCCGCTGCGTTTCGTATCGTCCTATGCCTGGAGCGAGGCTCCGGCGATCGCCCTGGCCTGGTTGGCCCTGTGGCTGCTGTCGCGCACGAGGCACACGCTGCGCCAGCGCTACCTTTGGCCCGTGCTGGCCGGCCTGGCGACGGGGCTGGCTTTTGCTACCCGCTATGCTTTTCTGCCCCTGTTTGTGCTGGGTATCCTGCTGTTGATCGAACCCGATAACCGTCATTGGACGTGGCGAAACCTGGCTTTGTACACGGCGGGGTTCGCCCTGCCCGCGCTGTGGGTGGTCGGGCGCAGCCTGTACTTTGACGGCGCGCTGCTCGGCCCGGCGCGCAACCCATCGCCGCGCGGGCTGGGCCAAAACTGGGGCGACACGATCGACGGGCTGCTCAAGTCCTACCTGGACGGCGTCGAACGCGAGCAGCAAGGGCTGTGGTTTTGGGTATCGATCATTGGAATGGGGCTGATTTTGGCCGCGCGGCGGCGGCTGCGCCCGACACTAGCGGAGGTTTTTCTCGGCGGCAAGGCCTATCTGCTGAGCTTTTGGACGTTGGGCTATTTGGCCTTGCTGCTCTACCAGCGCACGCAAACCCATTTCGACCAGATCGGCCCGCGATTGGTCGTGCCGGCCGGCGTGGCTCTGGTGCTGCTGTGGGCGGTGCTGCTGGTCAAGACGGTCAGGTTGCCGGCGAAACACCTGATTTACGGCGCGCTGCTGCTGGGGGCGCTGGGAATTCGCGATCAGGTCAAGCTGTGGCGGGAGCTTGAGCCGCAAAGCGAGGCCGGCGCCGTCGCCCGCTCGGAGCGGCTGAGCTGGGTGAGGGATCACACCACCGCGCGCGATCTCGTCGTCGGCGACGACGTGATGGACCTGCCCTTTTATTTCAACTATGGGGCAGCGATCTCGTTTTCGCCCTACCCGTACACCGATCACCCCGACTATGACACCCTGATGGCCTACCTTGAGCCGCGCTGCACCCAATACGAGAATATATTTCTCTTGCTGCGCCGTCGCTGCGACAACGAAGCCTGCTGGCGCTGGATGTACGGCCCGTTCATCGCCGACCTGGTGACAAGGCACACAGATGCGTATGCAGGGGTGATCCTGCATCGTTACCTGGGCGACGGCTATGTGTTCAGGCTTGCGCCGTGCGATTGAAAAACGGGTCGGCCCAGCGAAATGGGACATGGGCCGCTTGTGCAGCCTGCTGATCGCTTTCCAGATCGCCGACCATAAGACAGTCTTGAGGCTGTGCGCCGAATTGGGCCAGCGCGTCGAGGATGAAACCGGGGTTGGGCTTGCGATTGGGACAGTCCAGGTCGTAGGCCGCGACCTGGGCGCCGGCCCGGTGCGGGCAGAGGTAGGAGGCGGCGACCGGCAGGCCAAGCAAGTCGATCACCCGATCCTGGATCGCCCAGGCCTGCGCCTCGCTGATATAGCCGTGCGCGACCCCGCCCTGGTTAGAGATGACCACCAGCTGCCATCCCTCCATGACGTACCCGGACAGCGTCTCGCGCACGTTCGGCAGCAGTTCGACCTCGTCGACCGTGTTGGGCGGACGGCGGCCAAACGTGCGATTGAGCGTCCCGTCGCGGTCGAGAAAAAGCAGGCGGGCGGTCACTTTTCTCCCAGGGCTTCTCGCAGCCGCTCGTCGAGCAGCAGGGCCAGGTCTGCCGCCGGCGCGCGCGGATTTTGGCCGTTGGGGTAAATGGACAGGCAGGCTCCGAACACCATCCCTCGTCGAAAAACGACCAGATCGGCCTTGAGGTTGTCGATCGGGATCGGATTGGCTTCTCCCCGCGCCAGCACCACGCTCAACCCGCCGGCCTTTTCACCGATCTTGGGCATGTCTTCCATGACTTTTTTTTCTTTGACCTGGCCTATTTGCGACCCGATCATATCGAGCACCGTTTGAGGATCGTCCAGCAGCAAGTCAAAGCTTTCACGGTCGGCGTCGTTCTGCGCGCGCACGATCAAGCTGATGTTCAATTCGGCCGGAAACAGGGACAGAAACGAGGCCAGGTTTTCGGCCTTGTAGCCCTGCTGCTCAAACATCTCGGGGCTGATGCCGATCGTTGCCAGGTCAAAGGCCACGAATCCCCCCGGCAGGTCGCCGGAACGGATGCGCACGCTGCTCAGGTCGAGGTTTTTCACCTCGGCCGCCGTCCTGGTGGGAGACGCGGGCGCTGCCGTTGGCGTAGACGTGGGCACCAACGTCACCTTTTTCGGCGTCGATGCCGTTGCCGGCGGCGTTTCCTGTGGCGCCGGCGGCTTGAACGACGGGAGCGCGCAGCCCAGCAAAAGGCAGACTAGCAAAGCCACAAAGATCGGGTATTTTTTCATTGCCCCATTCTCCATCTATTCGAGGAATAGCTCCATCGAGGAGCGCCGCACGCTCACGTGCCAAACTTCTTGCTATTCACCCAACAGGTACTCCACCACCAACCGCGCGGTGTGCAGCAGCGATTCCTTGTGCGTGCGCTCGAAAGCGTGCGAGGCGTCGACGCCGGGGCCGATCAGCCCGACGACCAGGTCGGCGCCTGCGCGCAGCGCCGCGCTGCCATCCGAGCCATACTGGGGGTAAATGTCCACCTTGAAGGGGATCTCGTGGGCCTGGCACAGCGCGACCAGCCGGCGGCGCATGCCCAGGTCGTAAGGGCCGGAGCTGTCCTTGACGCAGATGCTCACCGTGTACTCGTCGCTGTTTTGGCCGTCGCCCAGCGCGCCCATATCGACCACCAGCAGTTCTTTGACCTCTTCCGGGATGCCCGACGACGCGCCGTGGCCCACCTCCTCGTAGGGGCTGATGTAAAAATAGGTTGTTTGTGCCGGTTTCAGCCCGGCATCGAGCAGTGCTTGAGCCGCCGCCAGCATGATCGCCACGCCGGCCTTGTCGTCCAGGTGGCGCGATTTGACAAACCCGGTATCGGTGATCTGGGCGCGCGGGTCAAAACTCACAAAATCGCCCACCTCGATGCCCAGCGCCGAGGTTTCTTCCCTGCAAGTCGTCCGCGCGTCCAGCCGCACTTCGACATCGTCATCGCTGTGCTTGGACCCGGCGATGCCCTCTTGCCCGTAGGTGTGAATGGCGGTCTTGTGCGCCAGCACGGTGCCGGTATAGATTTTGCCCCCGGCGGTATGCACCAGGCAGTATTCCCCCTCGACGGTCTGCCACAAGTAGCCGCCCAGCCGGGTCAGCTTGAGCCGCCCGTCGCTCTTGACCTCTTTGACCATCGCCCCCAGCGTGTCGACGTGCCCGGACAGCGCGCGCGGGCGGCTGTTCGATTGCCCCTCCATACGCACCACCAGCGCGCCCTTGTTGGTGCGTTGGCCGGGCAGGCCCAGCGCGTCAAAGGCCCGCGCGGCCACGTCGATCGCCGCGCCGGTGTCGCCGGTGGGGCTGGGTGTCTGAAGTAATTCAATCAAGTTTTTGATTAAATAATCCATATCAACGGTCAAAGACATTGCTTTCTCCTTTGAAGACAGACTGTCGACGGCGGTCAGTAGTCACTGGTCTGTCGTCGTTTGAATTTCTGCCAGAAAACCAGCCAGGCCGCGTAGGGCAGGGCGAGCATTCGCCGCCAGCGCCAGGGCTGTTGCAGCAGCCGGTACAGCCACTCCAGGCCGAATCGCTGCCAGCCTTTGGGCGCGCGTTTTTGCACCCCAGCAACAAAATCAAACGCCGCGCCGACGCCCATCGCCGCTTTGGCCCCCGCCCGCTCCAGGTTGTGCGACAGCCACTTTTCCTGCGGAATTTGCGGGTAGGCGATCAACAGCACGTCGGTTCCGGCCTGGCGGATGCGGTCGGCGATGGCCTCATTTTCCGGCCCGTCGACAACCTGCGCGTTCTCCGACCCGGCCTGCGTCCCGCAAACGATCAGCCCCGGAAAGCGCCCCTGCAAGATTTCGGCCACCTGCTCGGCCACGCCCGGCCTGGCCCCGAACAAAAAGAGCCGCAGGCCATGCCGGGCGCACGTCTCAGCGATGCGATAAATGCCGTCCGAGCCGGTCACACGCTCGCGCAGGGGATGGCCGAGCCAGCGCGCGGCCATCAGCACGCCGGCGCTGTCGGGCACGTTCAGGTCGGTGCGGCGCAAGATCGCGGCGAATTCGGGATCGCGCCGCGCGGCCATCACGTATTCGACGTTGACGGTGGCAATGCGGTGCGCGCCGCCCCGCTCGACAAAGCGGACGACGGCCTGGAGCATCTCGTCCCAGCTCACATCGTCGACGCGCACGCCGAGGACATCGATCGAGGCAAATTCGCCTTTCATCCCTGTGGCGCGATCCCGTACAGCACGGTCATCAGCTGGTCGTAATCGCTCTTGAGCAGCCCGGCGATCAGCCGCGCGGCCCCGGCCAGCCACTGATCGTCGTCGCCCCGCGCGTGGTAAGCCTGGCGGATGTGCGCGGCGAGCAGTTGATCAGGCGAGATTTCGCCGGTTTGCAGCAGCAGCCGCAGGTAGGTCAGCCTGTCGGTAAAGGCGCGCACCTGGGCCACGTCGCAGTCGAGCACCGAAAAGTGCAGCGGCGGCGGGGTGGGCGGCAGGTAGCGATAAATGACGCCGTCTTGAGAATAACCGACCAGCCGCACGGTAAACTCGGTGTGCAGTGTGCGCTCGAGCTGTGGATGCTCGTGATAGATCGCCTCGTCATAGACGCCGTCGGTGCTGCGGCGCACGGCCCGCCGTCCGGGATCGGGGCTGGCGGTCGCACCATGACAGACCACACCATACGTCTGTGCGGAGACGTTTTGCACGTACACCAATCGCCCCAGCGCCGGCGGCTGGTGCAGGGTAAAGCTTTCGGCCACAAAGAGCATGGTGCCGGTTTCAATGATCTCGCCAATGCGGTTGGTTTCATTCATCACAGCCTCCTAGACACCGCGCGCGCGCTTGCTGCGATCTTTGGCCGAGCGCACATACAAGATACCCTGCTCGGCCAGCGCCTGCTCGATCAGCGATTCGACGACGGCCCGGTCGCCGGTCGAGATGACGGCCTGCTCGTGCGCCTCGATCAACGCCGGCGGGTAAGGCGGATACTGCGCACTGCGCCGGCATTGATCGACCAGCACGGCATGCATCAGGTCGAGCATCTCCGGGTCGGTCATGGCCCACTGCGGCGCTTCGACGCGGGCGATTTCGTCGCCGACATTGAGGTAAAAGAACTGGATGTGGTGCGCGCCATAGTCCCTGAGGATGGCCGATTCGCTTTCGAAAATGTCGGAGCGTTCGCCGGGATGGAGCAGCAGGTGAAAAAGCTGCCGGTCGCGCAGGGCGCCCATAGTCTGGCACAAAATCTGGGTTTCGCTTTGCTGCGGACAGTCCTGGCACTTGCGCGTACCATCGTCGCAGGCCAGCAGGCGCAGGCTGTTGAGCACGTCCTGGCTGCCGGGATAACTGATATAGCTGCACAGCGGCACGCCGGCGTCGCGTAGCCGATCCAGCGCGTCGAGAAAGCGCTTCAGATAGGCCGATTTGATTTCGCTCTCTTCGGTTTGCAGGTTCCACAAGATCAGCGAGCCGTCGCAGATGGCGACGGCCGGCTGGCAAACCCGCTGTGCCACCTGGCTCAACTTGAGCATTTCTTCGATGCCCATCAGGATGCCCAGGCGTGTCCCTTCGATGGGAATGCGCTTGCCCTGCGGATCGAAATAAAGGTCGGCGTCGGAAAAGCAAAAGCGAGATTCTGCGTCCAGATCGGCGGCGGGCCGGCCGCCGTAGGTCAAAACGGCATAGCCGGTGTTGAGCACAAAATAGCGCACCGAACTGTGCCGGTCGGGTGGAATGGCAGAACCGTCGCTGGCAACAACGCTGAAATCGGTGGGCAAGGGAAGCGGGGCAAAACGCTGGGCCAGCGAGTCGCGCGGGGTGGCGACCAGCCAGGGGATGCGCGCGCCGCTCTTGCGCTGGCGCAGTTTCTCGCGCAGTTGAGCGGGGTCGGCCTGGCGCAAAAAGGCCAGCACGTCGCCCAACTGGCGGGGCGATCCATCAGCGGGCAGCGCCTGGGCCAGTTGGATCACTTGGGCGTACAGTCCATCCAGGTGAAGCGGCATGGTGGTTCTTTCTGCTTTGAAAATTGCCTCTACCCT
>CAYRXM010000070.1:0-22991 GCA_964428175.1 uncultured Anaerolineae bacterium
GGCACTGTCCACAGATTGCTCTGATCGGTTGTCTCATAATACTTGACACATTCCGGTTTCGATGAGCTAACGTTATTCTATCAAACTTGTGGAGGTTTGTCATCCTGGAAATCCACCATTGTTGTCTGGCTGGTTTACACAAGACTCAGAGATTGTAAATCGACCAGGAGAACTCAGTTCTTCAATCACTCCCTGCTGCCAGGCCCATGCAATTGCTTCGTTCCGCGAAGCGACTTGCAACTTGCCGAGTATATTCCCGACATGAGTTTCTACCGTGTGTTCCTTGATACTTAATTCCTTGGCAATTTGCCTGTTGCTCCATCCTCTCGATATCATCACCAACACTTGACGTTCACGTGCAGTCAAACTTTGCCATCGCTCACCCACTACCTTGTGCCAGCAACGCGCCCGCTCTAGTTGCTCCTCCGTGATAAGAACCTCTCCTTTTGCGGCACGGCGTATTGCCTCTACAAGCTTGTGGGGAGCTTTTTCCTTGGTAAGAAAACCTGCCACTCCGGCCTCGACTGCTTTTGCCAGGTAGCAGTTGCGGTCGTGGGCCGTCAGCACTAACGTGATGGTTTCCGGACAATTGGTCCGTACCCACTCTTCGACCTGGGATGGGCGCAATCCAGGCATAACCAAGTCGAGAAGCAGAATGTCTGGACATAGCTCCGCTACCATCTGTTTCGCTTCTATTCCATCTATGGCCTCTGCCACAACTTCAATGTCAGGTATATTTTGCAAAATGCTACGAATGCCTTTACGTGTTACAGGGTGATCGTCGGCTATCAGTACCCGGATGACCTTGTCTGATGTATTCATTGCACTTGCTCCTATCCCGAATAAATCGGAACTGAACAGGGCTTGGTCGCTCGGGACGAAATCCTTGCCCAGGCAATGGGAACCATTGCAAACAATGATCTTGGAGGATAGGCCCTATTTGCGCACCCAACTACCGGATCACCAACAAAATAATAGCCGCCCCTGCCGTGCCGATGGCCAGCCCGGCGATCACATCGCTCAGGTAATGCACGCCGACCAGCACGCGGCACAGGGCCACCAGCAGCGCCAGCATCCAGGCCGGGAGGGCCAACGCGGGCGCGCGCGCGCCGACAATGACGGCGATGGCGGCCATTCGTGTGGCGTGGCCGGAGGGAAACGAGTAGCGGTCGTACTTGAGCGTATAAAACTGGGTCAATTCCTGCGGGCGGCGGCGGCGCACCGTGTATTTGATCAAGGTCGAGATGCCGCTGGAAAGCAGCACCGCCGCCAGCGCGATCAATGTGATTCCGCGTATCAAAGCGCTGCCGAACACCAATAAAAAGCCGCCCAGCGCAAACCAGAGCGGCCCGTCGCCGAGGTGCGCGCCGGCAGCGGGCAGCCAGCGCCAGGGCGAAGTGGGGGGCAGGGTCAGCCGCTCGCTCAACGCGCGGTCCAGCCCTTTCAAGCGGCGCAGCCAATCGATCATTCGGCATTCGCCGCGGCGAATGCCGAACGCACCACGTCGAGGTGATGCGGTTTGTCCACGTCCATGGCCAGTTCAGCATAGGGGCTGATCACCACCTTGCCGGTGAACTGGAGCACCTTTTCCACGCGCCGCTCGACCTGGGCGATGGTCAGGCGGCGGATCAGGAACAGAAACACCGTGTCCAGCCCGACAAAGCTGAGCTGCCGCCAGAACGACTTGCGCTGGCCGATGATCTGTTCCAGTTTCTCCAGGTTGCTCTCGACGATCCTGGTGCGCACCAAGTTGATGTCGCCGCCGGCATAGCGTTTGCCCTCGATGGGCACAAACGTCCGCCCGGAGCCGGGAAAAGCGCGCTCCATCACGCTCTGCTCGACAATGTTGTAGCAAAAATCTGCGTCGTGGGCCAGGCATTGATCGAGCATGCCGTCGACAATCTGCGGGGTGATCAGCGGCACGTCCGACGAGGAAGCGATCAACCGTTCGCTGATCTCGCCGGTCGATTTCAGGTATTCGACGCCGGCCCGACCGTTGCCGAGCATACTGCCGGTGTCGGGCAAAAAGGTCACGTCGGGGCCGAGCAGGGGGCGGTGCTCCTCCGGCAGCCCAACGACGACGACCCGCCGCACGCGGCCGGAGCCGCGCAGGGCATCGACGACGTGCGCCAACAGGGTTTTGCCGCCCACCTCGATCAAGGCCTTGCGCGGCGCCGGGCGACCGGTCACGTCGGCAGCATAGGTTAGCAACTCGGCGTCGCGGGCGGGGTCGCCCCCGGCGGTGATAATTGCATCGAGCATCATCGTTCTCCCTCCAATTTCTCGATGGTTGGCGTGTAGTCGAGCTGCACGAGCATCTCTTGAATTTCTGGCTCGGTCAGCGGGCGGCCCTTGCCAGCCAGAGCGACCAGCGCCGCCTCCATCACGTTGGTGCCAAAAGAGCGGCCCTCAAAGCGCGGCGTGGTGATGACCAGCCAGGCGATGCCGCGCTCGCGCAAAAACTGCACGTCGGCGGGCGTGGTGGTGTTGGTCACGACCACCTTGCCGTCCATCCCCTCCGGCATGTGCCGCTTGATATAGTGAAAATCTCCGGCAATCACCGATGCCCAATGATAATGCTTGATCCATTTTGGCGTCACTTCAGACTGCTTGTCGCCGGTGGGGTAAATCCACTCAAAGGGCAGCCGGGTGAAAATGGGCATCAGGACGCGCGCCAGCACACGCACGGTTTTGAGCGAGTGCAAGGGAATGGGCAGTCCGAGGCTGAACATCAGATCGCCAATGACCACTTGATATCCGGCCTCAAAGGCCGATTGGGCCAGCCCGTAACGGTCGATGGCCGAAGTGGCCAGGCAGGTTTTGGGCGAAATTCGCTCGCCGATGTGCTGCTCGACAAACTGGATGGCCCGGCGTTCCAGGGTATGCTTGAGGCCGCCGCCGTCGACCACCGGCGTCCGTTTCGCTCCGGCGACCATGCGCTGCATCTGCGGAAAGGGATAATAGCGGTTGGCCACGCGCAGTCCCACATCCGTCCCGCCGACGCCAAAGGCATCGACCTGACCATCCAGTTCGGCGTAGAGCTGGGCCGCCTTGGCAATGTCGCCGTCGGTGCCAATGCGCTCGATCTGCACTGGCTGGCCCAACAATTCGACCTGCACGCGGTGATCGCGCTTGCTGCTGCCAATGCTGATGCTGACGACACGTTTCATTTTGGCCTCCTCTGTCAGTGTAAACATGGTGTTTGTTGGAGCGGTGCGAGGTTGGGCGTATTATACTCCCGGCGGGGGAAAAGGCAAAGGTCATTACCCGGCTTATCCTTGCGAAGGTTCAAAACTTGTCTGCGATTGAGCCTGGCTCTATTGAACCAGGTTGATTGAGCGACGAATAGACCTCAAGCCTTCGCAAAGGCGAGCAGGTACGGGAAAAGGTTGTAAGCGCCGCGTTTTGTGGTATACTTGGCGTATGTCGGACCCCACGTATGCCCAAATTCAAACCCGGCTGCTCGCCTGGGCCGAAGCACACCTCCGCCCGCTGCCCTGGCGCCGAAACCGCACTCCCTACCGGGTGTGGGTCTCCGAGATCATGCTCCAGCAAACCCAGGTGCAGACGGTGATTCCCTATTTCGAGCGCTGGATGGCGCGCTTTCCTGCGGTCGAGGCGCTGGCTCAGGCCGACCTCGACGAGGCGCTCAAATTGTGGGCAGGGCTGGGCTATTACGCGCGCTGCCGCAACCTGCACCGGGCGGCGCAGAGGGTGGTCGAACGGTATGGCGGGCAGCTTCCCGCCGATCGCGAAGCGCTGCTAGCATTGCCCGGCATCGGCCTGTACACTGCCGGGGCGATCCTGTCGCTGGCTTTTGACCAGGACGCCGCCGTGCTCGATGGCAATGTGCGCCGCGTGCTCTCGCGCTTGTATGCCATCGATGATGACCCCAAAGCCCAATCGACGCGCCGCAAACTGTGGGCGCTGGCCGAAGCGTTGATCCCGCCGGGCCGGGCTGGGCTGTTCAACGAGGCCTTGATGGACCTCGGCGCGACGCTTTGCGCGCCGCGCACGCCGCGCTGCGGTCTGTGCCCACTGCGCCCGCTGTGCCGGGGCTATGCCTCCGCCGACCCGGAGGCCTTTCCGCCGCCGCTGCGCCGCGCGCCGACCCCGCACTACATCGTCACCGCCGGGGTGATCTGGAATGGGGATCGGGTCTTGATCACCCAACGTCCGCTCGATGGCCTGCTGGGCGGCCTGTGGGATTTTCCGGGCGGCAAGCTCGATCCCGGCGAGACGCTGCCCGAATGTCTCAGGCGCGAACTGCGAGAGGAACTGCGCATCGAAGTCGAGGTCGACGAGGAATTGATCGTCGTGCAGCACGCCTTTACTCATTTTCGGCTTACGCTGCACGCCTTCGAGTGCCAGTATCGTTCCACGGGCGATCCGGTCGCCGTCGATGTGCGCGACTGGCGCTGGGTGACGCTGGATGAACTGGACGAGTATGCTTTTCCGGTGATGGATCAAAAAGTAATTCGGGCATTAAAAGCCCGTTGAACGGTTTGCTGGATCGAGTATGAACTGTCCCAACTGCGGGTTTGCAAGCCCGCCGGAAATGATCTTTTGCGGTATGTGCGGCACACAGCTCAAGACGGTGTGCGCAAACTGCAATTTTGCCAACCCCGCCGCGTTCAGATTCTGCGGTCGCTGCGGCGCGCCGCTTGCCGGGCCGCCGGCGGTCGATAAAGCCGCGCTGCCGGCGGCGCAGCCCGTGGAGGTGGCTTTGCCCCCGGCGGCGCGGCCGGCGCCTACGCTGGAAGGCGAGCGCCGCCTGGCCACGGTGTTGATCGCCGACGTGAAAGGCTCGACCGATTTGCTGGAGCAGTTGGGCACCGAGGCCTGGGTCGAGTTGATGAACCACGTGCTGCAAATCCTCGAAGCCGAGGTGTATCGCTTTGGCGGCGAGGTCGATCAATTTCGCGGCGATGGGCTGGTGGCTTTTTGGGGCACCCGCCTGGTTCATGAGGACGATCCGGAGCGGGCGGTGTTGGCTGCGCTGGCCATGCAGCGCGAAATCCAGGCTTTTGCTGTTCAACTGGCCGGGCAGCAGGGCGTCCAACTGCTGCTGCGGGTCGGGATCAACAGCGGTGAGGTGATCGTGGCCAAGATCGGCGAGCGCAGCCAGCACAGCGAAGACACGGCAATGGGCGAGGCGATTGCCCTCGCCGCGCGGATGGAAGCCTCCGCCGAGCCGGGCACCGTGCTGGTCAGCGAAAATACGTTTCACCTGGCCCGTGGGCGTTTCAAGTGGCAGGCGTTGGGCCAGATCGAGGTCAAGGGGGTCAGCCGCCCGGTGGCAGTGTACAGGCCGCTCGAACCGCGCGCCGGCGCGCTGCGCTCGCGCCGGCTGCACCTGTACGGCCTGTCGTCGCACCTGGTGGGGCGGCGCAAGCAGTTTGAGGCAATCCGCGAACGCATCGAAAACCTGTACACCGGGCAGGGCGGGGTGGTGATGCTCACCGGCGACGAAGGCACGGGCAAGTCGGAGCTGGTGTCCGTCGTCCGCTCGCGCGTCGCGCGCGACCGAGCCATTGTCTCCAAGGCGCTCGGCGAAAGCGACCTGCTGCAAGTGCTGCCCTCGCCCACCTGGCTTTTCAGCCAGTGCCGCTCTTTCGAGCAGACGCGGCCCTATGCCATGTGGCTCGATCTGCTCTACAACTGGCTGGGGCGCGACGAGGGCGAGTGCGCCATTTCTTCCTGCGATTGTTTGTGCGAAAAGTCGCTGGCCTTGTGGGCCGATCAGGCGGAAGAGTATTACCCATACCTGGCCAAGTTCCTCGATCTGTCCCTCGCGCCGGATGTCGCGGCGCGGGTGGCGGTGTTGGACGCGGAAGGCCTTCAGCAGCGCATTTTGCTGTCTTTGCGCAAATGGCTGGAGGCGATGATCCGGCAGGGGCCGCTGATCCTCGTTTTCGATGATGTGCATTGGGCCGATGCCAGCTCGCTGGAGCTGCTCCAATACTGCCTGCCGCTGTGCGAGCAGCACCCGCTGCTGCTGATCGTCATCTTGCGCAAGGAGCGGACGGTGGTGGTGCGCCCGTTGTGCAGCCTGATCGAAGGCGAGTTCAGCCATCTGCTCACCGACCTGGAATTGTCGCCGCTGACGCCGGAGCAAAGCGGGGCCATGATCGACAACCTGCTCGGCCCCGCCGCATTGGGCGCAGACTTGCGCGCGCTGATCATTCGCAAGGCCGAAGGCAATCCCTATTACATCGAAGAATTGATCCAGACGTTGATCCGCGATGGTACACTGGTGCGCGACGAGCAGACCGGTCACTGGCTGACCACGCGCGCGGTCGATTCGCTCGACCTGCCCGATACGGTGCGCGGGCTGCTGCTGGCGAGCATGGAAGGGCTGTCGTCTGAAGAGCGTCACGCCTTGCAGGTTGCCGCGGTGATTGGGCCGGTTTTCTGGTTCAACATGCTGGCCCATCTACTCGATGATGGCGACTGGCTGGAACGCCACCTGCTCGCCCTGCAAGATGCGCAGTTGATCCACGCCAGTGGGGCGGCCCCTGAACTGGGCCAGGAATACGTCTTTCAATCCAACATGCTGCGCGAAACCGCCTATGAAGGGCTGCTCAGCCCGCTGCGCGCGGCCTATCACCTCAAGACGGCGCAGTATATGGAGCAGTTTTTTGGTCTGGACACCTCGCCGCGCTATTATGCGTTTCTGGCCTATCACTATCGCTGCGCCGGTGTGGCCAGCAAAGAACTTTTTTATGCCTTACAGACCGCCGAGCACGCCCAAGCCATCTATGCCAACGAGGAGGCGGTCGAGCAGTACACCCGCGCGCTGCACCTGCTCGACGAGATGGAGACGCAGGCGCGCGGCGAAACCCGGCTGTATGTCATCCGCACCCAGCGTTTCGAGGTGCTCAACGGGCGGCGGCGGGTGCTGTTCCGGCTGGGGCGGGGGGCGGAGGGCGTCGCCGATGCCCAGGCCTTGCTCGATCTCGCCGGCCAGTTGGACGATGACCTAGTCTGGATGATCGACGCGCTGCTTCAGCAGCCCGGCGTAGCCGGGTGGAGCAGCCTGGCCCAACTCTACGAAGGCCAATCGCTGGCCGAGCGCGCGCTGGCCCTGACCCGGCAGATCGGCGACCGGGGGCGCGAGATGATGTGCCTGGGGGCAATCGCCAACCAGCTTCTTGCGCTGGATGACCCGCGCGCGGGCGAGGTGGCCGATTCGGCGCTGCAACTGGCGCGCGAGCTGGAGGACCGCCCCGCCGAGGTGTCCATCCTGACCGGGATGGGCAGCGTTTATATGTGGAGCGACCAGCAGGCGCGCGGGCTTGAATTTTTACAGGCCGCACTCGATCTGAGCCACACCTTTGCCGACAAGATCGGCGAGATACGGCTGCTCGATTTGATGGGCATGCAGTGCGAACGGCAGGGCGACTATTATCGTATGCTGGTCGAATTTCACGAACAGCGGCTGAAACTGGCGGTCGAAATCGGCCATTTGCCGCTTCAAGCTAATGCACTGATGCACTGCGGGCAGATTCAGGGCCTTTACCTGGGCGATTACGAGGGAGGGCTGGCCCGGCTGCACGAGTCGGAACAGCGCTGGCGGGGGGCGGCCAAAGACCTGTTCGTGCTGCTGCGCATCATCCAAACCTTGACCAGGATGGGCGACACCGGCGCTGCGCTGGACTTGATCGAGCGCGCGCGACAGCAAGAGTCACAGGCGACTCAGGATATGGGCCGCGCGGGGATGAACCTGGTCGAGGCCGGGTTGTACCTGGCCCTGGGCGGTCAGTCATACCTGGAGCAGGCGCTCGATCTGTGTGATCGGACCGTCCGGCTCGTCGCCGACAGCCGCTTTCTCTCCCGCCAATACCAGATGGCCGCCGACTGCCTGTCGGCGCAGGCGCATCTCAAACTGGCCGACCTGTCCCCAGACGAAGCGGGCCGCCAGGAACATCACGGGCAGGCGCTGGAGCGATCCCGCACGGCGGCAGACCTGTACGTCGAGTTGGGTGGGGTGCAGGTGATCGAGTGTGTGAGCGAAGAAATCTTGTTTGCCTACAGCCGCGCGCTGCTGGCCAATGGGGACGATCAGGCGGCCGACGAATTTCTCGAACAGGCCTACGACGAAACGATGCGCAAGCACGCGCTGATCCCGGCGAGCAGCGCGTATAGCCGTACCTTTATGGAAAATATTCCCTTGCATCGAGAGATTATCCGGGCCAGCCAGGAGCGACTGAGCGTCGCACTGCTCGACGCCGGGCAGACGGTTCGCCATTCGGCGCGCCATTCGGCGCGCCATTCGGCAAGCGGGGGATGACTCGGCGGGCATTGACAAGGGGGCTGTTGTGTCCGGGCGCGTTTGCCGGCCGGGTATGTTTACGGCAGGATGTCTTGACAGATATTGAAAAATGCGGATAATGAGGGCGAGTTGGCCGCCGGGATCGAAAACAAAACCCCTCGCCGGGCAGGTATGCGAAACCCGGCAAGGGGCAGACGTTCCTGGCGGTGCGCTTTATTCGACCTTGATCTTGGTAGCTTTGCGAGAAGCAGTGGTTTTGGGCTTGTCCATATTTTCAATCGCGTCATCGAACAGGCTGCGAAAAGCCATCAAAAATTCTTTGCGCGACGCCCTGATATGCGCGTGAAAACTTTCCGGGAGCAGCCGGCCCTGCGGCAGTTTGATGCTGTTCTTGACGCCCTGGACGCCCTCGGAAACCCATTGACCCAGCTTGAACTCTTCGGACATAGCGACCTCCTGTGAAATACAAACCATATACGCTGTTGGACTCAGTATACCACAAGTTGCGCGTGGGCACAATCGATTTTGCACAGAAAGGATACCGAGATGGCCAGGTGGGAATGCCAGTCTTGCGGCTACATTTATGACCCCGAAAAGGGCGACCCCGAGGTAGGCATCGAACCGGGGACGCCGTTTGAGGCGCTGCCCGACGATTGGTGCTGTCCCGAATGCGTGGTCAGCAAGAGCGCATTTCAGGAGAGCCAGGAATAGCAAGTTCCTCGCTCGCTGACCGGCATTGGAATAATCCCCTTATTTTGAACACAGGAGAAATGGATGCACCGACTGGAATCGATTCGCCACCTGATCATCGATATGGATGGCGTCCTGTATCTCGGCAACACGCCCATGCCAGGACTGGGAGAATTTTTTGCCTTTCTTGATCAATACCAGATTGACTTTCAACTGGTCACCAACAATGCCACGCTCACGCCCGAAATGTACGTGCAAAAAATGGCCGGTATGGGCGTCGCCGTCGATGAAAACGCCGTGCTCACCTCGGCCATTGGCACCGCCGAATACCTGGCTGCGCGCTTTGCGCCCGGCTCACGCATCTATGCCATCTGCGAGGAAGGCCTGTACGACGCGCTGCAAAGCAAAGGCTTTGTGCTCAGCCGCCGCGACCCCGTCGCCGTGGTGGTGAGTATGGATCGCGACCTGACCTATGGCAAGCTGCGCCAGGCGACGCTGCTGATCCGCTCCGGGGTGCCTTTTATCGCCAGCAACACCGACCGCACTCTGCCCGTGCCCGAAGGCCAGGTGCCCGGCACGGGCACAATCGTCGCCGCCGTCGAAACCGCCTCCGACTGCGCGCCGATCGTCATCGGCAAACCGGAGCCGTTCCTGATGGAACAGGCTATGCAACGGATGGGCGCAACCAGGGAAACCACTGCTGCTGTCGGCGATCGCCCCGAAACCGACATCCTCTCCGCTCAGCGGGCGGGTATTTTGAGCATCCTCACCCTGTCCGGTGCGACCGACCGCGAGCGATTGGCCCAATTCGACATTGCGCCGGACCTGATTTTCGACGACATCCGGGCGTTGATGGCCGCCTGGATGCGTGTGTTGGCCTGATCATGCCCCTTTTTTCTGCCCCCAACAGCATCTTGGATCAGAGTGCGAGTGCGCTCGAGGCTCAGATGGCCTTGTGGCAGCAGCCCAAGTTCCGCGCCGGGCAAATCTGGCAGTGGCTGTATGTACACCTGGTTTCTGGCTGGGACGAGATGAGCAACCTGCCCAAAACGCTGCGCGAGCAGTTGGCCCGCGTCTATCTGCTCGACCCGCTGACGCTAATCGACGGGCAGGTCTCTGCCGACGCCCAGACCGAAAAAACGCTTTTCCGCCTGGTTGACGGGGCGACGATCGAGAGCGTGCTGATGCGCTATGAGGAGCGCAACACGGTATGCGTCTCCACCCAGGTGGGCTGTGCGGTGGGCTGCGCGTTTTGCGCCACCGGGCAAAGCGGGTTTGAGCGCAACCTGACCACCGGCGAGATCGTCGCCCAGCCGCTCTATTTTGCGCGGGCGCTGCGCGCGCAAGCGCAGGCAGTGAGCCACATCGTGGTGATGGGCATGGGCGAGCCGCTGATCAACTATGACGCCACCTGGCAGGCCGTCGAAACCTGGAACGACGAACGGGGTTTTAACCTCGGCGCGCGGCGGATCACCCTCTCGACTGCCGGCTATATTCCCGGCATCGAACGGCTGGCCGGCGAATCGCTGCAAGTGGGGCTGGCCGTGTCGCTGCACGCCCCGACCGACGCCCTGCGCAGCGACCTGGTGCCGTTGAACAAAACCTGCCCGCTGGCCGATCTGCTGCGGGCCTGCCAGGCCTATGTGGCGCAAACCGGGCGGCGGATTACTTTTGAATACGCCCTGATCGATGGGATCAACGATTCGCCGGCCCAGGCGCGCCACCTGGCCGCGCTGCTCAAGCGGCTGGTGTGCCACGTCAACCTGATCCCGCTCAACCCCTCGCCGGGCAGCGATTTGCGCCCGTCTCCGGCGGGCCGGGTCGATGCGTTTCTACGCATCCTGCAAGAAAACGGCATCGCCGCGACGGTGCGCCTGCGCCGGGGCATCGACATCCAGGCCGGGTGCGGGCAGCTCCGCCAGCAGACCCAGACGTAAAAATTCACCCTTGATTTTTTCGCCAAAGCAGTGTATATTACTGCACTATGGCTATCAAAATTGCGCCTTCCATCCTATCCGCTGACTTTGGCCGCTTGCACGACGAGGTTGTCCAGGCCCAGGCCGCCGGGGCCGATCTGATCCACTGCGACGTGATGGATGGGCACTTTGTGCCCAACATCACCATCGGGCCGTTGGTGGTGCGCGCCGTGCGCGCGGCAACCACGCTGCCGCTCGACGTACACCTGATGATCGAACAGCCCGAACGATACATCGCCCGCTTTGTCGAAGCCGGGGCAGACAACGTCACCGTCCATTGGGAAACCTGCCCGCATCTCCATCGCACGATTCAACAGATCAAAGACCTGGGCGCGCAGGCCGGCGTGACCATCAATCCCGGCACGCCGCTGGGCGTGCTGGAAGAGGTGCTGCCGGAGGTGGGCCTGGTGCTGTTGATGACGGTCAACCCAGGCTTTGGCGGGCAGTCGTTCATCGAGGCGTCATTGTCCAGGATCGAGCGGTTGTGCGAGATGAGAAGGGCGCGCGGGCTGCACTTTGACATTCAAGTGGATGGCGGCATCAATGCCGAGACGGTCGGGCGTGTGGTGCGGGCCGGAGCAGACATTCTGGTGGCCGGTGTGGCCGTCTTTGGCACGCCGGAAGGCATCGACGCGACGATGGGCCGGTTGAGGGTTGAGGCCGATCTCGCGCGGGCCGGGTGACTCGCTGGGGCAAAGAAAAACAGGCCCTTGTGCGGACAAGAGCCTGTTTTCCTCGATCTGGTCGATTATTCGCTGACAGTTTTGTTCATTGTGCGCAGGCACCTGGTGCAAGCGAAAACCCGGCGGGTCCGACCACTGCGGGTGATACGAACCTTTTGGATGTTTGCATTAAACTTGCGCCTGGTCTTGTGCAAAGAGTGAGGAACATTGTTCCCTGACATCTGCTGTTTGCCGCAAATTTCGCACTTGGCCATCGTTAATATCCTTTCCAAAATCATTGCACAACATTCGAGCGAGACGCTTGCGCCTCGCCCGTGTTTATTCAAGCATAGCGTTTGAACGGTTTCCCGTCACAGGGTGCATATCATACCACAAGATAAGGATTTTAGCAAACGAGGATGCTCGATGAGTGAAGCAAATGTTCAAGGACGAATTCAGGTGTTGCCGGGCGCTGTCGCCACGATCGCCAACCATGCCGTTTTAAATTCGTATGGCGTGGTGGGGATGGCAACCAAAAACCTGGTCAATGGCCTGGCCCAGGTACTGCGTCCCGACAGCAAGCGAGGTGTCGAGGTCCATATCGAGGCCGACGAGATCAGGATCAACCTGTATGTGGTCATCGAATATGGTGTGCGTATCAGCACGGTGGCACGCAACATTATGAATAATGTTAAATTCAGCGTCGAAAAAGCGGTTGGCGTGCCCGTAACCCAGGTCAACGTACACGTTCAAGGTTTGCGCGTCAGCAGCAAGGCCTGAACCCTATCTTTTGATCGACAACAACCGGTTGCCCCAGCGCACCCGAGCAGGAGCTAGTGTTTTGAACGGTCATTTTTCACCCCAGAATGCCTTTTTGCGTCCCGATATGGGCCTGCCGGATATGAGCAAGCCCATTTTTGCCTGTGATGGGCAGGGCTTTAAGCAGCTTTTGAATGCCAGCCTCAAATGGCTGGAACTGCACACCGATCACGTCAACAGCCTAAACGTCTTTCCGGTGCCCGATGGCGATACGGGGATCAACATGTATCTCACCTTGCAGGCCGCCTGTCAAGAGATCGGCAGTAGCCCGGCTCAAGAGGTCGGCGCGGTGGCCCATCTCGCCTCTCGCGGCGCATTGATGGGCGCGCGGGGCAATTCGGGGGTTATCTTGTCGCAGATTTTGCGCGGCATGGCCCAGGGGCTGGAGGGCAAAGAGGACTTTGGCGCCATCGAGTTTGCCCAGGCGCTCAATCGCGGGGCCGAGGTGGCTTACAAGGCGGTGATCAAGCCCGTGGAAGGCACTATTCTCACCGTCATTCGCGAGTCGAGCCAGTCGGCGCTGGAAGCCGCGTCACAAATGTCCGACCTGCGCGACCTGTTTGAATACGTGGTCCACGAAGCGCGAGACAGCGTGGCGCGCACGCCGTCGCTGCTGCCGATATTGCGCGATGCGGGCGTGGTCGATGCGGGGGGGCAGGGTTTGTTTGTAATTCTCGAAGGTATGTCGCGCTATATCCACGGCGATGCTGTTCTGGCTTCCCAAGACCTGGCCCGCTCGGTCGATCTGCACACCCGCGCCGAGGTCGAACAGGAATACGGCTATGACGTGCAGTATGTGATCAGCGGCATCAACCTGGATGTCGACCAGATTCGCGCTGACATTTCGGCCATGGGTACCTGCCCGCTCGTCGTCGGCGACAATACGACGATCAAGGTCCACGTCCACACGCCATTTCCCGGCGACCCGCTGAATTACGGCGCGCACGCCGGCTCGATCAGCCGAGTGATCGTCGAGAACATGCAAGAGCAGTATCAGGAGTTCATTATGGGCCGCGCCGGGCCGATGGGCCAGCCCACCAGCCAGGAAATCCGGCTGGACATTGCCGTGGTAGCCGTTTCGCCGGGGCCGGGTCTGAGCCGCGTGTTCGAGAGCTTGGGCGTCAACGTGATTGTGCCCGGCGGGCAGACGATGAATCCCAGCATCGAAGAACTGCTCGGCGCGGCCGACCAGTCCCCCTCCGACCAGGTGATCATTTTGCCCAACAACTCAAACATCATCCTCGCTGCCCAGCAGGCCCAGGCGTTGTCGGAAAAGCGCGTCCGCGTGGTGCCCACCAAGACGGTTCCCCAGGGCATCAGCGCGATGCTGGCCTACAATTACACACAGGACCTGGACACCAACATCCGCGCTATGGAACGCAATGCCGAACAGGTTCGCTCGCTCCATATCACCGTCGCCGTTCGCGATGCCTGCATCGACAACCTGCAAGTACACGAAGGGCAACTGATCGGCCTGCTGGACGGCAAGTTGGCCGCCACCGGCAGCGAGGTCGATGCGTTGGCCCTGTCGTTGTTCGAACAGATCGAAATGGACGAGATCGAGGTCGTCACCCTTTATTTTGGCCAAGATGTCATCCAAGTTCAGGCCCAAAGCCTGGGAAACCGGCTCGAACAGGCTTTTCCCGAAGTTGAGTTTGAAGTCATCGACGGCGGGCAGCCGCATTATTACTATATCATTTCAGCAGAATAGCCATATGTGAATCTATCCCTCAATTTGCACCTCACCCCGCTATGAGGTCGGGAGCAATTGCAGGATAGGCACTTGGGAGAAGGTGTCAGGTATGAGCGTGCATATTGTTGTCGATTCGACCGCGCGTTTTGCTTCTGATGAATATAAAAAACTATCAATCACCGTCATACCGATGCACATCCAGGTCGGCAGCAAGGTTTTTCTGGATGGCGTCGACATTGACGAAAAGCAAATTTCGCAGTTTCTACGCAACCCGGCGGTTCAACTGCGTGCCCTCCCGCCGACGGTCGAAGAATTTTACCGCCTTTACACCAAACTGCACCAGGGTGGAAGCGAGATCATTTCCATCCACCTGCCGCACCGGCTGGGCCACACATACGAACACGCCCAGCGCGCGGCCAATATGCTCCTGGGCCAGTGCAAGATCGAAGTCATCGATGGCGCGACAACTTCGCTGGGTCTGGGCATCCTGGCCGAGGCCGCCGCGCGCGAATCGCTCAAGGGCGAATCGCTAGATAACACCGTGCGCCACGTGCGCGGGATCGTCCCGCAAATCTATATCGTCTTTTTTGCCGACAAGTTGAACGACCTCCGGCACACCGACGGCATTGGCGAGGCGCAGGCCATTTTGGGCACCATGTTGGGCATCAAGCCGCTGTTTACCCTCGAAGAAGGAGAGATTTTGCCCATCGAAAAGGTGAAAACGCGCGAGGCGGCAATCGAAAAATTGATCGAGTTTGTCACCGAATTTGACGCCATCCACCAGGTGGCGATTATCAAGAACTCGAGCGAACCGAACGAAGAAACAGCATTTATCAGCGAACAACTGCGTGAGGTTTTTCCAGAGGTTGCCGTGCCAGTGATGGCCTACGGCCCCGTGCTGTCTGCTTATGTCGGCCCCGATGCGCTCGGCGTTGTCGTTTACGAAGATACATCGTTTGAAGTCTAGAACAGCGAGGTCATTTGAGCGAAATCGTCGACAAACTCCAAAAAATGCTGGCCCTGGAAATCGAACAGGGCTATCAGAATAAAGCGGTGATCGGCGGCTTGCAGGGCGTTTTGATCTGGTGGCCGCAGCAGGCACGCGACGCCTATCCGGGCGCTGCACAAGACCAGATCGTCGATCAAATCATTGCCCTGATCCAGGGATACGAAGCGTGTGCCCAGTCCGGGCAATGCGCGCAGGCTGTCGAGTCCATCCGCGAGCTGCTTGAACGGCTTGTCCACCCACCGGCGCAGCTGCCCGACCAGGCGGAGGCTGCCGCCCAACCGCCCGAACTTGCATCCCGGCCGGCGACTCCCCCCGCGGCGAGCAGAGAACCAGCCAACGGACCCCGGCAGGGCTTGAACTCGCCCGTCACCGTGGTGGCGGGGATTGGCGAGACGCAGGCCCGGCGGCTGAAACGGTTGGGCGTCGAGACGATCTATGATATGCTCCACTTTTTCCCGCGCCGGCACGAGGATTATTCGCAGCTCAAGCCGATAGCCCAACTCCAATACGGCGAGCAGGTCACGGTGATTGGCGCCATCCGTGCTACCCGGCTCAAACGCCATCGCGGCGGCACGGCCATCGTCAACAGCATCGTCGCCGACGGTTCGGGCAGCATCCAGGCCACCTGGTTCAACCAGCCCTATCTCGTCGATCAGCTCAAACGCGGGCGGCAGATCGTGCTCAGCGGTCAGGTCGACGAGTACCTGGGGCGCAAGGTGATGAACAGCCCCAAGTGGGAGCCGCTCGAGATCGAGCAGATCAGCACCGGGCGATTGGTGCCGGTGTACCCGCTCACCCAGGGGTTGGGCGCCAACTGGCTGCGCAAGATGATGAAACCCACCATCGATTACTGGACCAAGCGTCTGCCCGACTATTTGCCCAGAGAGGTGCGCGACCGGCTTGGCTTGCTCTCGCGCGAAGAGGCCGTCGCCCAGATGCACTTTCCGGACAGCAGTGATCTGCTGGCGCGCGCGCGGCGGCGGCTGGCCTTTGACGAGTTTTTCATCTTGCAGTTGGGCGTCTTGCGCCAGCGAGAGCAGTGGCGCTCCGAACCGGGCGTGTCGATCCCGGTCGGTCAGGAACAGATCGACGCCTTTGTATCGACGCTGCCCTATGCGCTGACCGGCGCTCAAAAACGCACCCTGAACGACATCGTCCAGGACCTGATCACCAACCGCCCGATGAGCCGGCTGATCCAGGGCGACGTCGGCTCGGGCAAGACGGTGGTGGCGGCGGCGGCGGTCTACCTGGCCGTCCAGGCCGGCTACCAGGCGGCGATCATGGCCCCCACCGAGATTTTGGCCGAGCAGCACTTGAAAAATGTCGGCCAACTGTTGGCCGGGCACGGCATCAAGGTGGTCCTGCTCACCGGCAGCGTGCCCGACGCCGACAAGGAAATCATCTATGCCGGGCTGTCGTCCGGTGAAATTCAGGTGGTGATCGGCACGCACGCAATCATCCAGGAGCGGGTCGAATTTCGCGCGCTGGCGCTGGCCGTGGTCGATGAGCAGCATCGCTTTGGCGTGCGGCAGCGCGGCATTTTGCGCGGCAAGGGCTACAACCCGCACATCCTGGTGATGAGCGCCACGCCGATCCCGCGCACACTGGCCCTCACCGCATACGGCGACCTCGACCTTTCGATCATCGACGAGATGCCGCCGGGCCGCCAGCCGATCCAGACCAAGTGGTTTGCGCCCGCCGAGCGCGAGCGCGCCTATCGTTTCATCCAGGCGCAGATTCAAAAGGGGCGGCAGGCCTACATCATCTGCCCGCTGGTAGAAGAATCGGAAAAAATCGAGGCCAAGGCCGCCGTCGAAGAATACGAGCGGCTGCAAAAATCCATCTTTCCCGACCTGCGCCTGGGGTTGCTGCACGGGCGGCTCAAAAGCGAGGAAAAAGAGCAGGTGATGCGCCAGTTCAGCGACGGCGAATTGGACATCCTGGTTTCGACCTCGGTGGTCGAGGTGGGCATCGATGTGCCCAATGCTACGGTGATGATGATCGAAGGGGCGAACCGCTTTGGTCTGTCGCAGTTGCACCAGTTTCGCGGGCGTGTGGGGCGCGGTGAGCACCAATCGTACTGCATCCTGCTTGCCGACACCATCACCGACGTGGGCGAAGAACGCCTGCGGGCCATCGAAGAGACGCAAGACGGCTTTGTGCTGGCCCAAAAAGACCTGGAAATGCGCGGGCCGGGCGACTTTTTTGGTGTTCGCCAGAGCGGCCTGCCCGAACTCAAGCTGGCCTCATTGGGCGATACGCCGCTGCTCGAATTGGCCCGCCGTGAAGCAATCGAATTGTTCAAGGTCGATCCCACGCTCGCACAGCCTGCTCACCGGCTGCTGGCCGCCCAGGTCGACCGGTTTTGGGGCGGCGAAGGCGACTTGAGCTAAAAGACGGCCACAATGACCATCGCAGTGTATCCTGGCAGTTTTGATCCGGTGCATAATGGGCACATTGACATCGCCACGCGGGCCGCCGGCCTGTTCGAGCGGTTGATCGTGGCCATCTATGATCGCCCGATGAAAAACATCTGGTTTGACATCCAGGCGCGCACCGAGATGATGCGCCAGGCACTCGCCCACCTTGACAATGTGAGCGTCACGCATTACAATGGATTAACCGTTGAATTTGTTCGCTCGCAGGGCGCACAGGCTATGGTGCGCGGCCTGCGTATGGCCTACGATTTCGATCTGGAATACCAGATGGCGTTGACCAATAAGGCCTTGAGCCAGGACATCGAAACCGTATGCCTGTTTACTGATTTGCGTTGCGCTTTTATCAGTTCGAGCATGATCAAGGAGGTCGTCGCTGCCGGCGGCGACGTTTCAACGATGGTGCCCGGACACGTCCGTCAGGCTTTGAGCGTGCAGGTGGCCCAACGCCGGGGCGACGGGCAGACCGGATGAGCGAGGGGGCGCGTTTTGTAGTCATTTCGGCCCAATGTGGGGTTGAAATGGCCGGCTGAGGGGAGGTGTTACCATCGAAATCAATTTGCTCTTGGATCGATTGGAAGCATTGCTGGTTGAAAGTCGCCCGTTCTTTTTCACGTCGAGTGTCATTGTCGACCGGGAGCGGTGTTTCGACATCATCAACCAGATGCGCATCTCGATCCCCGAAGAAGTCAAAAAGGCTCAGCGCGTGCAGCGCGAGCGAGACCGGATCATTGCCCAGGCTAACGAAGAGGCCGAGCGGATCATCGAGCTGGCCCACCAGCAGGCCGAAGAGCACATTGCCGAGCACCAGATCATCCGGCAGGCCCAGGAACGGGTGCAGACCATCCTGGAACGCGCCCAACGCGAAGCCGATGATGTGCGCTATGGGGCCGACGAGTATGCACACATTGTGCTGGAGCAGCTTGAAGAGCAATTGATCGGCCAGCTTACGACGGTACGCAACGGCATCGCCAAGCTGGAAAAAAACCGGGCAGCAGCAGATCCGGCGGCAGGTTCGGCATAGCGACGGGGCGCGTTTGACACAAAAGCCACATTTGCCTATAATATCCATTCGTGTCAATCGAAATTAAACCGTCAGACGGGTTGCATCGGGGGTTGTGATGTGACGCGCCTGTTCAGGCATTTTATCTTTAGGAGTAAGTCAAGTGGCTGCTGTACCGAAACGCAGGGTTTCTCCGGGGCGTCGTAATCGCCGCCGGGCCAATGATGGGCTCAAGCCGCGCACGCTGGTCGAGTGCTCGAATTGTAGAGCCAAAATGCTGCCGCACCACATCTGCCCGTCTTGCGGGCATTATCGTGGCGTCGAAGTGATTGAGGTCAAGAGCTAACACGCGGCCGGCAATTAGCGGGCAGCGTGTCTGCCCCGGAATAAACCCGTCGGGTTTGATATCCCCGTCGAGGCCTTGCCGCCTCGCAGATGCCGTGCAGTTGTCAACGCTCGCACGGCTTTCTTTATATTAGACCATGATCCATACCGGACTGTGTGACCTGCTCAACATCAAATATCCGATCATCCAGGGCGGCATGGCCTGGGTCTCGACCGCGCCGCTGGTTGCCGCCGTGTCGAATGCGGGCGCGCTGGGGGTGCTCGGCGCCGGCAACGCGCCGCCCGAGTTTGTGACCGATCAGATCGACCGGACCAGAGAGATCACCGACCGCCCGTTCGGGGTGAATGTGCCGCTGTTTTCGCCCTATGTAGAGCAGGTGGTTCAGGTGTGCATCGACCGGCGCGTGCCGGTGGTCACAACCGGTGCGGGCAGTCCGGGGCCGTACATTGAGTCGCTCAAGCAGGCCGGGATCAAGGTTTTTCCGCTGGTTTCGTCGGTGGCGCTGGCCCGGCGGCTGGCGCGACAGGGCATCGATGGATTGATCGTCGAAGGACAGGAATCGGGCGGGCATATCGGCGACGTGTCGACGCTGCCATTGGTGCCGCAGGTGGTCGATGTGGTCGAGGTGCCGGTGATCGCGGCCGGCGGGTTTGCCGATGGGCGGGGGTTGGTGGCGGCGCTGGCCCTGGGCGCGGTCGGTGTGCAGATGGGCACGCGCTTTATCTGCACGCTCGAGTGCAGCGCGCACCCCAATTACAAGCAAAAGGTTGTCGAAGCCAGCGACCGCTCGACGATTGTCACCGGCACGTCGTTGACCCACCCTGTGCGCACGCTCAAGAACCGTATGAGCCGCGAATTTGCGCGCATGGAAAAAGCGGAGCAGATCAGCGTAGACGAGTTGATTGCCTTTGGCACGGGCAGACTGCGCCTGGCCGCCGAAGCGGGCGATGTTGACAATGGCTCGGTGATGGCCGGGCAGTCCAGCGGGCTGATCCACGACATTGTGCCCGTCGCCGAGTTGATCGCGCGTATCATGGCTGAGGCCAATGCGCAGATCGACACACTGGCTCGTTTGTCCGCGTGACAGATATTTTGGGCCTTCTGATGAAAATCTAATTATTCTCTGCTATACTAGGCAAGTAACAAGGAGAGTTTTCCAGTGAACGAGAGAGCGCCGGGTCAGGTCACAATTGCGCCTGAGGTGCTGGTCACTATCGTCCAGTTGAGCGCGCAGGGTATTCCAGGGGTGCGCGCGATGACCACCAACTGGACGCGCGATGTGAACCGTTTTTTCGGTGATGCCCGTGTCGGCAATGGTGTTCAGATTCAGGTACACGATCATCAAGTGACCATCGATCTGTATGTGGTCGTCGATCATCAAGTGACCATGCTCCAGCTTGCCCGCCGCATCCAGCGCGAAGTGGCGCGGGCGGTGACAGAAATGACTGGAATGGCCATCCGGGCCGTCAATGTGCACATTACCGATGTCTATTATCCTCCGAGTGGAGATTAACCGGCGTCTCGGTGCGCGCAGATTGGGTATTGGGCGCTGAATGGATCGCGGCCGCGCACGGGCCTGGAAACTCGATTACGGGCGTTTGACAACGGAGGCATAGATTGCAGGTTCGAAGGCAAGCCCGCATTGTTGCACTGCAAGCTCTTTATGAAATCGATTGTGTTCATCATCCACCCGGTGTCGTCATGCAGAACCGCATGCAAGACGACAAGATGCCCGACGAGGGTCAGGCGTTTGCGCGTGTGCTGGTGCAAGGTGTCCTGGAAAACAAGGCCCATCTCGATCAATTGATCGGCACCTTTGCGTCCGAGTGGCCCGTCGAGCAAATGTCAATCATTGATCGCAACGTGCTGCGCATTGCCATGTTTGAATTCCTCATCGATGGCGAGACGCCGCCCAAAGTGGCGATCAATGAAGCTGTTGAACTGGCCAAGCTGTTCGGCAGCGACAGTTCGCCGAGATTTGTAAACGGTGTGCTGGGCACCCTGTTCACCAACTATGTGCCCAACCAGCCATCCAGAAAACGGCGTCGCCAGTCTCCTCACCAAACAAACGGCGCACACTGAGGAAAACCTTATGTTTGATAATTTGGGAATGGGCGAATTTTTGGTGCTCGCCTTTTTTGCGCTTTTGTTCTTTGGCCCGGAACGACTGCCGCAGATGGCGGCCAAACTGGGCGAGTGGCTTGGCAAACTGACCTACCAATCCAAGCTGTTCATGAACCAGTGGCGCGAAGAAGCGTTGGTGATCCACGATGCGGTCGAAGAGGTACGCGGCATCCGCGACGAAATCATGGCCGCCCAACGCCAGCTTACCGACACGATGAACTCGGCCCGCGGCGACATCGACGAGAGCCTATCCGAGGTCAAAGAAACGGTGGGCGGATCGCGGGCATCAATCGAATCGCTTGCCGCGGCGGCCAAAGAAGAAGAGCGCCAGCGTGCGCTTCAGTCGCTCGATCAAAAAGCACGCGGCGAGGAAGAGGCGATTGAACAGACGCAAGCCATCCTGGCTCGCGCGCAAGCCCAACTGACGGACGACCCGCTTGCCGACGGCGCAGGCATTCCTCAAGAACCATTTCAGACTCAAACCCCAGCGGCCATTGAAGCGACCGCACAAGCGGAACTCGATCCACGGGCGCAGATTGAACAGGCTACTGCTGCGTGGCGCGAAACGCTGGCTGCGCCTGCCCGGCCGCAAGAAACGCCTGCACCTGTTGAAGCACAGCCGCCCGTCGCCGAGCAGCGAGTCAAGAGCGGGGTGCTGCCGGGGGCATTTGTCGCACAGTCGGTACACGACCCCAATGCTAACCGATCGCACGGCCTCAGCGCCGCCGAGCGCAGCGCGCAGATCATGGAACGCATGCGGCGGCAAATGGCCGGCGAACCGGTCGATGACCTGGAATCGCTGCTGACCCCGCCGCCAGCGCCGGAAGCGGAAGGTCAACCGGCTGCGCCGGATCAGCAGGAAGACGAGTGGACGCGTAATCGCAACCTGATCCATGAGGCGCTGCGGGGCAAGCCCAAAGAAGCGCCGGTGGTTGTGCCCGGCGCGGATAACGGCACCCAGCTCAAGATCGGCGAACTGGACGGGCAGGTTGCTTCTTTGCAGAACGAAATCCAAGTGCTCAAAAAAGCGCTCGAATCGCTGCGTGCCGAAATGCTGCTCAAAACCGCACTCTTGGCCGGCGCCGACAAGGATTAAGGAATGAGCGACAAGCCTGAAAAGATGGATGGCGAAAATCCCAAAATGATGACATTGCTCGAACACCTGTTCGAGCTTAAAGACCATCTGACACGGATTGCGATTGCGCTGGTTATTTGCGGCGCGGCGAGTTTTATTTTTGCCGGCCGGATTTTTGATTGGATTCTGCTGCCGCTGCACAAGGCCGTGCTCGATTATAACGAACGCTATGGGGCAACATCCGAGATCATTAACACTGATCCGACGATGATGATCGGCATGTTTATGAAGGTTTCGCTGTTCAGCGGTGCGATCATTGCCATGCCCTTTATCGTATACCAGATTTTGCATTATGTGCTGCCCGGCTTGACCAAGCGAGAACAACGTGCGTTGTTTTTAATCATTCCCAGTGCAACGCTGCTGTTCGTCGGCGGGGCGGCCTTTGCCTATTTTTTGATGGTTCCCACTGCGATCCCCTTTTTGCTTGGCTTTGCCTGGACGCTGCAATTTGGCGCTGGAATCGTGGAGCAAAAGTGGGAAATGTCCAAATATCTGCCCTTTTTGCTCAACTTGATTTTTTGGGTTGGGGTCAGTTTCCAAACGCCATTGATCATGGCTTTTGTCGCCCGGATGGGGGTGGTGACGCACAAGCAGTTTTTGGCCTTTTGGAAATTTGCCGTGATCGGCATTGCCGTGCTTGCCGCCTTTATCACGCCTACGCCCGACCCGTTCAACATGCTCATCGTGATGGCGCCTCTGCTGGTGCTCTATTTTCTGGGCATCTTGCTGGCGCGCATCGTTGAACCCAAGAAAAAAGTCGAGGCCGACACAGACGACGAGATCGGAAGAGCACACGTCTGAACTCCAGTCACCGCTCATTATCT
>CAYRXM010000071.1:0-22857 GCA_964428175.1 uncultured Anaerolineae bacterium
TCGTCTCGGATGGGTACATCCGCCGTCGTCTCGGATGGGTACATCCGCCGTCGTCCCGGTCAGCGCCTTGGACAAGCAGATGTGTGCAACCGTTTCGGTTGCCTACATCTGCCGTGGTCGCAAGGCGTTATATTTTGTGGTTGTCTACGGGATCAAGCATAACACACAGTATTTTTTTTGTCAAAAACCAGAGTGGGCGAGAGATGGATAGCGACGGAGGCCGTCGCCACCAGAAAAAAGAGGTTGTCTGCTATATCGTCAGGCACGAGGCGTGCCTGACTCCTCAAGAACTCGCCCCAGGATTGAAATGCGCCCAAAGTGACTGCTTGCATTGACAAAGCCCCGGGCCTATGTTATGCTTGGATTATGGATGCAACTGCTTCACTTATCCTCTTGGAAGTCATTTCTGATACTTCAAGACTGGATATTTGCCCCGTTTGAAATGCATCCATTCGATTTTACGTTTATTTTTCCCCGAGAACAGGTCGAGGGGAGTTCTATGAGATGAGGAGGTTCGATGAAACAAGTCAGGTATGCAAGCAGGTTGGGCTGGACACTGGGCACGGTGGTTTTGGGCGCGCTGGCGCTGGCGCTGCTCCTGGTGTCGACAAGGATCGCGGCCGACGATGCGGTCAATGCCGCCCCGCAGAGGCGGGCCGACCGGGCGACGGCGGTGGGCGCCACGGGCACGCTCACCAATGCCGGCACGGGCATCAGCCACGAACCGATTCTGCCGGGAAAACTGGGCGCGGAGGAGGGCATCGAGACGATCGAGCTGGTCAACCCGGCCGACGCCGTCGATCCGGGGCTGACCGACTGGGTGCTCGTGGCGGGCTTTACGGGCACGCTGACCGTCATCGATGCGGCCACGGACATCGCCTACGGGCCGATTCTGTCGGGAGAGTTGGGCACGGAGGGCGGAGGCGTGCTTGACATCGCGGTCACGCCGGACGGCAAGACGGCGTTGATCTCCAATTTTGGCGACCAGGCTATCTTTGTCGTCGATGTTTCGAACCCGCTCAGCCCGTCGGTGGTGACGTCGATCACACTGCCGATGTACGCGGAGGACATTGCGATCGCGCACGATGGTCAGTTGGCGATGGTCTCTGACGGGGGTCTTAGCTCTCACATTATGGTGCTCGATCTCATTTCCTTCACCCTGGCCTACACGGTCGAGCTGGCCCCGATGGGGTGTGACGCCCAGGCCGTAGACATCGCGCCGGACGGCACGGCAGTCGTTGCCGACTATATCGGTGGGGCGGTGTGTTCGCTGTACCCGGACACCACGGGGATGTATACGGTGACCGGAAGGTACACCTATACCCTGAACGCGGACGGAAGCATCGCGCCGGACGGCACGGGCACTCACCAGCCGTGGCCTCTCAATGTGGCCATCGCGCCGGACGGGCAGACGGTCTTTGTGTGTAACGCGTTCACCTATGACTCGCCGACTGACACGCTGCATTCGGTCGGGGTCTACCGGATCATCTCGCCCGGTGTCCTGACGCTGACCCAGGTCGTTACCGGACTGTCGAGGACGGCGCAGTCGGTCGCTTTCGACCTCCAGGGCGACAAAGCCTATCTGCCTGGAAACAGCGGTGACGTTGATAATTATGAATTCGACCACCTGATCGTGCTGGACATTCTCGGGCCGGGCGAGGTGCGTCTCGACGCGGACGGGCCGGCCGATTGGGCGCGTCTCACGTCCGGTCAGTTCTTTGGCGTGGATACGATCGGCGTGGTCAACAACAAGGCGTACGTGGGCTACCCGACGAATTACGGCGCGTCGAACGACCTGCGGATCGTCAACCTCAGCGATTACAGCGTCAAGAAGGTTGATATGCCCGGCAGATCTCACGGGGTGGCCGTCATTCCGGTGAGGCGGGTCTATCTGCCGGTCGTGCTGCAAAACCATCCGTGACCTGGCAGACTAATAAAACGGCCCGTCGCGCCGGGTTGACGGCGGACGGGCCTGGTGTTATACTGTAGTCATCGTGGGCTGCCCGTTACCGGCAACCTGCGGTTGCTTTCAACGCCTCGGGTTCCGCCAAACCCCGAGGCGTTATATTTTGTGGTTGTCTACGGGATCAAGCATAACACACAGTATTTTTTTTGTCAAAAACCAGAGTGGGCGAGAGATGGATAGCGACGGAGGCCGTCGCAGTCAGAGAGGCGTGCAATATCGTCAGGCGCGGGACGTCGTAACGTGGTTCGACGGATCGATGGTGAGTGAAACGCCGAACTTGCCGGGGCGGGAGTTTACAAGCCCAACTTTCAGTATCCTCGACGGATCGATGGTGAGTGAAACTCGCTCGTACATCCCTTTGAGCCGTTCCGGGCCGAGCCTTTCAGTATCCTCGACGGATCGATGGTGAGTGAAACGCCGAACTTGCCGGGGCGGGAGTTTACAAGCCCAACTTTCAGTATCCTCGACGAGGGTCGGACAGCGGTTACGATTTTCGTAACCAGGTCGTAACCACCTCGTAATCACCTCGTAACCAGCTAAACCTGGTCCGACCCTCTCTAAAGACAAAAACAAAACTTTATATTCAGTGACAGGATGACGTTTTGCAGATCCATCAGGCGTAACTTGATTACGCTTATTCGTAACCAACTCGTAACCGACTTTGGCCCTCTCCCCCTCGATCTTGCTACCGCCAAAAGTCGGTTACGTTTTTTCGTAATCGACTCGTAACCGACCCGTAACCGACCCGTAACCGACTCAGGTTTGTCTTACCCTCTATCTCCACTCTACCCCAGCGTGCCCGGCGCTATCCAGTCGGGCGTTCGAATCGTCGGGTGTCGGCCAAGCAGTGCCCGAATGCCGGCGATCTGTGTCTCGCTCAACCGCACAGCGTTGCCCTGATCATCTTGGTCGCGCGCTAATGCCGTGCCGTGCTGCGCGTCGCGCTCAAAGACGGTGAGGGATTGTGCCACCTCATCCTGCCCGAGCCCGCAGTGCGCAAACAAGGCCGACACCATTCGCTCGGGACGGGCGACCAGCTCCTCGTAGCGGATCGCCGCAAACGATACCCCCTGCTCATACAGCGCCAGGTATCGTTCCATCGTGACCAGCCAGGACAGCGCCAGGCTCTCCGTCTGGGGCAGCACATCCGGCAGGGGTGCGCCGTACAACCGACCCATATCGACCGGACGGCCAAAGTAGCGACTCAGCCAGGTCGCGGACTCGCTGGCGGCGATCGTTTCCGGCATCCCGTAGCGCTGCATCAGGCGATAGAACGAAGCCACCCAGTCGACGGCGTTGCGATACATGAAGAGATGCCTGGTTCCGGGAAAAGCGACATCGAACAGGTCGGCGATCTGGGTGCACTGGTTGCGGAACTTGATCGCATATACGTCCGGCTGCTTGCCCCCGGTGGGGCGGCAGACCAGGCGCATGCAATCTCGCAGCAAGACGATCAACCCGGCATCGCGCGCCCGGTCGGGGCCGCGCATGTACACCATCTGGGTGAACACGTCCGGTTCGGAGAGGCTGACCACGCTCTCCAGCTGGTTGAAGACCTTGCTGAGCAGCGTCGAACCGCAGCGCCCGGTCGAAAAGACCAGGATCGGCGGCCGGGGCAGCAGCGACAAGGTGTCGACCAGCGCGTGCACGGTCTCGTAGGGAACGGCGATCAGGTGCTGGGCTTGTTCGAACTGCGCCTGGTAGTAAAAGGGCGGCCGGGACAGGTCGACGCCGGGCGGGAGTTCGGCGAACAGCGCCTGCCGGCACGCGTCGTCCAGGCAGTACAGGCTGACATTGGGATCATCGACGATTACCTGCGCCGAGACGGATTCACCTTGATCAAGGGTGAAATCGTCCGGGCTGGAGACGTAGAATCCACTGCGCTCCCGCGCTCGAATGTGCAGCAGGCGTGCATTCATTTGTTTGCCCTATCCTTTCGGTCAGCGGATGTGTCCGGTATCGATCCGGCACGACGCACTTGTCATGCGAGACGGAGGCTGTGAGCAAACGCATCCTTGGCCATCTCCAGCCTGACGCTAACGTAAAAGCGACCGTGTTCCCGCTCGATTCTGTTTTCCAACGTCCGGAATTTGACCGGGACAAAAACCAAGCCGTTCAAGCGGTCGATGCAAATACTGCTAATGCCCACGCTTCCGGCCAGCAGTCAATCCGCCGCTCAAAATACAATTCTATGCCATCCTCCGGATCGATGTGCGAGCCGATCTCACTGAACCCCAGCGAGCGGGCCAGGGCCAGCGACGCCGCGTTGCTCGGGGCGATGGAGAGGACGAAGCAGCGCTGGCCGTGCGTCTCGAACGCCCACTTGATCAACGCCAGTGTCGCTTCTTTGGCGAACCCCTGTCTGCGGAAAGAGGGCGCAACGGCGTAGCCGAGTTCCACCCCACCGGCGGCCACATCGCGCAGGTCTGCGGGTCCGGGCGGCGAGTGAAAGCCGATGCGCCCGCACATTGTCCGCGACGCTCTGATGACGATGGCGCGCAGCAGCCAGGGCTGCACGGCGGGGTCGGCGCGCAGCTGCCGCAGCCGCCGTTGGAGCGTCTGTTCGCCGATGGTGAGATCGTCTGGAATCTGAAACCCGCCGAGTTGTGCGGCGCGGGCGCGGTCGCCGGCCAGCAGCGCTTCGAGCAGTGCCGGTTCCATCGAGATCAGGTCGAGGCGGGAAGATTGGATCACATCCACAGTGCATTTTCTCCTCGGTGTGACAACTCGCTGTCGGTCAAGCACATTGTTTCCAGGGCATCCCGACGAGACATTGAGATCGTGCCGTGTGACCTTGATGTCGTCAACCCAGAGATCAAGTGGTCTTTTCAACCAGGTGTTCGACGGGAACAAGGGCCAGGTCGATCTCGTTTCTGACCGTGGTGGTGAAAACGACGTATTGGTCGTTGCAGCAGAAACGCGGATGCGGGTCGATGTGGTAATGACGGCCGACATAGTCTGCGCGCTCGGCATGCTCGGCCAGGACGATGACCTTGCCGGTGTCGCGATTCATCAAGTGGACGGTCGAGGCGCAGCCGCGAAAGAAACCGTTGTTGGAATCGCCGACGATCAGCCGCGACGAACTCTGGCAAACTCTTCGAGTTTGAGAGTTCGTCGCGGCTGTGCTGTGTGAGTGCCAGCACTGCCTCGGGAAGGCGATGCGCTCGACCTCGCCGTCCGCGATGCGCACGCGCCATGTTTCATTGTTGTTGACGGTGTCGACGCACCAGACGTGTTCCCCATCGGGGTCCCACCACTCGTGCGTGACGAAACGCGGCTCGCGCAGAACCGGGCGCGGCGCGTCGCCGCGCGTGATCAGCCAGAGCCGGTTGGTGATGGGGAATCTCAACCCCGTAATCGGGTCGGTGTGGAATTCCTGGGCAAAGAGCACGGTGTCGGGATCGGTGGGACTGAACTGGGCGTGATTGTGGAGCCGGTCGAAACGCCACCAGGGTTGAAACGGGCTGCCATCCAGCGGGAGACTGCCGAATATGCGCGCCAGCCCCACTGTGGCATCGATGAAAAACTCCCTGCCGTCGGCAGAACGGGTCAGATGAGAGGCCAGGCCGGCGACGTGTCGGCCGCCGACGATTTCGGGCGGTAGTTGATTGACCGGCACCGGAAGGTCCTCCTCACGCGGGCCGCGCCGCCAAATGGTCGGCCCTTCGCTCCAGAACACGTCGCCGGAGTCGGGATCGACATACGCGCCCGCCGCGCTCGTCTCCGGGAAATGACGCACGGTCTGATCGACGAAATCGATCACGGCGAGGGTCCGATGCAGAGCCGGCGGAAAGGCGCAGTAAAACCAGAGATAGCGGCCGTCGGCGCTCATCGAGTCGTTGACGAAATAGAACCCCTGCTGCACCGGCGCGATCCGGCGCGTCAGCACGTGGATGGTCACGCCCGACTCGGGATGGGTGACGGGGGTGAACAGGTTGCTGTCGTTCAAGTTGATCATGGTCTACCTTTCTGTCGTCTCGCAGTTTCGGGTAGCACAACAAGCCAAATCGGAGGGACAAGTGGCCGACCAGGCGCAGGGTTCTTTTTTGTTTTTGCTCCAAAACTGGATTTTGGCGCTGCCTGGAGTTGTCCAAAGCCTTTTTCGGCGCCGATCAGCCTTGTATCGCTGCTCAAATGCGACTTTTTTCGGGCGAGTCAGTTCATTGATCCTTATTTAATGCAAGTTGAGCCGCTCGACGTACCTGATCTTCGGGATCATCAAGCATTGCCTGTAAAGCCGTCTGCACATTCACATCTTGAGGTGCAATAGAAGCCAAAGCCAAAACAGCTTGTTCACGTATCTGCCATTCTTCGTCTCCAAGTAGCTCGATCAATTCCGGTAGCGCAGGATGTGAAGCTTGACCGATGGCCCCCAATGCTTCTATTGCCGGCTTGCGTACCTGCCATTCCTCATCGTGTAGTGTTTCTACCAATGCAGGTACTGCCGGATAAGAAGCGGGGCCAAAGCATGCCAGGGCCCGGGCGATCTCTTTTCTGACCTGCCATTCCTCATCCTTCAGAGCTTCGATCAAGGCGGGGATAGCCGATTCCCCATCCGGCCCGCTGAGCCTCAAGGATATGGCTGCATCTCTACGGATTGTCCACTCGGGGCCTTTTAATCGTTCTGTCAATTCCCGGATGCAGGACTCCGATTGGTTGCCGCCGGCATTTTCATAAGGCCATTTCTCTTCGGGAAGAAGGGCCTCCAGAATTTCTTTCCGCCAGTAACCGGTTGATTGATTGTAAAGCGCTCCCAGTTCATCCTGATCAAAGAAATCCCAGAATGTCCAGACCATACCGCGCGACTCGGCTTCCTCGCGGACCAACCTGACCCATTGGACTTGTGAGTCTATATCGGCATATATGCTCACCCCGAATTCGCCCAGAATGACCTTGCGGTTATTTTCGTGCGCCCATTGGCTTATCCTGTCAAAATCCCTTCGCACATAGGCTATCTGTTTATCCGAATTCACCCATCTATTCCCTTTCCACAACCAGGAGATCATGGCCAGATCTCGTGTATAGGTCTGTTCCTGATGGGTGAACGGATAGGGATTGTAGTAATGAAACGTGACCATGATATTCGGATCATCCTGTGCAGAAGGCAATTGGAGCTGTTCGATACCGTTGACCTGATCCCATGTATGGATGACCCGGCCAATGAGCACGGGCGTTCCAACAACAACCATGCGGGTCGCGTTGTTTCCTCCCGATTTCCGGATGAGCTTGAGGGCTTGCTGTACCCAGCTGTTCCATACATCCCCATCAATAGGCCTGTGTGGTTCGTTCGCCAGTTCAAAATACAGGCTATCGGGATAGTCTCTGTACCGGTCGATAAGAATTTCCCAGACTGCCAAGAATTTTTCTTCACAGTGCATTCTATCTTGTTGAGAGTTGAAGGCAAGTTTATCATCTGGAATCACCCAGTAAAAATCCACGATGGCAATCATATCCCGTTCCAGGATTTTTTCGATGACCCAATCCAACCGTGTCAAAAGATTCTCATCAAGCTGGTAGCCGTCTTCTGGCATGCTCAGGTGAGGCAGAAATTGCACATGCACCCTGATATAATTGAACCCTGCCCGTTGAGCGGCATTAAAATCGCTTTCTTCCAAAACCACTCCCCAGTCGCCCTCTCTGGGAGCCTGCAAAGCTAACCCAAAATTAACACCGCTCAGATTGTTCTTTGCCCGTCTGACATTAAATACTTTCGTAAACTGGTCATTCTCGCTCCCAGTGTTTGCCCTGGCGTCGGGATATGTTAATGCTTTCATTGCATCGGGGACCAGGCATACAAGCAGCGTCATTACCAGAGCAACAGCCAAGGCCACTGACCATTTGAACGTGATTCTCGCCCGAGATTCTCCTTTCTTTTCAGACCTCGGACCACTTGTTTTTCTGATCACTAAACCCTCCGTATATTTCCTATCTTTAACAATCTAGTCCAGTCGCAACTCGACCACCATCTTGCGGCCACTTGTCCTGTCAAGTTCGAATTCCCCGCTCAGGTCCGGCGCGGCTTCGACCCGGTACTGCCCCAAGAAGCCGCACAGGTGAACCAGCCCGTTCTCGTCGCTCGTCGCTCGAACGTCGGTGCTCCATTCCTCACGCACCAGGTGGTATAGCCGTTCGTACAGCGGCTTGGGCGTCATATCGGCCCGCAGCAGCCCTGCCGGCGCGCCCTGCCAGCTGCGATGATCGGAAAAATCCCACCAGGTCACGGCCTCCACAGCGGGGTGGCTGAACAGCAGTGTGTACAGTTTGGCTCCGTATTCGGACTGTGCCTGCTCGTCCTGCGGCGTGCTGGACCAGTCGGGCTGCCGGGTGTGCCAGTCGTTGTCGTCCGCGGCTTTGAGCCGTCCAGAAAGGATGGTCAGCTCTGTCCAGTGCAGCGGCAGCCCAAAGCGGGCATAGGTTTCACAGACCTGCCAAACCCGCTCCAACGGCCAGACACCCTTGTGCATATGGCTCTGGATGCCGATCACATCCACCGGCGCGCCTTGATCGAGCAGTGCGGCGATCAGCCGCTCCATATCCTCAGAGACGTTAAAGTCGTTGTACAGCAACGTTGCCGAGGAATTGGCCTCTCGCGCCCAGCGCAGTGCCTGCGCCACACATTCGACAGCGCCTTGTCTGGCGACCCACCGGCCGATGGCATTGTCAAAGCGGTGAGAGACGGTGGCCTCGTTGACCCCATCCCAGATGTCAACCTGGCCCTGGAACGCGGCAACGATGTCCGTGACCCGCTGCTGGAGCCGCGCCAGCACCTCGTCGTCGGGCGTGCCGTGACCCCACTGCGGGAATACCTCGTGCCAGACCAGTGGGTGTCCTTTGGCAGCGATCTGATGCTGTGCGCACCACTGGGCCATCCGGTGCAGGCGCGCCTTGTCGTGTGCGCCTTCCTATGGGCAGGAATTAGCGCCAAGTCGATTGGCGTTTTTTGTTGTGGACGATCAGGATAACGATCATCGGCGCCGCTTTGCGCTTGGATTTCGTTTGCGCAGGGTGCGCGCGGCGGATGTTCCGCTCCGGTAAGGGCAACGCACCGGGTGACACATCTGCGCGGCGACTTGAACAGATACTGGTATGCTAACTGGCTGAGACAACAGTCCCTTGCCGGACAACTCCAGTCGAAACTGGAGCAATTCCCGTCCGTCTTCCAGTTCAACAGGATCGACGGCCATCGATTCCAGACGGCGGCCAACCATATTGCGGCGGGACTCCTCCAGATCGGCGTATGCCAGCGGTCCGCCGCAGCAAAAGCACAGCATGGGCAGTTCGTGACCGCTCTCAAAAACATAATACACGGTGCCCTCGCGGTCCACCAGGTCGACAACACGCTGGCCGCCGATGCAGCGATCCAGGTATTCGGCGACGCACTCCCAGCGGCCGGCGATCTTGACTTTGGGAAATCCATCACGGGAACAGAGGCGAGTTTGATCCAATTCCATTATCTCGTTTTCCTTTCGATTTTTCGCCCAGCGTCCAGGACTCGCCCAGGACAAAGACAAAACCATTCAAACAATCGACGCGAATCTTGCCTTTATCATCCAGCAGAGCATCATCCACGTGCTGGGCCACGGTTTCACCCAAAAACAGGTCGTGGTCGCCGTCGTATCATCGAAATCCTCCCTCATCATTCAGGCTCTCCGCGGTATACCGCACGCCGGCGGCGATCAGGTGGTACGCCGTCAGCCACAGCTGCCACGTCAAAAGACATGGCCACTCTCCACGCCTCCGGACAACGGTCAATCCGCCACGCCAGGTACAATTCGATTTCATGTGTGCGGCGCGGGCGCGGTCGCCGGCCAGCAGCGCTTCAAGCTGCGTCGGCCCCATCGAGATCAGGTCGAGGCAGGGGGAGCGGATCACTTGCCCCATCCTGTGTACTGCTCGTGCGCCAACGCAAGGATGTCAAAAGGGCTATCGACGGCCTGGCTTGCCACAACAGCGCTTGTATTTCTTGCCGCTGCCGCAAGGGCAGGGATCGTTGCGGCCCACGAGCCGTCGCGCCGACTGCTCCGGCGCGGCGACGTTTTTGTCGCGCAATTCGTCCATCGCCCGCACCGACAACCAGCCATCGTCGCTTTCGGCAGCCTGGCGCAGCCGCTCGTAGGCGGGGTGCGCCGGATCGACGGCGGCCCGCTTGACCAGCGCATAGTGCCGCTTGAGCCGGGCCACATAGGTCCGGTCGTGCAAGGCGACGCGATCCACCAGACGCAGCAGCGCATCGGCATAGGAACACTGCTCGTTCAATGGGTCGAGGTACGGCCCGGCCTCCTCGTCCTGGCGGTCAAAGCCATAGTTGATCGCGGCCAGATACCGCGTGGGCTGCTTTTCTTCGACCACGTTGATCATCACCCGCTGGCAGTCGCAGTCCGGGTCGGGGCAGTAGGACTCGATCAAGCCATAGCTGCCCGCCGGAACGCCGTAATCGGAGTCGAACAGGGTCATGGTGCGCGTTTCTTTGGCCGCCAGGTCGGCATCGACCTGAAAAAAAGGAACCAGGTAGGTCATATTACCCTCCGTTGTATCACACGAGCCGGGCAATCAAGCGGTTTGACCACATCCCGCCTGGCGTTTTGCCAGAGGCCACGTTCTACACAATATCCTCGTGCACCGCGCCCCTATGCGCCATCCGGATCGCCTTTATTTCGGTGCGAGTCCATCCAGCAAATGGCGGCTTTCGCCGGCATAGTGAGGCAGTCCCAACGCTTCAAAGATAGTCAATGCCCGCTGCAGGTATTGGCAGGCAAGCGCCGCATTATTCTGAATCTTGTATAATTCGCCGATATTGTGAGAACAGATGCCTTCTCCTTGCCGGTCACCGATTTCTTGGGCGATGGACAGCGCCGCCTCCAGGTGCTCAAATGCCTTTTCGACCTGTCCCTGACCGGCGAAAGCCGCTCCCAGGCAGCTCATAATAGTCCCCTTGGTTCGGAGATCGCCGATCTCGCCCGCGATGACCAACGCTTTATGATATTGCTCGATTGCCTCGGCCATTTTGCCTTGAGTATAGTAGACGATCCCCAAATTCACAAGTGCTTCTTGCTGGCCTGGGCGATTGCCGGTGGCACTCCCGATTTCCAATGCCCGATTGAGGAAATCGACTGCTTGCTCTGGATGCCCCAGATCGCGATAGGCCAGACCCAGGTTGCTTGATGCCGTGCCTTCCATTCCGAGATCGCCGATCTCCTGGGCAATGGTCAGCACGTCCTGGTAGTACTCGAACGCTGTTTGCACCTGCCCCAGAGTATGATAGTCGCCTCCCAGGTTGCCTGAAACCTCGCCTTCTCTCCTCCGGTCGCCGATCTCGCGCGCGATAGCCAATGCCTGCTTGTGACCAGAGATCGCCTTCTCGACCTCTCCCTGCAAACGGCAAGCGCTGCCCAGATTGTCCAACCATTTACTCTCGCCGCTGCGGTCGCCAAGCTCACGGGCGATATCCAACGCCAGTTCATAGTGAGCGATTGCTTCTTGGATACGGCTTTGATTGCGGTAAACCATGCCCAGATTTCCCAACCAGGTTTCCTCTCGATGACGGTCACCGATCTCGCGGGCAGCGCTTAATGCTTGTTGATAGTGCTCGATTGCCTTGTCAAACAATCCAAAAGAATAATAGACGCTGCCCAGATTGCCGAGGAATATGCTCTCGTCTTGCCGGTGGTGCAATGCCCGCGCTGAACGCACACCGATCTCGAGCGTTTGCATTCGTTCCGTCCAGTAGCCGCAGATTTCCAGATAGTGATCTGCTGCGCGAACCAAAGAACAGGCTGTCTTCCACAGCGCTTCTTGAGCGCAGGCTTGCAGCACATAGATAATATGCGCCCGCTCGCCATCCAGCACGGCGTATCCGGACGGGCCGAGCGTGCTTTGCTCACGCGCCAGCGTGGCATAGTACCCCGCCAGCCGCCGCACCGTTTCCCCATCCGGCGGATGCTGCCGGGCATAGGTATGCACCAGCGCGTGGCTGACCTGGTAGCGCTCGTCCGGGCGCAGCAGCAGGCCATAGCTCACCAACTCGCCCAATGCCCTGCGCAGATGGCTATCGGGCGCGTCCAACGCGGCGGCGACGGGCGCGCAGTCAAAGGGGGCCAGGGCCAGCACGCCTACCACGGCAAGCACCTGCCGCGCCGCATCGCCGACCTGGGCCAGGCTCTTTTCCAGCAGCACCGGCACGCTTTCCTGCCGCCGTTGGCCGTGATCGAGGGCGTCGAGCGGCATCTCGCGCAGCCAGGCCAGATAGTCGGCGGCATGCTCGCCGGTCTCGGCCAGGTAGCGCCCGGCCAGGCGCACGGCCAGCGGCAAGCGGCCCACCCACTCGCAGATTTGCCGGGCAGACTGAGCGTCGGCGGCGCAGTCGCCGCCCCACTTGCACAGCAAGTCCACGGCGTCGTCGGGGGGCAGCGGCCTGACATCCTGTCGTTCGGCAAGGGCATCCTTATGAGCGCGACTGGTGACCAGCACGCCGCAGCCGCCGCGCACGTCCAGCACCATTCCCAAGTCATCGGCCTGTTCTGTACCGTCGAGGATGAGCAGGGCGCGCCTGCCGGCCAGGGCGCGCAGGGCGGCATCGGCGGGCGTGGGCCGGGGTTCCTCGCCAAAGCTGAGGGCAATGTGCTCCAGGGCCAGCGCCGGATCGGGCCGGCCGTAGAAGCTGTGAAAGAGAACGCCGTCGGGGAAGCGATCGGGGGGATCGCTGCCGGGGGCGAGCGTCCAGAGCGCTTCGGCGGCGAGAGCGGTCTTGCCGATGCCGCCGGGGCCGCAGAGAGTGACGACGCGGCCCGGTTGCAGGTCGGTCAGGAGCTGGGCGAGCTCGGCGCGGCGGTCGACAAAGTGCGCGGCGCGAGGTGGACGCTGGAGGGGGAGGCGGGGGCGGCGGGTAAAGTCCTCATCTTTAGGCTGCCAGGCGAGGATGTCAGGCGGGATGCCGGCGTCGATGTATTGGGCGATGAAGGCGATGTCGCCGGGCAGTGGATCGACGAGGCGACGGTATTCGATCAGGTGGTCGACAACTTGGGACCAGAGATCGAGGATCTGCTGTTTGGCGCGGAGCAGTTCGCGCGGGTCGTTGGACGATTGGAAGATGGCGACGTAGGATTTGATGAGGCCGTGGTCGTCGATGATGAGTTGGTGGAGATCGGTTTGGCGGGACATAGGCGGCTCCTGGTTTATTTGGGGTGCGGTGCGCCCGAGATGGCGTTATGATGGTGAGCGGTGTAACGAAGAAATTCAACGTCAGTGATGAACGTTTGGGCACAGAGTGCCCAGGATGACGTTACGACGGAGACCGTCGTAACGAGAGAATTCTCTCCTATGCTCCCTCCACAATCTCGATCTCATCCTCCGTTAACCCGTACAGTTCGTACACCAGCGCGTCGATCTGGCGGTCGGTGAGGGTGATCTGCTGCTGCAACAGGCGCTTGGCCTGCGGCGTCTTGGCCTCAGCGAGTTTTTTGTGCAGGTCGAGCATCGTCTCGACCAGGGACACCATTTTGTCGTGGCGGGCCGCGTCGGCGGGGTTGTCAAAGTCGATGGTGCGGATGGGAAAACGAGCTAGTTGGTTTGTCCGAACTTTTGTAAATGCCCCTTTGGTTAAATTCAAAGCAATGATTCTTATGAAATAGGTAGCCAACAATGAATTGAGTAGACCCAGCAGATACAATAACGCCATAGGCTCTTTACTGTTCTTGGGATAGATGGCATAGAGAGAGCTCAGTACGTAACGATTTTCCAAGTCTACTGTCGCTATTATGCGATTTCCTGTTTCACGAACCACGATTTTTGGGGTTTCGTAGAATGTTTTGTTCTTCCAATTACGCGCTAACCAAGTGCCATATTTCATCCACAAGTTTTTTTGAAAAGTTGCGTATCGGCCAATCGAGCGACCCCCCAAAGTAGGTTTCCAGGGCTCCCCCAATACCGTATCGGAAGACTTGACGTATATTTTATCGTTGCCGGTCTTAATGCACTGACGAATAAAACAGACTTCACCCAATGTGCGTGCGCCGGCTTGAATTTTCTCGATAATTTTCCAGGTTTGAGGATCAAGAAAAATATCAAACGTAAACTTGTCATTTTGACCTAGCTGGGACTGAGGGATAGTATAGTCATAGTTGAATTTCAACTCATGTTCGTTCTCAACTTGTTTTCTAATCTTGACAACCTGATTTGTGGCTTCGGCTTTCGATACAATGATAATGCAAGTATGGACAGTAGGATCGGAGAAAACATCCATTCCAAAATTCGTTATTTCTTGAATAGCACAGTTCACAAGAATGCACTGACGTAGTTTTCTCGCGTATAGATTACTGAGCAAAGGACTCGGCACAATGAATCCAAGAAAACCTTGTTTGCGACAAAGTCTGACTCCGATCTCAATAAATAACTCATAATTGTCCAATCTTCCTTCCGTAGTCTCGAAGTGATTCTCCAGATAGCTCTGCAATTCTTTGTCAGTAACCATACCATACGGCGGATTCCCGATCACCGCGTCGAACCCGCCTGCCGCCCAGGCCTGGGGGAAGCCTTCCTTCCAGTCAAAGGCATTGACGCGGTACATCGCTTCCTCGTCGAACAGGGCCAACTGCTGGCCCTCGTAATAGTCGGGGCCGATCAGCGAGTTGCCGCAGCGGATGTTGTGATCCAGGTCGGGCAAAACGCGCTCCTGGGCAAAGCTCAACTGCTGCGCTTGGGCGTTTTCGCCTTCCAGCACCTTGAGCAGCAGCGAGAGCTTGGTCACCTCCACCGCCTGCGGGTCGATGTCGACGCCGTAAATGTGGGTCAGCAGGATGCGCTTGCGCTCCTGGGGGGTCAAGGCCCAATTACCCTCACCCCTACCCCTCTCCCGCTTCGCGGGAGAGGGGTAGGGGTGAGGGCGCGGGTGGGGGCAAGCCTTCCCTGTTTGGCGTGCCGCTCAGGATCGTCGGCCAGGTATTGATCGTGGTACCAATCGAGCAGGACTTGATACGCCTGCAAGAGAAAGGTGCCGGAACCGCAGGCCGGATCGAGCACACGCAAGGGCGCAGCGCGCGCGCTGCCGCGCACCTGGGCCGGGGTTTTTCCCTCCAGGAGCTTGCCCACCGTGTGCGCGACGATGTAATCGACGATGTAGGTGGGGGTGTAATAGACGCCGCCGGCCTTTTTGACCTCCGGCTTTTCCTCGACTTTGGCCTGCCCGCCGGCAGTCAGGCGGATCACCTTGCCCAAAAACTGCTCGTAGACCTGGCCCAGAATGTCGGCGGGGAGCACCGAAAACTCGTAGGGGCAGTCGGGGTAATACAGGCCGCTGACAATCGGCTTGAGCGTCTTGTCGTCGATGGACAGATTCAAGGTGAAATCGTCGGGCGGTTCGTCACGCTCCTTCTCCGCCCTAAAATGGAACAAACCCGAGTTGTAGCGGTCGTCGGCCTGCCGGAACAGGTAGCCAAGCTGGGCATAGACCTGGCTCGCCGGGGCCGTCGTGACCGCGTCGCGCAGGCGGCCATACGGTTCGATGCCGCGATCCTCGCAGATACGCAGGAAAATCAGCCGGTCGATGGTCATTTGCACGGCGCGGTTCAGCTCGCGCACGCCCAGGCCGGGGTTGCGCAGGGCGATGTTGCGGGCCAGCGCGTCGCGCCAGCCTTCGATCTCGGCCAGGAAAGCCGCGTCGACCTCGGCGGTGCCCTTTTTGGCCTTGTTCGACTCGGCGTAGCGGTCGAACGCGCCCTTGCGGATCGCCTCCGGGCTGAACAGGGCGGCGATCTCGTCCCAGCGATCGGCGTAATCCTGGTAGGTGAGGTACATCACCCGGGCCACGGCAGCCTGGTCGGTCTTGACCGGCTTGATCCGGCAGTCATAGACGGCGAATTCCTCAAAGTCGGTGAGGACGCTCAGGGGCAGTTTGGCGCTCCAGGCATAACGGCGAAGCTGGAAGGCGGGGGACACGTCGGTCTTGATGTGGACGGCGGGCTTTTTGGCCTCGACGAAAAAGACGCGCTGCCCGCCCAGGCGAAAGGCGTAATCGGGGGCCTTGCTTTCCCCGCCGACCTTGATCGCGTCCTCGTGGACCACCTCTTTGTACTTTTCGCTGTAGCCCTGGGTGTTGTACACGTCCCAGCCCAGCGCAGCCCAAAAGGGGTTGATGAATTCCTGGCGCGCCTGGGCTTCGTTGTATTGGCCGGCGTGGTAGGCAGCCCGGTTGAGGGTGAACCGTTCGACCAGGTCAAAGATGGTGGCCGGAATAGGCATGATCGCGCGCTCCTTGGGGACAAACAAAAAACCTGTCGCGCCGGGTTGACGGCGGACGGGCCTGGTGTTATACTGTAGACATCGTGGGCGGTCCGTCGCCCCGGTCGAGCCTCGGGCGGCAGATGTCTCACCATCTGCTTTGAGCCGCGAGGCGCTCTTTTTTATGTAAGTCTATGATGACAGAATAGCACAAAGCGCGCTTCCTGTCAAAACGCATCGCGCACATCTGCGCTGTTCCATTTTCGCTTACCCCCTACTCCCCCGCCCGTCTCACATTCTTCATCGACTCGCGCACAAACCACTCGTCGAGAATCTTGCGCGGCAAACACGTCAAACTCGCCGAGTTCGCGAGTTTGACGTGTTTGAGATGCGCCACTGCCGCCCGATCCGGGTGACGGGCAGCTGGGCATCGCGGGCCAGGTCGAATTGGGCTTGCTCGCGCCTGGGCTGCGCGTCACCCGCGCCGATCTCCTCGACCTCGAACCCGTCGGCGCGCAGCATCTCGGCGATGGTCTTGCGATGGCAGGTCTGGTAATCCTTGCACCCGCACATCAAGATGACCGGCCGGCCGGACGCGGCGACGGCCTCGCCCGGTTACGGCGCGTTTCTCACCACCAGCGGCAAAAAGACCGTGTATCCCGGTTTCTCTGCTACCGTGATGGTAAAGCTCTGTTCGGTGAATGCCCCCGCGCTATCGGTCACGCGCAGGACGACGGTGTGCTCACCCACGTCGGCGTTGGACGGCGTGCCAGCGAGCGCCGACGTGCCATCGCCGTTGTCGGTGAGCGTGAGCCAGGCCGGCTTGGTGATCGCGGTGAGGGTCAGCGCGTCGCCGTTGTCATCCACAGCGGTAGCCGTGTAGGTATAGAGCGCATCCTGGATGGCCGCGGTGACTGGTGTGCTGGTGAAGACCGGCGCAACGTTGGCCACGGTAAAGGTGATGACAGCGGTATTGTTTTCCGCCGGCAGGTCGCCCTCGGCGGCGATGACAGCAGTGTTGGTGTAGACGCCGGCCGCCAGCGGGGCGGTCAGCGCGTCGGTCGCGTATGTCTCGACAAAAAGACCTGCCAGGTCTCCGACGGACGCTTGGCGTCCATCCACGACCTGGCAGGTCTGATGCTGCCGCACGAGATGCGGCGCGACTGCAAGGGTTGTCCTTACTGGTGTCTTTTCGCTTCTGGCTCGGCCGCTGCCGCCGGGTGCCCCTGCAAAACGAGGGGCAGGTAAACCTTCCAGGCCGGCCTTTCGTTCACGGTCAGGACAAAGGATTTGCTGGTGGCATTCAGCCCATCGCTGACGGTGAGGGTGATGGTGGCCGTGCCCGTCACGCCGGCGGTGGGAGTGATGGTGACCGTGCGGGTGCCGCCGCTGCCGCCAAAGGTGATGTCGGACGCCGGCGCCAGCGCTTCGTTGGACGACGCGCCGCTGAGGGTCAGGCCGTCGGGGCCGCTCTCCACATCGTCGACAGTGATGGTAAAGGTGAGCGCCTGGCCGTCGGTGGTGCTCTGCGCCGAAATGTCGGAGAGGGTAGGCGGGTCGTCGTAGACGGTGACCACCACCTCGTCCGACGTGAGGCAAGACAGGCCAAAGGCGTCGGTGACGGCCAGGGTAAAGGTGAGTACGGCCGGCGCGGCGGGAGCGGCAAAGGTCGCCGTGACTGTATCCGCCCCGCTCAGCGCTACTGTTGGGCCGCCAGTCTGCTGCCAGGCATAGCTCAACGGCGCTCCCGCCGAGTCGAGGTCGGCGCTGGCCGAACCATCCAGTGTGCCCGTTGAAAAGGCCCGCACCTGCTGATCCGCGCCCGCATCGGCGACGGGCGGCAGGTTGATGGTTACCATAAAGGATGCCTCGGCGCTGCCAGCTTGGTGGCTGCCGGTAAAGTGGGCGGTGTTGGCGATCAGGCTGCCATAGCTGCCGCTGTTCAGGGCGACAAAGGTGAGGGTGATGGCGTCGCCGCCGGCGACGGCGCCATTCCAGCGGATGGTATGGCCATCGACCGTGGCCCCGCTGGGCCGGTACACCCAGCGATCAAAGGTCACGTTGTCGGGCAGAACATCGACGATCTGGGCAGCGCTTTCGGCCATCCAGCCTGCGTTGTGCAGGGTGAGGGTGTAGGTGACCGGCCCAGCGTAGGCCACCCCGTCCGCGGGGGGCGCCACGCTCTTGCTCAGGCTCAGATCGTGCAGGGTCAAGGCCCACAGCTCGCGGCCGTGCGCGCCCTTGTCGTCGGCGTCAAAAAAGAGGGTGCTGCCGAAATAGGCAAAGTCATACGGCGTCGCACTGTCTGCCGTGAGAATGTCCCAGACCAGCGCCATCCCCCCGGCTGCCGCGTCCATGGCCCACAGTTCCCAGCCGTGCGTGCCGTCATTGGCGGTAAAAAAGAGCGTGTCCATCACGTTGGCATGCGCGCCAAACTCATAGAGACCGTCGTTGCTGCCGGCATCGAGATCTCTGACCAGGGTGGTCCCGCCTGCGGTGCCATCGCTGCGCCACATCTCTCTGCCGTGCGTGCCGTCGTCGGCGCTGAAAAAGAGGGTGTCGTTGGCCACGGTCAAGCCACGGGGAAAAGAGTCTGCCCCGGGGTTGATGTCTTTGACCATGTGGGTGCCGGTGACCGTGCCGTCGCTGGCCCACAGCTCGACGCCGTGTGTGCCGTCATCGGCGATGAAAAAGAGCGTGCCGTCCAGGGCGATCAAGTTGAATAGAAAAGATCCGCCGCTGCCGGGGTTGATGTCTTTGACCATGTAGGTGCCGGTGATCGTACCATCGGTGCGCCACAGTTCGGTCCAGTGGTCGCTGTCGTCGGCACTGAAAAAGAGCACACCGTTCATTTCCGTAAACTGCTGCGGATTGGAGTTGCTCCCCCCGGCGTAGATGTCCTGGAACATCACGGTGCCGGTGATCGTGCCGTCACTGGTCCACAGCTCGCGGCCGTAGGTGGGGTCGTAGGCGCTGAAAAAGAGGGTGTCGTCGAAAACATACAATTCCTTTGGCCACGAGTCTCCGCCGGGGCGGAGGTCTTTGACCAGCATTGTGCCTTCCGCGGTGCCGTCGCTCTGCCACAGCTCCTCGCCGTGGGCGCCGTCGTTGGCGGCAAAAAAGAGCAGATCGCCCATCACGGTGGCATACAAGTCCCACTGATTAAGGCTGCTCCCGCTGCCGGGGTTGATGTCCTTGACCATGTAGGTGCCATCGGCGGTGCCGTCGCTGCGCCACAGTTCCCAGCCGTGGACGCCGTCGTTGGCAGCCAGGTGGAGCACGCCGCCCAACTCGATAAATTTGGCATAGCCAAGCCCGTCTCCTCCGGGGTTGATGTCTTTGACCATGTGGGTGCCGGTGACGGTGCCATCGCTGACCCACAGCTCGTGGCCGTAGGTGGCGTTCAGGGTGCGGAAAAAGAGCAGGTCGCCCACCTGGAGGAACTGGGTCGGGTATCCATGGCCTGATCCCGGATCGGTGTCTTGGAACAGGTACGGCTCTGGCGGGCGGGTAAGCTCGTACGCGCCGATGTCGCTGCCGTCGCCGCCGGCGGCGTTGACAATGTTGTCCAGGTCGACCGGGCGGGTGCGCCCGCGCTGGTCGGCGGTCAGGCTGCCGGCGTGGCCCCCATCGATGGCCGGACTGCCGAGCAGCAGGGCATGTGTCTGGGTGCGGCCGCCGTTGTCGGTCAGCGCGCCAAGCAGCGGGTCGGTGTCGATCAGGTCAGTGGCCTGGGTCAGGCTGCAGGTATTGCCGTCTTCCAGATTGTAGCCCTGGGAAGCAAACATGCTGGGCATGGCCGCCGGCAGGCTGGTGCAGCTGGCCGGCAGCATGGTGGCGCTGTTCCCGGCGACGATGCTGCTCTTGAGAAGGGTGGCGGTGCCCAGGGCGGCCGCATTCAGCAGCCCGGTGCCCAGCGCGCCGCCGGTCACGCTGGCGTGGTTGCCGGCTATGGTAGTGTTGGTCAGAGTCAACAAAGAGGGCAGGGTGCTGCCGGCGTTGATCGCCCCGCCGCCCATGCCGCTGACGTGAGCGGGGTCGCCGGGGATGCCGTTGGCGGCGTTGCCGCTGAGGGTGCTGTTGGTCACGGTCATGACGCCGTTCAGGTTGAACAGACCGCCGCCGTTGCCCACCTGGTCGCCGGTCACGGCCAGGGTGCTGTTGTGGCTGATGGTGCTGTTGTTGATGGTCACCGCCAGCTTGTGGTTGGCGGTGGCATAGAGATAGGCGTTGGCGATCCCGCCGCCGTTCACGGCCTGGTTGTGGCTGATGGTGCTGTTGTTGATGGTCAGCAGCGAGGCGCCGCCGCCGCTCCCCCCGGCGTTCCAGATGCCGCCGCCGGTGCCGGTCAGCGCGCTGCTGCCGTTGGCCACATTGTAGCCCACCACGCTGTTGTTGAGGGTCAGGGTGACAGTCAGGTTGTGGTGACTCACATTGGTCAGCCCGGCTCCGCCTTTGTCGGTGGTTGTATTGCTGATGATCTGGCTGCTGTCGATCGTCATCACCGCGTTGTAGCCGCTGCCGGCTGCATCCGGCTCGTTTTGCACGCCGCCGGCCTGCGGGGCCGCGTTGTAGCTGATGGTGCTGTTGTCGACGGCCACCGTGCCGCCCAGGTTAAAGAGGCCGCCGCCCCACTCCGTCGCCTCGTTCTGGGTAATCTCGGAATCAACGATGGTCAGCGTGTTCAGGTTGAATATGCCGCCGCCCCACTGGCTCCTGTTGCCCTCGATGACCGTGTCCTCGATGCGCGCAGAGCCGTTGATGCTGTACACGCCGCCGCCATAGTCCGCGGTGTTGCTGTAGACGACGCTGCTGCGAAGGGTCAGGCTGCCGCCAAAGTTGTAGACGCCGCCGCCATAGAGGACGCCGGCGCCGTGCTGGATGGTCAGCCCGTCGAGGGTGACGGTGGCCGAGTTGGTGATCACAAAGACGGAACTGATGCCGCCGCCATCAACAATGGTCGTCTCTGCATCGGTCCCTTTGATCGTAACCGAACGCGAAACGGTCAAGTTTTCGGCATAGGTGCCCGCGGCCACTTGAATGTGGGCGCAGGCTGGGGCGGCCAGCGCGGCCGCGATGGTGGGATATTGGATCGATGGAACGCTGCACGTCGACGACTGTTGGCGCGCCGGGGCGGCCAGCGCCTGCGGGTGATGGGGCGCCAGGCTCAGCAAGATGCCCAAGAGGGCGCAAATGATCCAAACCTTGTTTTTCATGAAAACATCTCCTTTTATAAAATATATGGCAAATGGGTTGATACACGTCCTGTTTAGCTTGCGCCAGTCGAGTAGTGCGGGCGTTTCGCTCGCCCGCATCGAGACAAGCAGGCTCATTGTCCGGATCATGTCTTGTCCGGCGCTTTTGCTGGATGCGAGTGGAATTTGTACAACTCGTCAATCATCCACCCGGCGATCTGCGGATCGAGCACGGCCTGGCCCTTGGCCACTGAGCGAACGGCTTCGCTGAGGGCGTGCCCTGTGCCGGCATGCCGGTCCAGATAGCCGTACACACCCCGGCGAAACAGCTCCAGCACCAGTGGGTCCCGATGATCGGCGCTGCTCAGTACCAGTACTTTGCTGCGCGGATACTGTTGGCAAAGGCAAGCGGCCGTATGCACCTCGGGGCAGCCCAGCGATCGCGTTCCAAATACGACAACCTGAGGCTCTGGGCTGTCTGCTGCTGCCAGCGCCGCCCGCACATCTTGCGCCTGACCGATGACGACCAGATCGGCGGCGCTCTCGATTTCGCACCGCATCGCTTGACAAAATGTCGTATCGTGTTCTATGATCAAGACATGGATAATGCCGGTCATTTTTCCTCCGCGCGCAAGCTGGTTCCATTGTCGCATGGATAGGCTGGGTTGAACAGACATAAATGACCCTATTTGGGGTACACAAACTGCTCTTTTTTTGCAGAACAGAAATGCTCGTGAGCGCATGTTTTTTACAAAAAATGCCCTCTCAAAAGGGTACTTTTTGCACCCGATCTGGAGATGACTGGCCTGAAAAAAGGTAGTCATTCATAGATCGAGCAAGGACGATGATGATGCCATCACCTTTTTATCTAACTGCGCTGGCCCTGAGCCACCTGAGCACCATGATCATGACCCTGGCCCTGATCGGCTTTTTGTGGCGGCTGCGCAAAAAAGCGGATACAGCCTGGTTGATCGCCTGCCTGATCCTGATCTGGTTCTGGCTGTTGGGGCTATTTTTCGATCAGACGCTCTCTTTGACCGGCTGGCGCTGGCTGCGAGTTGCCAGCGATTTGATTTATCTTGTTCCAATTCCTCTCATCCAGTTTGCCTACTCTTTTCCTTCTCCAACGCCGTCTCTACGGCGCGAGGCGCGATGGGTTTTGCTCCTGTCGGGGTTGAGCGCTCCGGCTGTGGTTTGGAACGCGGTCGCTTACCTGGCCTATTTTTTTGCTGGCCTCGACTGGCCGCGGATTCCAAGTCTCATAGAGTGGCCTATGTTGGCCGGAACAGTGTGGACGGTGATTGTGCTCTGGCGGCGCACGGTGTCTTTTTCGGCTGCGGCGGCTTGGGAGGCCCAAGAGAAGCGGCACGGGTGGCTGCATAGCCTGGTCAACCCCCAGGGGCGTGAAGCGCGGGCGGCCAGGGCCTTTATGCTATAGCTTTTAAGAAAAAGATTTGGGGTATCTGGTTAGCCTACCACTTCACC
>CAYRXM010000072.1:0-22850 GCA_964428175.1 uncultured Anaerolineae bacterium
AATGGGCCACCATCAGCCTGGACTATTACGGCCAGGGCAGCGGCGGACCCTACGCCGGTCCGCAGAACGTGTCGTTGGGACCCAACGCTTCGGTGACCTACGATCAATCCGGCTCTGCCTGTCCCCTCGTCGGCGCCGGACGGGTGTTCAGCAGCAACGGGCAGCCGCTGGCGGTGACGGTGCGGCAAGTCCATTCCAACGGCCTGACGATGGTACACAACGGGTTCAGCGGCGGGGCAACCACGGTGTCTTTGCCATCCATCCGCATCGGCGCCGATGGTTCGACCTCTCCCGGCCCTCCCCCGGCCGGGCCTTATCGCATCTACATGCCGCTGGTCATGGCCGGCAACCGGGGGTGGAACGCCACCCTGGCCGTGCAAAATCTGGGCGCGACGCAGACGGACATTACGGTGTACTATTATCCTTCCCTCGGCTATGGCGTCCTCGCCTCGCAGACGGCCTACAACGTGCAGCCCCACACCACGGCCATTTTTGCTCCATCATCCGCAGGCCTTTGGACGGGCGCGGCGCGGGTCACCAACAGCGCCGGCCAGCCGGTCGCGGCGGTGGTGAACGAAACCAACAGCAGCCAGGCGATGAGCTACAACGGTTCGCTCAACGGCAGCAGTCTCATCGTCTTGCCCTACGTGCGCAATGACGGCGGCTGGACGACCAGTGTCCAGGTGCAAAATCTGGACACCAGCGCGGCCGATGTGGTCGTCAAGATGAATGGCGGTCAAGTGTGGAACGAGACGATCAACGCGTACAGTTCAGTCACTATCCCTCTGACGGCAGGAAACGGTTCAGCGACGGTAGAATGCACAAACGGCAAGCAGATTGCCGCCATCGTCAACGTCAACGGCAGCGGCGCCGGCGATCAGGCCATGAGTTACAACGGCGTTAACCGTTGAGGTCCATCCTTGCAGAACAAAAGATGCGCCGCACCTCGAGGTGCGGCGCTTTTTTTTGTCCAACCGCCGCGCTGCCCTTTGGCAACGCATCGATCAGGCGCTCTGCATTCCTCGCGCTACCAATTCGCAAAAACCACCCACACAAAACGCCGCTGCCGGCCCGCACCAGCCCATCGCCCCGATTTGCCTGCCCGGCAAATTCATAGTAAAATAATCCCTATAAAATTTGTCGGATTTATGGGTGAACCGGAGTACAATGAAACTTTCCAAACGTGGTGAATACGGCCTGCGCGCCTTGCAGGATATGGCCGCCCATTATGGCGGCGAGCCGATTTCGATCCGAGAGCTGGCCGAGCGCAACAACATCCCGGCCCGGTTTCTCGAACAGATTTTGCTTCTGCTCAAGCAGGGGCGCATCATTTACAGCCAAAAGGGGCCGCAAGGAGGCTACTATTTGGCCCACCCGCCGGATCAGATCACCCTGGCCCAGGTGATTCGCCTGCTGGATGGCCCATTGGCGCCGATCAGTTGTGTGAGCGAGACGGCCTACAAGCCGTGCGGGTGCCCCGACATGGAGGCGTGCGGCCTGCGGCGGGTGATGAAACAGGTGCGCGACGTGGTCGCCGACATGATGGAAAAGACGACACTGGCCGATCTGATAACGCGATAGCTGGCGGGATGCGCGTGGCTTGTTGTTGCATCGCGCTTTCGACCATTCTGACAAAGAAAGGGAGCATACTGTGAAACAAATCAAACACATCCAGATCAAATTGTTCGCCGCCTTGACCCTGCTCACTTTGCTGGCGAGCGGCTGCCGCGCGGCCCCCAAAACCGGCCTCAACGGCACGCTGACCATTTCCGGCGCCTGGGCCTTGTATCCGATGGCGGTCAGGTGGAGCGAAGAATTCCGGGCCCAATATCCCGACGTGCAGTTTGACATCTCGGCGGGCGGCGCGGGCAAGGGCATGGCCGACACACTGGGCGGGGCAGTGGACATTGGCATGGTTTCGCGCAGCATCTTTCCCGAAGAGGTCAGCCAGGGCGCGTTTGGCATTGCCGTGGCCATCGATGCGGTGGTGCCCACGATCAATGCCGGCAACCCGCACCTGGCCCGCCTGCAAAAACAGGGTCTCACCCGCGCCGCGCTGGAATCGATCTGGCTGGGTCAGTCCACCACCTGGGGGCAGGTGCTTGGCGATCCGCAGATCACGGACGAAATTCACGTCTATACCCGCTCCGATGCCTGCGGAGCGGCCGAGACGTGGGCGGCCTACCTGGGCAAATTCAAGCAGGAAGACTTGCAAGGCGTGGCCGTGTACGGCGATCCGGGCCTGGCTACGGCGGTCGCCCAGGACCCGCTGGGCATCGGCTATAACAACCTGAACTTTGCCTACGATATGGACAGCGGCAAGCCGGTGGAAGGGCTGCAAGTGCTGCCGCTGGACATCGACGAGGACGGGCAGATCAGCGCGGAGGAGGACTGGTACGCGGACAAGGCCGACCTGATGGCGGCGATTGGCGGCGGCAAATATCCTTCGCCGCCGGCGCGCGCCCTCTATGTGGTGACCAAAGACACGCCGGGCGAACTTGAGCTGGCCTTTATCCGCTGGGTGCTCACCGACGGGCAGGCGTTCGTCGAGCCGACCGGCTATATTCCGCTCACCCCGGGGCAGATCGAGGCCGAACTGGAAAAATTAAAGGTGGGCGCGCCTTGAAAGCGCCCCGGGAACAGCCTGATGACCAGACCCTCCACTGCCGTGCCCGTTCGCGGCGGCGGCTGGATCGCCTGGCCGGCGGGGGGATGGGCCTGATCACCTGGCTGGCAGTCGGGCTGGTGGCGATCATTGCCGCCGCCCTGGTCATCCGTTCCTGGCCGCTGTGGAGCACGCATCCACTGATCGATCTGCTGACCGGGACAGACTGGCACCCACTGCACGGCCACTTTGGCTTTTGGCCGTTCATCGCCGGATCGTTTGCGGTGACCTTGCTGGCGATGGCGCTGGCCGTGCCGCCCTCCCTGTTGTGCGCCATTTACCTGGCCGAGTATGCCCCGCGCCGCCTGTACCGCATGATCAACCCACTGATCGATCTGCTGGCCGGCATCCCGTCGGTGGTGTACGGGCTGTGGGGGGTGCAGATGGTGGTGCCCTTTGTCCGCGACACGCTCACCCCGCTGGCCAACGCCGCCTGGCAGCGCATCGATCCGGCGGCGCACCTCACCAACCCGACCGGCTATGGCCTGCTGTCCGGCGGCATCGTGCTGGCGGTGATGGTTTTGCCGGTGATCATTGCCGTGGCCGAAGAAGTGATTCGCGCCGTGCCCGACGGGCTGCGCCAGGCCGCGCTGGCGCTGGGCGCGACGCACTGGCAAACGGTCAAAAGTGTGGTGCTGCGCCGCGCGCTGCCGGGGATTATTGCCGCCGTCGTGCTCGGCTTTTCGCGCGCGTTTGGCGAAACGATGGCCGTTATGATGGTGGTTGGCAATGTGCCCCAGATGCCGCGCTCCCTTTTCGACGCGGCTTACCCGCTGCCGGCGCTGATCGCCAACAATTACGGGGAAATGATGTCCATCCCGCTGTACGATTCTGCCCTGCTGACCGCCGCGCTGATCTTGCTGTCCATCATCCTGGTCTTTACCCTGATCGCGCGGGTGGCGCTGCTGCGGGCCATCAGGAGGAGCGGTTGATGAACAAACGCCTGGAAGAACGGATTATGGTCGGGCTGATGATGGCCTCGCTGGTGGTCGTGGTCGGCAGTCTGTGCCTGATCGTGGCGACGGTGTTGGTCAAGGGGCTGCCGGCGCTGAACCTGAACATGCTCATCCAGACGCCCAAGGGAGGTTATTATCTGGGCAAAGAGGGCGGCATCCTCAATGCCATACTCGGTTCGCTGGCCCTGGCCGGCGGGGCCACGCTGCTGAGCCTCCTGGTCGGGCTGGGGGTGGCGCTGTACCTGCGCAGTTTCGCCCCTCGGCGATTGCGCCACTGGGTGCGCCTGGCTATGGACGTACTGTGGGGCATTCCATCCATCGTCTATGGCGCTTTTGGCTTTACGCTGCTGCTGTGGCTGGGACTGCGCGCGTCGCTGCTGGGGGGGATCATCACCCTGGCCTTGCTGGAACTGCCGATCATGGTGCGGACTATGGACGAGGTATTGACCATGACACCGTTTGAACTGGAGGAGGCCGCTTTTGCCCTGGGCGCGACGCGGCTGGAGGCGGCGTTCAAGGTGCTGGCGCGACAGGCCGCGCCGGGGCTGCTCACGGCGGTGCTGCTGGCCTTTGGACGGGGCATCGGCGATGCGGCGATAGTGCTGTTTACCGCCGGCTATACCGACCGCCTGCCGGCGGGGCTGCTGCGGCCGGCCGCTTCGCTGCCGCTGGCGGTCTTTTTTCAACTGGGCACGCCCATTCCCCAGGTGCAGGAACGCGCCTATGCCGCCGCACTGGTGTTGATGGCCATCGTCTTGCTGATCAGCCTGTGTACGCGCCTGCTGACGCGGCGAATGAGCAGCCGGGTGATTCGATAAACGAGGGAGCAGATGAATGTCTGAAGCAGTGATACAGATCGAAAATCTGGGCGTGGATTACGGCGCGCTGCCGGCCATCCGCGACATTACGGTCGACATTCCGGCGCGGCAGATCACGGCGATCATCGGGCCGTCTGGCTGCGGCAAGACGACACTGCTGCGTTCCATGAGCCGGCTGATCGAATTGTCCGAGGGGACGCGCGTGCGCGGGCAGGTGCGCTTTCGCGGCCAAAACATTTATGGCCCGCAGATCGACGTGACCGATCTGCGGCGGCAGATCGGGCTGCTGGCGCAGCGCCCTTTTGTGCTGCCCATGTCGATCTATGACAATGTGGCTTTTGGCCCGCGCTTGCACAGCCGGCCGGACCGTCGCGCGTTGGATGCGCGGGTCGAAAAAGAGCTGCGCGCCGCCGGGTTGTGGGATGAAGTCGCGGATCGCCTGCACGCGCCGGCGTCGGCTTTGTCGATAGGCCAGCAGCAGCGCTTGTGCCTGGCGCGCGGGCTGGCCGTCGAGCCGGAGGTGCTGCTGTGCGACGAGGCCACGTCGGCGTTGGACCCCATTTCGGCGCGGCGGATCGAAGAGCGGCTGGTGGAACTCAAGGCCGAGTACACGATTATCATGGTCACGCACATGCTGCGGCAGGCCCGCCGGCTGGCCGATTACGTGGTGTTTATGTATATGGGCGAACTGATCGAACACGGGCCGGCCCAACAGGTCTTGTTCGATCCCCGGCAGGCCCAGACGCGCGCGTATCTGGAAGGCGAATTTTATTAGTCTGTGTAAATCGGCGAAAATCAGTGTCCGTTTCTCCGGCCAGTTCCGGTTTCTTACTCGACCTTTTTCAGATACAGCACCGCATCGCCGGTGTAAGGCGCGATGGTCACGGCATAGTCGCCGCCGGACAGGATTTTCTTGCCCGGCAGGGTACGCCCGAGCTGAGGCAAAAACCACTCGCTGGCAAAATGCCCGCTTGCCTGGCACAGGTCCAGCGTCACGCTGCCGCCATCGGGCAGGTAGACCAGGTATTCCTGGCCGGGGTTGGCCAGGCAATAGCGCGTCGAGGCCAGGTCGGGGCGCGGCGTCATCGCCCCCAGGTTCATTTTTTGTGCATAGCGGCGCGTGTCGCCCATCGCCCGGCGCGTCGGCGCCCAGTCGGGATAATCGCGTTGATCTTTGTTGATCCCGTCCGTAAACGACCAGCCGGCGATCTCTTCGGTGCTGCCGAGATAAAGACTTTGCCAGGGGTCCATAAAGATCGGGTTGTGGCCGCGCAAAAAGCACTTCCACACCCATTTGGGGTTGCCGCCGTGCCCCCACAGGTGATCGGTGTCCGGCACTATCACTTTGCGTCCGTCGGCGACCGGCGGATCCTCCTTGTAATCCTCGACCAGCGGCATGTCCGAACGCCACCACCAGTTGGGCTGCGACGCGGGCGAAAACCAGTCAACGCTGCTGGCGGCCATCTGTGCGTTGCGTATCCACGAGACACCCAGGGTGATACCGACCGGATGCTGTTTGGGCTTGGCTCGCTCGCAGGCGTGGACAAAATCGACCATGTGGAGCTGCCAGTCCAGCGCGCCGCCTTCGTTGATGATCTCGTACAGCACGTTATCCAGGTCGTTGACCGTGTCGATCACCTGGCGGACGTAGGCTTCCTGGTTTTCAAGCACCTGGGGGTTGTGCATGCTGTGCAGCGAAGGGCTGCGGTTGTCATCCCACCCGGCAAAGGGAACGCCAACGCCGTTGACGTTGTTTGCTGCGTTAAAGGGATGTACCGGCCACGGGTCGAGGCCTTTGCCGGTGACGCTGAGGCTCCAGCCCTGAAAGAGCATCACCGCGCAATAAATACCGCGCTGCCCGGCCTCGATCACGCGCTGGCGCAGGCGATCAAAGTAGCCCTGGTTCCAGGCAGTCAGATCGAATTTGGGCTTGCCGTCGGCGGCCAGGCCAGGGCCAGAACGCGCCCAGGGCAGCGGGTCGAACAGGATCAATGAATCGGTCCAGCAGGCGCGTTCCGGCTGTTCGAACATCCACAGGCGCATGAAATTGTGACCATAGCTCTGCATAAAGTCGAGGTATTCTGCCCAGGGAAAGGGCGAATCGCCGGACAGGCCGATGTCTTGCAAGTTGGCCCAGGTGTGCGAGCCGGTGAGATAGATCGCCTTGCCGCTGTCATCGGTGAAATAGCGCCCATTGGCAGGATTTGCCCGCAGCGGACCGTGAAATGGGCTGTTCATTCGTCGCCTCCTTGCCGGACCTGGTGATCGGGTCAGGACATCCGGTAAATCCCCGCGCTCACGCCCGGCAGCGAGATCGTCCATCCCTCTGCCGTGCGTTCCAATCCCCCTTCGACGCCCCACAGCGTGTCCGGCGCCATTTTCGCCGGGGGCAGCGCATCGGCCGGCAGCCTCACTTGCACCGGACGGTCGGCAGGGTTGATCACGACCACGATTTGCTCGTCGCCACCCCGGCGCAAGAAGGCAAAAGGATAACGCCCTGGTTTGGCATATACTACCTGATATTCACTGCGATTGCCCAGTGCCGGATGGGCCAGGCGAAGCTGCGCCAGCGCGCGGATGGCGTTCAGGAGTGATCCAGCATCCCCTTCCTGGTCGGCGACTGTGCGGCCGTCCAGTTCGGCCTCGACCGGCAGGTAAAGCTGCGCTGCGTCGGCGGTCGAGAATCCCGCGTTTGGCGCGTGGCTCCACTGCATCGGTGTGCGCACCTCGGTGCGCATGTAGCCGCCCTCTTTCGAAGGCAGCCCCGGCACGCCTACCATGCCGATTTCGTCGCCATAATAAATCTTGGGCACGCCGGGCATGGTCAGCAAGAAGGCAAAGGCCAGTTTCAGGTCGCGGAAAGCGCGGTCTTTGCCCAGGCGCGGCACGACATCGTGGTTGCCGGAGAACATGCAGATATAGCCCGCCTTGCGCGTGGCATCGTAGCGCATTTGATACTCGTCGACGAACTCTCTGATGTTGCCCAGGCCTTCGGGGTCAAAAAAGCTGAACCCGCCACCCAGGCCCATTCGCCCGTATTGTTTGCGAAACAGCGAGGTCAGCCCGGCGCCGGCAAAGCCCAGGTAAAAATCCACGTGAAAGCCAGCCTTGATCGCCCGGTCGGGGCGGCCCCATTCCGAGATCAGCACCGCTTCCGGGTAATCCCGGTCGAGCCAGGCGCGGATTTCGCGCCACAGTTGGATCGTCGCCCGCGAGCCGGGGTCTTCTTTGACCAGCGAGGCGGCCATATCCACCCGAAAGCCGGATGCGCCCATGTCCAGCCAGAATTTCATGATCTTGCGCAGTTCGGCGCGCACCGCTTGGGGGCCGGGCGCGTCCACCGCCTGCTGCCAGGGCTGGTCGGGATCGGGGTTGGCGACGCCGTAATTGAGCGCCGGTTGAAAGGGGAAGAAATTGGGCAGGTAGCCGCCCATCCGTTCGGACATTCCAGAAATAAAGTGGTGACGCGGAGCGGATGGCCCCCAATTGTACAGACTGCTGTTCCAGATGTACCAGTCCGAGTATGGGTTGCGTTCGTGTCTGGCCGACTGCTTGAACCACTCGCATTCCACCGAGCTGTGCCCGGCGACCAGGTCGAGCACCACGCGGATGCCGCGCTTGCGGGCTTGCTCGAACAGGCGGCGCAGGTCTTCGTTGGCGCCATAGCGCGGCGCGACCTTGTAAAAGTCGGCCACGTCGTAGCCGGCGTCGCCAAAGGGCGATTCGAAGCACGGGTTGAGCCAGATGGCGTTGGCCCCCAGCGATTGGACGTAATCCAGTTTGGCGATCACGCCCGGCAGGTCGCCGATGCCATCGCCGTTCGTGTCATAGAACGATTGGGGATAGATTTCATAGATGATGGCCTTTTCCAGCCATTCGGGGTTGTGAAATTCGGGCTGTAATTCCTCGGTAATCGGTGCAATAGGGGGAAACACGGGCAGGCTCCTTTCAATGAGGGCATATAAACGTCTTTTGTCTGGTTGATGCCAAGTTGTGACGCACCGTATAAATTTGCGGCAAGGTGAGCAGTTACACTATCCCGGCGATTTGCGATAGCGGGGGAACTCTTTGAGCACGCGAAACCCCACGCTACGATACAGGTCGCTGGCGCGCGTGCGGAATTCGGCCACGGTGTGCAGCCTGATCACCTGTACGCCGCGTTCGCGCAGGCCGTGCAGGGCGCGCGACAACAACGCACGCCCCAGTTTCCGTCGGCGCCAGGCGGGGCGGACGCTGACCTCAAACACTTCAGCCTGGTCGTTTTCAATCTCCGACAAGACCTGGCCCACAATTTGATCTCCGTCCCAGGCGACCTGCCAGAGTATTGGATCGTGCCTGGGGGCACTTAGCGTGGTGACATAATCTGCCGGGTCAAATGTCTCTTGAAACCGGTTGTCGTCGTATTCGTTTTGGTAAGCCTGGCCGACGCTGGCCGCAATGAGCGGATAGTGCTCGGGCAGCACGGGGCGTATGTCGATTCCTTCTGGAAGTGAATGCACGGGTAGCGGCGCGGAAATATCCAGGCCCATCTCCAGCACGGTGTAGCCAGCACAGTAGCCTTCGTGCAGCAAAAGCGCGGTGGTATCCTGCTCGGTGCTGCTGGCGTTGGCCGCAAATTCGAACTTTTCGTTCGGGTGCTGTGCGCCCGCCAGCTGCCGCGCCGTACCCTCGCACCAGTGAAGCATCGCCGTGCCGATGCCCTGCCCGCGCCATTCCGGCAAGACCCAGCCCATGATCAGGTACACCCACGTGCCGTCGTCTTCGGACCAGTATTCGATCTGGCTGTAGCCGACGACGTGATCGGCGACCTGGGCGACAAGCCACTGATATTGCTGGCCCTCCGCTACGCTTTCAGACAGCAATCTGCGCAACCCGTCGCGGCTCGGCAGGTCTTCAAAGGTGGACAAAGGATCGACCGCGTCGCGAGCGACGCGCCCGGCGTGGACGGCATACAGCGCGTCCGCGTCTTGCTCGCCGCGAACGGAACGAAAGTGCAGTCCTGCGACGGCCGGCATATCTGGGAGAACAATCGAATTGTCTGACATGTTGATACTCCGACGACAGGCAAGATGGATTTAGCCCTTTTCCGCCCAGCGCTTGATCGGCGGATAGGCTTGAGCGACCAGCATGTACACCGGCACGCCGACCAATCCACTCAAGACCTGGATGATATTCCAGGGGATTTCGCTGGCCGCCGCGGCGACGCCCATTTGCAAAACAAGCCACTGATACACAAAATAGCCAACCACGACGACCGCACCGCCGGCCAGGGCGGCGACAAACATCAGCCACGGTTTGGCCCGGCGGCCCAGATAGCCGACGACGACCGCTTGCAAGCCGTGGATGACCAGCGTGCCAGGGGCATAGATGGCAAATGCGCGCAGGTCGGCCAAGGCCATGCCGCCGCCGGCGATCAACGCGCCCAGCCACGGGCCAAAGGCCAGGGCGGCGAAATTGGCGGCCAGGTCGCCGAGGTGGATATAGCCGTTAGTTCTTGGAACGGGCACCTGAACAACCAGGGTCAGTGTGGCGGTGACGGCCATCATCACCATCACCAGGGAAATCATGCGAATGTTTTTTGCGTTCATTATACGAGTCTCCTGAAAAGAGGTCGATTACGACAAACAGGTCAAAACGATCAGAACTTCAAACGTCTTGGAGCTTTGCTTATCGCGCTTAATAGACACAAGAGCAGTGACCAAACAGGCACTTTGGCGTATCATTAGCCTTTTTTCAGCAAAGCCATTATACGTCCTCCAACATGGATTATCGTTCTAAAATCAGTGTGACCGGCCCGTCGTTGTGAATCTCTACCTGCATGTGCGCGCCAAAAACGCCGGTCTGTACCGGCGCGACGCCGGTACGGGCGAGCTGGTCGACAAATTGCAGATACAGCACGTCGGCGATCTCTGGCTGTGCGGCGTCGGTGAAACTGGGCCGGTTGCCTTTGCGGCAGTCGCCATAGAGGGTGAATTGAGAAACCACCAGCGCGCCGCCGCCGACGTCGAGCAGCGAAAGGTTCATTTTGCCCTCGGCATCCTCGAAAATGCGCAGCCGGGCAACTTTTTGAGCCAGCCACTCGGCCTGGGCCTCGCTGTCGCCGTGGGTGACGCCGAGCAGGATCATCAGCCCACGCCCGATCTGGCCGACAATCTGCCCATCGACGGTGACGGATGCTCTGGCAACGCGCTGCACGACAGCTTTCATGTGCGTCTCCTTTTTATGGTAAAACGATCTCACCCAACCATTCCGGGCGGGGCAGGGCCTCCCTCTCGGACAGCGCCTCCCCTTCGAGAAGGGCCTCCAGGGGCCATTCGAACTCGTAGAAACTGTACACACCGCCCCGAGTCAGGAAGCGCTGCTGAGCACGCTCGACGACGACAAAAATTTCGTCGACACGGCCAATGGCGGCGATCTTGGCCGTGTCTCGATCCTGAGTCAAGATGGTATGCGCGCTCAAGTCGTAACCCAGGTCGGCCGGCGCGTCGAGCGGCAGGTCTTGCAGCGTCGGCGTGGTCAGTTTCGAGATCGCCGCGCCATAGCCGGCCAGCCGCTGGAATTCGAGATCGGTGAGCGTCTGGCCGGTCAGTTCGCGCCGGGCGACGTCTTGCAGGAGCGCCAGCCAGCTTTGCCATTCGACCAGCATGGATTTTTCGGCTCCAGGGAGCATCAAGCGGCTGTCCAGCCCGTCGATCAGCATTTGCATCCAGGCAGCAAGCTGGTTGTAGACCTGTGGCTGCGGTTCGACATAGCCCCAGAGAGCGGTCGATGTGGCGGTCATCTCTGGCCGGGGTGCTGCAACTGGCGGGGCCGCGCGTTGGCTGTCGACCCAGTGGGCGAGCGCCGTTTGCAGGTCTTTGCGCCGCCAGCCGCGGCTGCGCATCCATTGGGGATAGGCGGTCGTTTTGTCCTGAATCATGGTGCGATAGATGCCCAGCCGAATCCAGCCGCCGGTCAGCGTCCAGGCTTCCGGGGCAAGGACGTTTAATTCGCTGTTGATGCGATCCAGGGTGGTAATATAGCTGCTGTTCCCCAGTTCGGCGACCACACTGTACGCTTCTGGCCCGTTGAGCGCCGCCCCCAGGTGAACCGCCGACAGGGCCAGGGTCGTCGTCATTTCCTCGCTCTGTATCGAGCTGGCCATGATCGCGCCGCCTGCGTCGAGCGGCTGGCCGAGCCAGGCCAACGCAGCCGGGGCTGGTGCAAGCGTTTCGCCGGCGCTGGCGAATGCCGCGAGTTTGAGCGGATCGGCCAGATCGGTCAAATTGGGGGCCGCGCCCCAGATCTGTCGATACGTCTCAAGCAGGTCACCAGGGGTCAGGGTGTGAGACAGGCCGTTGAAAAACTGGCGCGCGGAGAAAATGCGCGCCCACAACATGTGCGGCACGTTGTTCTGGTTGAGCGTGTGGACGAGCAAGGCGATTGACAGCGCTTCTTGGGGCCGGGCCAGCTGCCAGTCGGTTTGCTCGTGCCAGGTGAAGGCCTGGGCATAGCGCGTTGTAGCCATATGGGGTGCAAAGCGAGCATAGTCGATGTGCAGTTTTTCCGAGTCGGTGATCGGCGTGGCGAGCTGAACGCCTTCAAACAAGGGCGAGATGGCGCTGCCCTCTGCCGCGCGGATCAGCGCCAGTTCGGCGCCGACCGTGGAAGAAAGGATCTCCGGGGGCGAGAATTCGTCGTCGAGCAAGGCAAGGGCAACGGCGAAATAGGCGGCGTTTTGCAGCGCGGCATCGGCGACGGTTTGCGCGTCAACCGACTTGAGTGGGGCGACGGCCAGATATTGCGTCCAGGACAGTTCAAACATCGCGCGGTCCAGCCGTTCCAGTTCCGGCCCGAGGTGGGTCTGCTCGACTGCGCGGCGGGTGTGTTCAAAGAGTATCTGTGTGACGTGCAGCGCCGAATCCGAAGAAATGAACAGTGGATAGTCGGTGAACCGGGCATCGGTGTACAGATCGGTAAAATTCTGATAGCCGGCCGGCCGGATGACGAACCCGCTGCGCGTCAGCGCCTCGGTCTGGCTGATGCTGAACGTCGAGGCCAGTGCGTCCGGCGACTGGATGGTGTCGAGCGACAGCGGCAGGTCGTAGCCGCTATAAATAGTCGACGGGGCGGCGCTGCGTGTGGGAACGACGGCAAAGACAGTCCCCCCGGCGGGCGGCTTGAGCACGTCGATGTGGGCGGCGCGGATGTTCTGCTCTTCGCCGGGATAGCCGAGCACGCCGATGGTCATCCCCGGCAGGAGCTGGCCCAGCGTGGTCGGCTGCCCGTCTTGCAGCAAGATCGAGGTGCCTTCCATCAGGTCGACGACTTGCCACGCGCCCGTTTCTGCCACGACGTGGATGGCCCGCCCTTCCGGCTGCACGTCGAGGATGATGCAGCGCACCTGGGTATTGGGCACCGGCGTCGGCGTTGGTTCGGGCGGCGGGGTCGGCGTAGCGCCCGCCGGGGGCGGCGTGGGAAAGACGGCTGGCGCGCCGTTCAGCCAGACAATGTCGATGTCGCTCGCGTCGGCGATCTGGCTGCCCAGTTCACTGCTGTCGGGGGTGGCAAAACGAAAGGTCGCCGGCCCGAGCGGCAGTTCGATACGCGGCACGCCGATCAGGTGAAAGGGATAGGTGGTCCAGCCGGCGGCGGGCTGTTCTTCCGCTGGGGCCGCCGTTTCGACCACAAACTGAACGCCGACGCCGCTGGAGACGACATCAACGATTTCGATCTGCTGCTGGCCCTGGCGCAGCCCAAGCAGCGCGCCGACCAGGATTTCTTGCTCCCAGTCTACCGACTGCCAGATGAACGCCGGTTGGCCCATTTGAGACAAAAACTGCGCCCAGCCTTCCTGGCTGCCAATGATCACGTACCAGCCGCCTTCGCCGCCCGCGCCGCGCTGGGCCGGCACGCGCATATCGGGCAGCACCTGGCCCAAAGCAAAGGTGCGGAACACGGGCTGCGTCGAGGGGGTCAGGGTGGCCTGGATGGTGGGGGTGAGCGTCTGCTGGGGTGTCGCTGTGGCGGCCCGGGTGGGCGTGGCCGTCGTGGGCCGGCAGCCTGCTGCGCCCGCCAGCGCACCGGCCAGCAGACAGATAAACAGCACGATCCGGATGGTTTTCTCAGGCAGTATGCTGAATCTGTTTTTCATCGCTGGTGTTTAGGCCTGTCCGTCGCGCAAGGCGACAAGTCGTCGAGCAGTGTCCGTGCGGCCTGTACAGCGCGGGCGCGGTGACTGATCTGGTTTTTGATCGTGTCGCCGAGTTGGGCCAGCGTGCAGCCGTACTCGGGCAGATAAAAGACGGGATCGTAGCCAAAGCCGTTTTCGCCTTGCGGCTCAAATGCGATCACGCCTGCGCAGACGCCTTCGGCGACCCGCACATCGCCGCCGGGCTGGGCCAGGGCGATGGCCGCGCGAAAGCGCGCCGCGCGCTTTTCCCACGGGACACCTTGCAGTGCGGCGAGCAGCTTTTGGTAGCGATCACGGTCGCTGGCCCCGGGCCCGGCATATCGTGCAGTATAGATGCCGGGTGCGCCGTCCAGCGCGTCGACCTCCAGGCCCGAATCGTCGGCCAGGGCAAGCATTTGGCCAGCCCGAGCATAGATGACAGCCTTTTGGGCGGCGATCTCGGCAAACGAGCGCCCCGTTTCAGCCACGTCGATGTCGATGCCGGCGTCTTGTGGGAACACGATCTGCACCGGCCAATCGGCGAGCAAATCACGGAACTCGTGTTGTTTGCCCCGGTTGGTGGTGGCGACGAGCAATTGGATCACTGGATTATCCTTTCTGACAAGTCAGAGCTTTTTATACTTGAGAATCGAGGATTTGTCAAAGAGAGCTTGATTTCACACCAGCGCAATGCTATAATCGCGCTTATAGCACACTGTCCCGGCAGGCTGCATGCATTTCTTTTGAATGGAGTGAACGGATCAATGTCCGACTATCAGGTTCGCGCCGTGCGCTGCGATTATCGAGCCAGCGATGAAGAAATCTATCAATCTCTACGACGAGCGACAATGCCCTTGAAGGCTGCCTGGGCCAGGCTCAAACAAGCCAGACGGATCGGCATCAAGTTCAACCAGGCCTGGCCGCCGAACGAGCTGGTTTACCACGAGGGCCACTTGCAGCAGTTGGTCAGCGAGCAGGTGGCGCGGGCGACGCTGCGCCTGCTGCGCGAAGAGACCAGTGCGGAACTGTTTTGCGCCGAGATCAGCGTGTTTCACCGCGCTTTTGCCGGCGCTGATCCCTCGCCGACGATGCCGCTGCTGCCGCTGCTGCGCGAGTTCGGGGTCGAGTTTGTCGATGGCGACCAGCCGCCGCACCAGGTCTACGCCGTGCCCGGCGGCGGGCAGATGTTCCGCCAATACCTTTTGCCGCAGCGGGTGGTCGACGCCGACGGTTTTATCTCGGTGCAAAAATTGAAAAACCACGCCTTTATGGGCATCACGCTGTGCCTCAAGAACCTGTTCGGCCTGACGCCGACCGAGCCGCACGGGCGGTCGCGGCAGTATTTTCACCATTACGTGCGCATGCCCTACATGCTCGCCGACCTGGGGCGGATCATCAACCCGACGCTCAACATCCTCGACGGGCTGGTCTGCCAGGCCGGGCGCGAGTGGCAGGGCGGGCAGACCAGCATCGGCAATGTGCTGATCGCCGGCGACCACGTGATCGCCACCGACGCCTGCGGCGCGCACCTGATGGGCCACGATCCGGCCGTCGACTGGCTGACGCCGCCCTTTCACCGCGACCGCAACGCGCTGCTGGTCGCCGCCGAGGGCGGGTTCGGCACGGTCGACCTGGAGCAGATCGACTTTCAATCCGAGGTACAGGCTCCGCTGGCCGCGTTCCACGCCGATCTGATCGACCCGATCGAGCGGGTGATCGGCTGGCGGCGCACCACCGCCGAACAGGCGCTGTACTACCGCGACCACCGGCGCGAATTTGACCGCTATAGCGGCGAATACATTTTGCTTCAACAGGGCCAGGTGCGCTGGCACGACCAATCGAGCGAGCTGCGCGGCAGCCGGCGTGTGCTGTCCGGCGACAACCCCGACCAGGCCATGTGGCTCAAGTACGTCGATCCCGACGAGGCCGAGGGTGAGCATTATGAGGTGTACGAACGGGTGCTGAAAGAGGTCGAGCACGTCGATCTGCGGCATTACAGATGAATGTGCGTTGAAATCTCGGACGGGGCATGATATAATCAGGTTATGCAATAACATATTGTAGAATGACGATCAACCTTGGTGATTTGCTAACATTGCCAATAAATTTTCATGGATCAAAATAAAGCGTATGTTTATCAAGGTGAGGGATTAACTCCATCTGAACGTTATCTAAACAGATTAGGCAAACGTTCCTTCCTCTCTTTATGGAGTTACTCCGGTGTTTACAGAGATCAGGGAAATGGCAAGGAGATTTGTGATTTCCTTGTTATTTTTGAACGGCATGTATTGATTTTTTCTGACAAATACTGTGAATTTCCCAAAGGCGGCAACACAGAAACGGATTGGATTAGGTGGTTCCGTAAAACTGTTTGGAAGTCTGCACAGCAAGTCTGGGGAGCCGAGAGGTGGATCAAGACTCATCCAGATCGTATTTTCTTAGATCGTGCATGTACTCAGAAATTTCCCTATGATATTCCTGGTCCAGATGTCGCAATTTTTCACAGAATTGTTGTCGCTCATGGTGTTGCCGAAAGATGTAGAGAGGAATTTGGTGGTAGTGGAAGCCTCATGATCGACTCTGAGTTGATAGGGCAGAAACACCTTGCACGTGTTGATGACGGAGGTCAACCTTTTACAGTCGGTCAGTTAAATCCCCAAAAAGGCTATGTGCATGTTTTTGATGATACAACGCTAGACATCGTATTGGGTACTATTGATACAATCACAGACTTTGTAATGTATTTGTCCAAAAAAGAAAGGTTTATTGAAAAAGGTCCCATAGTATCCGCAACTGGTGAAGAAGATCTTCTGGCATTTTATTTGGTGGGACTTGATGAGAATGATGAACATGATTTCATCGTTCCTACTGACATACCTACTGACATAGATTTTATAATGATTGATGAATCTCATTGGGAAGATTTTAAACAAAATCCACAAAGATTGGCACAATTACAAGCAAATCAAATCAGTTATGCGTGGGATGCTCTGATAGAAGCTTTTAGTACCCATATTCTTAATGATACACAATACCATACTTCTGAGCCAGGGGTTAAGAATTCCGAAAAAACTATACGACTTCTTGCGCGTGAACCACGTACCAGAAGACGGATGCTAGCGGCATTGCTATTAGAGTTCATAGAGAGTACACCTGTTACGTCCAAGGCAAGCCGAGTTGTTCTGCCTTCGAAGGAAGGTGATCCTTACTACGTATTTTTGTTATTATCTTCACATTTGAGTTCAAGTGAAGAGGAATATCGTGAGGTAAGAATCAAATTGCTTGAAGCGTATTGTATGGTGGTTAAGCTAGAATTCCCAGATGCTTTGGATGTTGTAGGAATTGCCACAGATACGGGTACAAGCTCTTATAGATCAGAAGATGCCTTATACCTAGATGCAAGATATTGGCCACCGGAATTAGAAAACGAAGCACGGAAGTTGCAGGCTGATTTAGGTTTGCTTACAGAGCAAAAGCGGTTTAATGGAACAGTAAAAGAATATCCTGATATAGATTAAGAAGCGTAATACGACAGTTTGATGTCTATAATGCGACTTGTGCGTAACTTGCGAAATTAGGATATTGACTTAAGTCAAAGATATTTAGCGAGAGCACCCATATGTCCACCCCATCAACCAACCTCACCTTGCGCCAAATCCAGCAGCTCGTCGACGAGTGGGTGCAGGGCCAGGGCGGCTACTGGTCGTCGCTGGCCATCGTCGCCCAATTGGCCGAAGAAACCGGCGAGATCGCCCGGCTGATCAATCACCTCAGCGGCGAAAAACCCAAAAAAGCCGCCGAGCCGGAGCAAGACCTGGGCCTGGAACTGTGCGACCTGATCTATGCCGCGATTTGCCTGGCCAACCTGCACGGCGTCGATCTGCAAGCAAGTTTTACCCAAGTGATGCAAAAATACACGGCCCGCGACAATGGCCGGTTTATGAAATAATCGACCGCCGACGACGGTCAGCGGTCGGCAGTCGGCGATCAGCGCACAAGGAGGTGCATTATGTCTCAAATTGAACGACGTCCGTGTCAATCCATCGTCAAGCGCACCGGCAAAGTGGTGCCATTCAACAAGGATCGCATCACCAACGCCATCTATCGCGCGGCGGTGGCCGTAGGCGGGCGCGATCGCGCCATCGCCGAAGGGCTGACCGATCAGGTGGTCGATGTCCTGGAACGTACCTGGCCCGCCGACGTGCCGCCGACGGTGGAAGACGTTCAGGACATTGTCGAAAAGGTGCTCATCGAAAACGGGCACGCCCGCACGGCCAAGGCCTACATCCTCTACCGCGAGGAGCGCTCGGCGCGGCGGCGGCACAAGACTGCCGGCCGCGACCGCGACTCGTCCAACATCCCCTACCGCAAGCTGTGGGAAACGCTCACCTGGGCGGTCGACCACGACCTGAACACCGTTGATCGCCTCAATGCCCGCCTGGCGCGCGGCGAATTCGCCGACATTGTGCGCGAGTCCGAAAGCCTATACGAAGAAGACATCCGCGCCGCCGTGCAGACCATGCAAGACTGCTGCGAAAAACTCAAACTGGTGATCATCTCCGGCCCCTCCTCCTCCGGAAAAACGACGACCACGATCAAAATCGAGCATCACCTGCGCGCGTTGGGCCTCAACCTGGTCGCGCTCAACATCGACAACTATTTTCACGACCTGGAACTGCACCCCAAAGACGAGTTCGGCGACTATGATTTTGAGACCCCCCAGGCGCTCAACCTGGAGATGATCAACGACCACCTGGCCCGGCTGGTCGCCGGCGACGAGGTGCTTGTCCCATTCTATGATTTCAAGAGCGGCAAACGCCAGGACAACGTCACCCCGATGCGCATCGGCGCGAACGACATCATCCTGATTGACAGCCTGCACGGCATGTACGCCGATATGACCCGCTCGATCTCTGACGAGCAAAAATTCAAGCTGTACATCGAGACCCTGCTGCAAATGAAAGGGCCGGACGGGCGCTTTATCCGCTGGACCGACCTGCGCCTGATGCGGCGCATGGTGCGTGACGCCCAGTTTCGCTCCTACGATCCGCGCCGGACCTTGGAGCACTGGCATTACGTGCGCAGCAGCGAGATGCGGCACATCATCCCGCACATCAACTCGGCCGACTATATCGTCAACAGCGCGATGCCCTACGAATTGGCCTTGATGAAACCGCGCCTGTTCGATCACTTTGCCCAGTGGGTGGTCGATTACCGAGATCAGCCCCAGCGGCAAGACGCCTACAGTCGCGCCGCGCGCGTCTACGAACTGTTACAGGCGATTACACCGGCTGGCGACGACTCGGCGATCCCACCCACTTCGCTGATGCGCGAGTTTATCGGCGGCAGCGAGTACGAATATTGAGATTGTTGTATGGCCCTGGTTTTTGCTAAATAGAAAAAATCAGCATGCTCAACCATGGAGGATGACAATGAACAAGACTCGCGGTTTGCTGTGTGGCCTTTTGTTGTGCGCGCTGGTGCTGGGATCGCTCTCGACGCCGCCCAGCCGGGCCGATGAAGACGATCTATGGTGGGACGACGCCTGGCCGTACCGCATCCCGATCACGGTGTCTGGCAGCAGCGGCGTGGCCCAGGTGTCGATCAATTTTACGACGCAGTTTGCCGCGCTGGGCTTGAATGCCGCACTGCTCGACGTGCGCTCGCTGCGCGTGGTGCCTTACAGCGGCACGAATCCCGGCGCGCCGGTGCCCTATGCCGAGAGTTACAGTGTGATGCTCGAAGACGCCGAGAACCCCAAAATCGGCTGGAGCAGTTCCGGCGTGTACTGGACGGTCAACGACGGAACGGCAGTGGCCGACAAAACCCGCTTTTCGCAGGGCAGCGGGTCGCTCAAGGCCATCGTAGAAAACTTGCCCGGCGGCTATGGCTATCCCGGCGTCGAATTCCGTATTGCCAGCGGCAACCCGCTGGTCGACTGGCACGCCTACGAAACGTTCATCTATGACGTATGGCCGCAAGTCAATGCCAGCGCGCTCGATCAAGCGCCCGACCTGTACTGGTTCAAGCTGTACGACACCACCGGCTGCCCCAGCAGCAATATTACCCAGGGCGGGCCGTCGCTGGCGTTGGATCGATGGAACTATGCCAGCGTCTCGCTCAAGCCGCTGCACACCTGCACCACGCCCAATCTGACCAACATCACGCGCATGGAGTTTCACACCCGCGACAACGACACCGTCAACGGCAACAGCGGCCTGTGGGACGACGGCGACCGGCTCACCCTGTGGTTCGACAACCTGCGCCTGGTCGATCAGGACAGTGGAACGATCAAATGGCAAGCCGCCGCTGGCACGACCCAATATTACATCTATTTCGACGTACTTGAGCACGAGGGGCACCCGCAGCCGTCGTTGACGGCGCTGGGCGCGGGAACGCCGGCCAGCAGCATAGGTGTCCCGGAAGCGGGCGGCTACTATCACAAAATCAGCGGGGCGATCACAAATGGCCTCTCCGTGTGGGCCGCGCCGGCGACGCAAAAGGTGCTCAAGACGCAGGCGGCGCCGGTGGCGACCAAACCGCTGCGCATCCAGGCGGCGCGAAACGAGTTCGAGCCTTTCCAGTTGGTGGTGCGCAGCACAACGGCGCAGAATCTGGCCGTCAACATTTCCGATTTCAGCAAAGGCAGCGACGTGATCCCGGCGGCCAACGTGACCCTGCACCGCGTTGATTACGTGCCCATCACCAAACTCAGCGACGCCTGGGGCCGCCTGGGCGACTGGCCCGATCCGCTGTATCCCATCGCCCTGGGCGGCAGCGTGGCCTTTCCGGCCAACCAAAACCAGCCGTTGTGGTTCACCGTCCAGGTGCCGCGCGATGCCGCGCCCGGCGTCTACGCGGCGACGGTGTCGGTCGGCGCGGCGTTGATCCCGGTCGAGCTGGAGGTGTGGAATTTCACCCTGCCGGACGAGATTCACCTGGTCGGCGAGTGGGGTTTGGATTGGAGTGATGTCGTTGAGGTGTACAAGGGGGTGAACGGCGGCGTGCAGAGCGGCTACTGGACGCTGGTCGACGCGCTGTACGAGGATTTCGCCGACCACCGCCTGACCCCCAAGGGCGTCGGCTGGCCGGCCGGGTTGAATTTCGACTATAACTGCGACACCGGCGTGCTGGATGTCGATCATGGTGGAAATGTCTGGTATTTTGCAAGCACGGCTCAAAAGTACTTGCGCGGCGACGAACTGGACAACGACACCGGCTTTCCTTCGTTTTTGATCAAAGGGCCGAGCAGCAACTGGCCGCCGGACAGCCGGCCCTCCTCGTTTTGCAGCCAGAGCCGGGGTGCCGATCCGCCGGGAAATCCCGCCTACAACACCAAATGGTTCCAATACTGGAGCGCGGTGAGCAATTACCTGGGGGGCAACCCCGATTACGCGGCCAAGGGCTATTATCACATCGTCAACGAGCCGCAGACCTTTAGCGACTATGACATCGTCGCCTACCTGGCGCAGGAAACCAAGAAACACGCACCCAACGTGCGCATCCTGGTCAGCGAGCAGGTCGAGACGCGAATCTATAACAACCCGCTCTATCCCGGCGCCAAAATCGACATCTGGATGCCGACGATCAGCTGCTATGAGGTCGAGCGTTCCCACGACCGCCAGGTGAACCACAATGAAGACGTGTGGTGGTACTTTTTGTACGGCGACCGCCCGCCGCTGCCCAACCCCACGGTGATCGACCGGCCCGGCATCGAGGCGCGCATCACCCCCTGGCTGGCCTGGCTGGAGCGGGTGGGCGGGCTGGTTTACTATTCGACCACCGACTGGGACCTCAATCCCTGGACGCAGCCCTGGATCAACGACGGCAACGGCGACGGGTTCATGTTTTACCCGCCCAAGGACGACACCATCGCCTACAACGCCAGCGATCCGCAGAGCAACCGCCTGGTGCCATCGATCCGCTGGGAGCTGCTGCGCGAGGGGATGGAGGATTACGAATACCTGTGGCTGTTGAACGAGGGCGACCCGCAGATCGGCGTAGCAAATCAGGCCGACGCGCTGGCCCAGACGTTCATCAGCTCGCGCACGCTGTTCAGCCGCGTACCCACCGACGTATACGCCACGCGTGCGGCCATCGCCGCCCAGTTGAGAGTGAGCAAGACGGCCAGCCAGGCCCAGGTGGGCGAGGGCGAGCCGTTCAACTATGTGCTGGTCTATATGGCTGGGCCGGACGCACACACCGTCACCTTGAGCGACCTGGTGCCGTCGGCGACGACGGTGCTCGGCGCGGTGGGCAGCAAGAGTCCAACCCCGTCGGTGAGCGGGCAGCAGGTGAACTGGACGGTGTCGGTGGCGGCGAACGAGGTGATCACGTTGACCATCTCCGCCGAAGGAACGACGCCCGGCCTGGCGACCAACACGGCCACTTTTTCCGGCCCGCAGACGCTGAACGCGAGCACACAGGTGTTTGTATACCGCGCGCGGGTGTTCCTGCCGATCGTGTTCAAATCGTTTCGGCCCTAAAGCCCGGGCCGGGGGTCACCAGCCCAGCTCGATCCGTTTTCGCTCCGCTGCCTCGACACTGCGGCGCGTCCAGGGCGACGTTTTGGGGTGGGCGAGGATTTGCTGCAACGTCATCCACCGGACATCGGCGACCTCGGCGGGCGATGCCGTGTGCGGTGTGCCGGATTGATAGCGGCACAGAAACACAATGTCGATCACCGGATCGCCGTCGTCGGCGATAAAGGCGCTGCTTTCGACGTAGGCCATGCCATCCCAAACCTGAATGCCCACCTCTTCGGCGATTTCGCGGTGGAGCGTTTCTTCGAGCGCACGCTCCGAATTGCCTGCATTTTCGACCTTGCCGCCGGGCAAAGCCAGTATGCCGGGCGCGTGCGTTTCTTCCAGGCCGCGAATGATGGTCAGGTATTTGCCATCCTGGAGGATCGCGCCTTCGACGTTGACGATGTACCAATATACAGCTGATTGAAAATTTTCCTTGATGTTCATTATATGTCCTTGTCAATACCGGGATGAAAATGTCCTTATTGTATACCAAGGCATGTCTTTCTCCAACTGACGTTCAATTTTGCGTGCCACTCCGGTTTGGGGTACAATCGCCGATCTGACCTATCCCCCAAAGCAAAGGAAATCACCATGTCCGATTTACTCGATGTCCAATCCCTTCGTGCGCTGTTCCCCGCGCTAGCACAGACGGTCGGGGGGCATCCGATCGTCTTTCTCGACAACCCCGGCGGCACGCAGGTGCCACAGTGTGTCATCGACGCGATGGTCGAT
>CAYRXM010000073.1:0-22542 GCA_964428175.1 uncultured Anaerolineae bacterium
TACGGCCTCACAAATGCGGTGAGGCCTACTCGACCAGCGCAGGCTGAGCAGTTACGCCGGAGCAACCTTTTTCAAATATGTGTCTAAAAGTGCCGCACGTGGGCGTGCGGCACGCCTCTAACTCGAATAAAACGCACCCATACGGTTTTCTATCGAGGGGTTCAGTACTGCTATCGAGGCCGTGCACCGAGAACCAAAGACAACTGGACGCGCTCTTTATCGCGTAGGACAGCTATGACAATGGTCTGCCCCACCTCGGTGTGGAAGACGAGATAGGCGTTCAGGTCGGCAAAGTTGTTGATGGCCTGCCCATCAATGTCGACGATCAGGTCGCCGCCGTGACCGGTTTGCGGGTTGGCGGCGACGAGGCCCGCTTGCGCGGCCGGGCCGTTCGGCATGATGTTGACCACGTACGCGCCCCGCGTTTGTTCGACCCCATACACATCCTGCTCGTCCAGCGAAATTTCGCTGTCAAAGCTGGCCCCAATGTAAGGATAGGTGTATTTGCCATTCTCGATCAGGGCGGGCACGATGCGCTTGACTGCGGCCACCGGGATGGCAAAGCCGACGCCGGAATTGGTGCCGGTGGTGCTGGCAATCGCCGCGTTGATGCCAATCACCTCACCGGCCAGGTTGAGCAGCGGCCCACCCGAGTTGCCCGGATTGATCGGCGCGTCGGTCTGGATCACCTGCGGCAGTGAATAGGTGCTGCCGCCCGCCGTCGAGCGCTGGGAGGGCAGGCTGCGCCCCAGCCCACTGATGATGCCCAGTGACATCGAGCCCTGCTCGCCAAACGGGTTGCCGATGGCCACGGCGAGTTGGCCCACCTCGATCTGGTCTGCGTCGGCCAGCGGCAGCGGGGACACGCCTTCGGGCAGTGCATCGACCTTGAGCACGGCCAGGTCGCTGTCGGCGTCGCTGCCGATCAATTCGGCGTGCCGGCGCTCGCCGTTGCTAAAAACCACCTCGTAACTCCGCCCTGCAGAAACCACGTGATGGTTGGTGACGATATAGCCGTCCTCGCCGTACACAAACCCGCTGCCGCTCGAACTGGAATCGACAATGATATAGACGACCGAGGGATTGGCCCGGCGGTAGAGGCGGGTGAGCGTTTCTTCGAGCGCTTCGGCCTCGCTCGCTGGCACTGCGGTCGGCGCATAGTTGGCCGGCACGATGTCGCTTCGCTCGGACAGTTTTGGCTCGATCTGGGCCAGAACGGCCTGGACGATCTCGTCGGTATCCACATTGTCTGTAGATGTGGTTTGCCCCGGCCACGTGGGCAGGCAGGCTGTTGTCGCAAGCAGGATAAAGACAATCAAGTAAACAAGTTTTCGAACACGGGTTGTTTTCATAGATGGTTCCTCCATTCATAACGTGTGCGTGTGCTGTCCCCCCACATCGCAAGATCGCGCACAAGCGAGAGAAAAGCAGCGCCGGGCAGCCGCCATCAAGGGCGGCCGCCGGGGCGCGTCCGGCCGCCGCCGGGGCCGCCGGGAAAGCCGCCGCTGCCGGTGACGATGCCCGAAAGGGTCAGGCTGGTCGCTTGAGTGCCGGCCGTGTAGGCGCCGCCGGAATACAGACCGTCGGTCGCGCTGCCGGTCGAACTGCCGCCGGTGAAAATGATGCAAGTCAGGCCGTCTTGCAGCGCCGGCGAAGAAAACACCACCGACTGGTAGGTCTTGGTCGGCGCAAAGGTGAGCAGGTCGCGGCCATCCTGGGTTTCGATGCGAATGATCGTCCCGGCCGGCTGCGCTGCAAGGTTGTAAACCAGCGAATGCTGGGTCGAAGACGCGCTCGGTCCCTGGGCCATCCCGGCGCTGCCCACCGCGACCAACAAGCCGCCGCTGATGTTAAACGCGCCGGTGTAATCCAACGCGCCGTTGTTGTTGGCCGTCGGACCATTGACGATGACCACGCCGCCGGTCATTTCGATTGGCCCATTGATGTCGATGCCGTCGCCCATTGCATCGACTGCGATGTACCCGCCGTTGATGTCGAGACGGCAGTTGCCGCTCTCCCAAAAGGGGTTTTGCCCCGGCCGCCCGCCGACCGAAGAACCATCGACGCCGCCGGCGCCATTGATCCCGTCGTCGCTGGCTACAATGCGGATGTTGCCATCGTTGATGGTAATGGCCGCACTCTCGATGCCTTCGTAGGATTGGGTGATGGTGATATTGCCGCCATCGATGACCAGTGTCGCGTCCGCATGAATGCCGTCGTCTCCGGAGGCGATGAGAATTTCGCCGCCGCCAATCGTCAGGCTGTTGTTCGAATGGATCGCGTCGTCGGAAGCGTCGATGGTGATCGCGCCGCCGCTGATGGTGACATCGACGCCGGCCTTCAGACCTTTGGCGCTGGGGGTCGAATCGGTGCTGGTGGCGACGCCGGGCCGGCCCCAGTTGCCCCAATCGGCTTTTGTGCTGCCGTTGACGCTGCCGCCGCCGGAGACGATGGTGATGCTGCCGCCGCTGATCCACAGCCGGGTTTCGGCCTGGATGCCGTCCAGCCCGGCGACGATGTTTAGCGTGCCGCCTTCGATGGAAATGTAGCCCTTTTCTGTGTCCACGTCATTGTTGGATTGCAGCCCGTCGCCGCCGGCGGTGATGGCAATGACGCCGTCCTTGATCGCAATCGAGTCACGGCCTTTGAGGCCGTCGTTCACGGCATTGACGGTGATTGTACCGCCGGTGATTTTCAGGTCATCCTTGCTGACGATGCCGTGGTTGTAGCGGGCATCGACCACCAGCGAACCGCCGCCGTTGATGGTCAGGTCGTCGTGGCTGAAAATCGCCCCGTTGGGTTCATCTGATTCCGGGGCCAGGATGTAAGCATCGCCATCGCGGACGTAGTTTTCGCTGCCGTCGGCCAGGGTGATCACGACCTTTTCGGCATTGCGCACATAGATGGGCGCGCCGGTCGCACAGGCGATGTTGGCCCCGTCCAGGACGAGCACCACCTTGTCCTTGTCTTGCGTATCGACAATGATCTGCCCGTCGTTCAGCGTGCCGCTGATGCTGTATGTGCCGGCCGAGGCAATGGTGACGGTCGCGCCGTCCACCGTAGCGCCGCTGCCTTCAAAGGCTATCGAATCGCCTTCCAGCCGGATATAGGAGACCGCGGAATCACCGGCAGTGGAATCCAGGTCGTCGGTGTCGTACTTGACCGGGCTGGGCGTCGGTTCGGATTCGATTGCGGCGGTGCGGGTTGCCGTGGCCGCCTGCGTCGCCGTGGAAAGCGCCGTCTGGGTGGCGACGACGGCGCGGGTGGGTTCGATGTTGGTGGCGCAGGCCGTCAGGTGCAAGAGCAGCGTGCATATCAGGAATAGAGCAGCAATTTTTTTCATTTTACTTTCCTTTATCAAGATTTATCCATTCCAGCGATCACAGCGGCTCGGATGGCAGGTTGTGCGCTTGCGGCAGGCGCGCGGGCGGTGATTGGTAATAGACTTGCAGTTCGGCCACGTCGCGCAAAAAGTCAATGCGCCCGATTTCGCAGTGCGTGATCGGCAGCCCGGTCCGCTCGCGCAGGTCGGCCAGCAGGCGGTCATAATTTTCCGGCTTGACGAGTTCGATCTTTTCATAGGTAATCACTTTTTTCTGATCATAATGGCCGCCCCAGCCCTTTTCGCCGGCGTACAGCACCAGGACGGTCAGTCCGTCGGCGATCAACAGCGTCACATACTCGTTCTGGCCGAACAGTACGGCGTTCATGACCGGCAGCAGCATCAGCACAAACAGGTAGGTCATATCGCGCACCGGGATCGGTTCGGTGCGATAGCGCAGCATCCTGAAAATGACAAACAAACTCAATCCCAGGCCCAGGCTCAAGGTGATGCTGCCGAGCAGGCTAAAGACGAGAAACAGGCTCGTATTAAAGGTGAGAAACGCAAATGCATATTCCTTGCGCTGCCTGGCCGGGTCATAGATGGCGCGGATGACAAACAGGGCGACGGCCAGGTTGAGCAAAAATCCTAGCAAGAGCTGTTGGGTTGGCATGTGGTCCTTCTTTCTTCGAGCCGGGCGATCCGGCCAAGCTGGGGCTTGAAATTGTTGTGCTTGATCTCTGGATAGAGCATCGCCACGCCGATACAGTATTTGCTGAAACCGGTCGCGCGCACGCCCAGCGCGCGCATCTGCCGGATGAATTCCGATTCTGTGGAAAAGCCGTTTTGTTTGACCTCGGCAATGGCAATTCCGGCCAGCGACACGTGTACGTCGTCCCACAAGAGCGACAGGCCCACGTCTATGGTCAGGCGTTCTATGCGCTGCTTGCTGACCAGTGTGATGCGCTGAAAGGTGTTCAGCAGCCTGGCATCCAGCATCTCGGTCGGGTAGGGATAATGCGTTTGCAAAAAGGCTCTGGCCTCTGGGGTGATCTGGGTGCTCAACGCCGGGGCTTGCATCCGGCTCTTGAGTGTCGTGTCGGCATTGACCTTGTGCTTGATCTCTAGAAATATCTGGTCGGAATCGACGTAGGCGCGCTGGCGCACCTTGTAGCGGTCGCGCCGGCCGTTGTGGTGCTGCCGGTAGAGCGCCATGTCCGGCGTGTCGAAATAAAGCGTCCGGTAGCGATGCAGCCGCCGGCCATCGATCTCCAGGATGCGATAGTGTTCGCTCAAGTGGGGCAATATCCGGAAAAGCTGCGCCTCGCTCAACAAGTATTTTGTATCGGTGCGATCGAGCAGCGCGGCCTGATCCATTTCGGACAGGCGGATGGCCTCCAGGTTTTCCAGCCTAGTCAGTAAGGGGGGTATGTCCTGCCGCATCGATGCGGCAGACTGCGTCGATGGGGGTGAAACTGTGGCTGGCGGCCGGGTTGTGCCTCGTTGATGTATGTCCATTTATCTCACTCGGTTTCCTTTCCGTTTGAGCTAGATTGTCAATAGCGTATCATACCAAGCTGAAAACAATCCAAGAAAAGACTGAGTGTTTGCTGAGAGTTGGCGTGTCGTAAAAAAAAGCGCGACCTCGGTTTCCGAGATCGCGCGGATCAAGTGAATTGTTGAAGTCGGGTTATGGATAGTTCTTGGCCGCCAGTGGTAGATAGACATATAGAGCGTACTCGTCGGCGCCGATGTCATAGCCGAGGCCGGTCGGGCGTGTGTCGCCATCGATATCGACGCTGATGCCGGTGTCCACACCTGCATTGAGGGCTGCCGAATCGGCGGTGATGTGATAGTCGCCCCCGGCAGAGTCCACAAAAGCCGGATCGCCCCAGATGTTGACTGTGCCGGTCGTGACGGCTCCGTCGCCGCCCCAGTCGTCGAGGTTGGCCCACGGGCCGCTGCCCCACAACGTACCTTCCAGCGTGGCCGTGCTCCCCGCCGAGACCGTGATGCCCACCGTATAGCTGAGCAGGATGGTGTTGGTCAGTTCGACGGTGGCGTCACTGCTCACCTCAATGCCATAGTCGCTGCGGTTGTGGGCGATGGTGTTGTGCAGAAACCGGCCGTGGCTGTTGCGCACGTTTACCGCAGGGTTGGTCAACAACCAATAATAGGTAGAGCGGTTCCCGGCGATGATGTTGTTGGTTACGGTAAAGGTAGGGACGTTGTAAATGTACAGGGCTGCTGTACGCGCCGACTGGTTGTCATAGATGATGTTGCGCGCGAACACCAGGCCAGATCCAATGATGCCCACCGCCCCATAGTCGTTGGCGGCCTGGCTGCCCCGGAAGGTATTTCCCTCGATGTGGGCCTGGGCATACACGACCTCTAGCGCCCCGACATAGCCGCCGCTTGCGCTGCCGACGCTGCGCCCCAGCCCGTTGTCCACGAACTGGTTGCCGCGCACCGTCAAAGGTGGCAAACTGCCCGTATCGCCTCGAAAGTAGAGGCCGCTGGCATGCCAGGCGTCATTTTCCTGGAACATACAGCCGATCACCGCCGCCGTCAGGGGGCGAAAAACAGCCAGCCCGCCCCCATCGGCGCTTCTTCTTGCCCAGGCGCTGTTGGCGCGGAACGTGCTGGCTTGAACGTGGAGCGCGCCGCCTTCCACGTATACCCCACCGCCATAGGCATAAGAGTCGGATGCGTCATAATCATACACATCGACCACGTTGCTGTAAATGTTGGTGTGGAGCAGGGTAAGGTGGGTATTTTGCGCATAGAGGCCGGCGCCGTTCCACCCGCCTGCGGTTGTAGAGATGGTCTTGCCGTTGGCCAGGGTGAGGCCATCCAGTGCGACGGTGGCCGGCCCGGTAATGTGGACGACCCGCCGCGTGCCTTCGCCATCTATTATGCTGGGATGGGCGGCCGGATCGCGCACCACGGGGCCGCTGGCGGCGCCATCCCAGCCGCCATAGAGGGTGATGGATTGGGTGAGGGTGATGACCGCTTTGCCGTTGCTGGTGTAGGCGCCCCCGGCGATATAAACGACGCTGCCGTCGCCGGCCATGCTCAGCGCCGTCTGCAGCGCGCATGGGTTGGCTTGAGAACAGCTGCCGCTGCCGCCGGGCGTGACAAACAGTGCGACCGCATCGGCGCGGGCCGGCGGCGATGCGCCGTTCCACAGCAGAAACAGGCCGGCCAGCAACAGCCCGCCGGCCAGGCAAGAAATGATACGCACACATTGTTTGGCAGTCATTTTTTTACTCCTTGATTCGCTGCACTGAATTGCGCCGTCAGGCTTTGCCTGGAGCGCCGGGTCGGGATAAGACTCAGTTTTCGACCGCAATGTCCGCCATCAGCTTGATGTCGGCCGAGGATGCGCCCACCATCACCCGCACCGGGCCGGCTTCGACGTGCCAGCCGCCGAGGTCGGTGTCCCAGTAGGCCAGCGATTCTGCCTTGAGCGGGAGCGTCACGGTCTGCGTTTCGCCGGGTTGCAGGGTGATGCGCTTGAAGCCCTTCAACTCCTTCCTGGGCCGCTCCACTGCCGAGCGCAGGTGTTTCACGTACATCTGCACCACCTCGTCGCCGGCGCGCGGGCCGGTGTTGGTCACGTCCACACTCACCGCGATTTCGCCGTCTGCGGCCAGGTGGTCGGCGCTCAGGCGCAGGTTGCCGTAGGCAAAAGTGGTATAGCTCAGGCCGTAGCCGAACGGGTAAAGCGGCTCACCCTTGAAGTACATATACGTCCGCCCGTTGCGCAGATCGTAGTCCAGGCGCGGCGGCAGTTGCTCGATGCTGTGCGGCCAGGTCTGTACCAGCCGCCCGCCGGGGTTGACGTCGCCAAAAAGCGCGTCGGCCAGCGCGCTGCCCAACTCCTGGCTGTTGTGGGTGAGGTGAATGATGGCCGGGACGTGGCGCTGCGTCCAGGTGATGGCAAAGGGGAAACTGCTGACGAGCACGACGACGGTGTTGGGGTTGGCGCGATAGACCTGCTTGATCAATTCCTCCTGTTCGAGGATGATGGCGCGGCGATCCACGGCCTCCTTGCCGTCGCTGGGGGTGGGGCACTGCGCCCAGCCGGCGTCGCCGGTGGGGTGGTTGCCCACGCAGACGATGGCCACATCTGCTTTTTGCGCGGCTTGTACAGCGGCGTCGTTTTCGTTGTCCCTGGCATAGAGCACGCGCACCGCGTCGCCAAACTTTTCGCGGATGCCGGCCAGCGCGGTGACGGTGTAGGGCGGGTCGCCGCTGTACCAATCCAGCAGCACCTCGTCGGCGCGCCGGCCGATAACGGCGACGGTTTTGAGCGCCTCTTTGTTCAGCGGCAAGAGATTTTCCGAATTTTTGAGCAGGACGATGGACTTTTGCGTCACCAGCCGGGCCAGCGCCTTGTGTTTGGGGCTCTCCCAGGGCAGTTCTGGCTCCATGCCGATGGTGCTGTACGGCACCATGTCGGGCGGATCGAACAGGCCCAGCTTGATCATCACCCGGAACACGCCGCGCAGCACCGCGTCGATATCGGCTTCGCTCAACCAGCCCTTGTTCAAAGCGCCATGCACCTCTTGCCGGTAGCGATCCAGAAACTGGTTGATGCCGGATTTGATCACTGTCACGGCAGCTATTTCCAGGTCGGGATAGTAGTGGTGGCCCGACACCAACAGGCTGAACCCACCGCCATCGGTGCAGATAATGCCATCTTGGCCCCACTCCTTGATCGTGATTTCTTTGAGCATGGGATGGACGGTGCAGGGGATGCCGTTGTAGGCGTTGTAGGCGGCCATGTAGGCCCGCGCGCCGCCGTCCATGATGCCCATGCGGAAGGGCACGGAATAGTATTCGCGGAAAAGCCGCCAATCGAAATTGGACGAAGAGCTGGCCCGCTCGTCCTCGTTGCTGTTGGCCAGAAAATGCTTGAGCAGCGACGCGGTCTGCCAGTAGCGGGGATGGTCGCCTTGCAGGCCCTTGACAAAGGCCGTGACCAGCGTGCCGTTCAAAAAGGCATCCTCGCCGTAGCACTCTTCGGTGCGGCCCCAGCGGATGTCGCGGCCCAGGTCGGCGTTGGGCGCGCGCACCACCAGCCCGCCGCGCCGGAAGCGCTTGCTCTGCGCCATGTAGCGCGTCTCGTAACCTTCGACGGCGGCGGCCTGCTGCACCAGGTCGGGGTCCCAGGTTTCGCCCAGGCCGATGGCCTGTGGGAATTGGGTCGTCGGCACGGGCACGGGGCGGCCCCAACCGCCCGGCCCGCCCAGGGCCAGCCCGTGCAGCCCCTCGACGTGGCCGGTGCCCCAGACGTTCAGACGCGGCACGGTCGGTTCGGTGCCCAGGCAGGCGATCTTTTCCTGGCACGTCATCAACGACAAGAGATTGTCGATCCGCTTCTCCGTCGGCAGGTTGGGATCGGCAAAGGGGTGCCCGCTGGGCGGCTTGCGCACGATGGCGAAAGCGTCGCCGTCGGGTTCCAGCTCAAAGATGAGTGGGCGCTCGTGGGGGGCCAGGTTGGGGTGGTGCAGGGTCAGCATCGGTGTGCCGTCAAAGCGGTGAAAGATCATACCATGGCCGCCGTCGTGCATGAACAACGGGCGCGGGTGCTGCGTCCACGGCCCGTGGATGCAGCCCGACTCGGAGACGGCCATCAGTTGCGTATAGCCACCCCAGCCGAGCGTGGCCCACAGCATCAGCAGCTTGCCGGACGGCATGCGATAGATGAACGGCCCGTCGGTGACATAGCGCTCCAGTCCGGGGCGCGTCCAGGCCGCGTCGCTGCCCTTGAACAGCGTCACCGGCTCACCTTCGATGGCCGAAAGGTCGGGGGTGAGGCGCACCAGATCAATCGTGCCGTCGCGGACCTGCACCCACTCGTGGCAGTAGATCATATACGGCGCGCTGGGAACCAGCGCGCCGTCCTCCACCCACAGCGTGCCGTCGAGGATCATCAGTTCGGGCGGCGTGTGCGCGGCGTTGCGGAAGGGGCGGAACGGCCCAAAGAGCGAGTCGGCGACAAGTACCTGCGAGCCGCGCCGGACGAACTTGGACCACCAGGGCGGCAGTTCGCCTTCCGGCAGCGGCGCACCTTCGGGCAGGGGATCGCTGGTGTTGAAGGTGAGAAAGAGATAGTATTTGCCGTTATAGCGGTGCAGTTCCGGCGCCCAGATCGGCCCTTGCGCCCAGAAATCGGCCGGCGTCTCGAAGACGATGGTCGGGCCGGTCCACGTTTCCAGGTCGCGGCTGGCATAGAGGCCCACGGCGGGCCGCCCCTCCTGGCCGGCCGGCAGCGATGCGACTAGGTAGTAGGTTTGCGTGGCCTCATCGGGTACGATGAATGGGTCGCGGATGCGCAAATCCGCCAGGGCGTACGTTTGGTTCTTGTCGGTCATTGTTTGCTCCTCTGGAAATAGGTGCGAGTTACGGGTTGAAAGGCCGTCGGAATCCGTGAAATGCGGGTCATCTATTCAATCTGGAACACGCGGTACGATCGCGGCTTGAGCGTCGCGGCGAAAAAGTGCTTGCCCGTGCTCTGCCCGCGCCAGTCGAGGATGGGTTCGGCGTCGGTCAGTGTCTCGCCGGTCAGCACGTCGCGGATGGCGGTTATGGTGACGTCGGTGACGATACGCACCTCGGCGGTCTCCGGCAGGATCGAGTGGACGATGAAAGTTTTCGGATGCGCTGCATCCGCTTCGTACACAAACAGCATCACCTGCGCCGGGCCGTCGATGCGCACGTCAAGGTCGCCCAGCAGCAGTTGGCGGATGCGCGACAGCACCTCGATCGGCAGATTGAAGAGGTCGTCGAAATTATCGGGGATGGTGAGGACATAGAGCGCGCTGCGGCCATAGGCGGCAAAGTGCAGCAGCGGGTGGCCCGTGGTGCGCGTCAGGCCGGAAATTTCCTCCCATGAGTCGTTGGTCAGATAGTCGATGTGCGGCAGCAGGATGGGCGACTCGGCATGATAGACCTGCCCCCAGCCGATCAGGAAATCCTGCACGCTGGCCTTGCGATCGGTCACGGTCAGCTCGACGATGTCGCGCATGCCACGCTCCTGCAGCGCCTTGAACAGCCCGGAAGTGACCACCACCGTTTTGCCGTCGATCAACTGCTTTTCGATCTTGTTCACAATGTCCGGATCGAACTTGGCCGACTCGGTCAGCAGGAGCATCTCGGCCTCAAAGGGGAACTCGGGGCGCAGGTCGATGGGGATGCCGAGCATTCCCAGGTAGCTGTGCAAAAAATCCTCGCCGGTGGAGTGGAGGGGCTTGTAGCTCGGGACGCCGACCGGCGTGCCCAGTTGGGCGAGCACGGGATCGATCTGCTCAAAGGCGTACCCGGCGGCCAGGGCCAGCGAGGTCTGCTCCGGCCAGCTGCCATCGGCCTGCAGCCAGGGGGCCAGCATCGCATCAAAGTCAAAGCTGGTTTCGCCGCCCTGCCACGGCGCGCGCTGCCGGGGATCGAGCGGGCGCTCGAACTGGCCGAAATGGAACAGGGTGATTTCAGGCGCTTGAGCCCACAGCGTCAGCCAGAGCTGCTCGGCGTAGCGATCCAGGAAAAACGAGCCGAACGGATCGACCCAGCCGCCCAGGTTGCCGCCCGGCTTGATGTTCTCGAAATAGCGCACGATCGAATAGCCGTGATAGGCCTGCAAGTGCTGGTTGCCGAGCACCGGGTCGCGGGTTTCCGTGCCGGTATAGATGCCGTCGAAAAGGGGCGGCTCGGTTTCCAGGTTAAAGCCGAGCCCCTGGAAATGCTCGTACCAGTTGGGGTACTTGATGATTGTCCTGACCCGCGGATTGACCGCTTTGGCCGGGCCGACGATGAGATTGTGTGCCGCTTCGGTCATTTGGTCCAGACGAAACTTGGTCCAACTGCGCTCGCCTTTGGCCTCGATGCACAGCGGGCACTTGCAGTTGGTAAAGAAAAAGTCGTCGAGGATGAATTCGTCGAACAGGCCGGCGGTGTATTCGGCCAGGTGTCTGACCGTTTGGCGGTGCTCCGGGTTCGAATAGCAGTAGGTTTGGAAGCGGTTGCGTTCGTTGACGGTGAGGGTGATCCCGCCGGACGTTTCCACGCCGCGCGCGGCAAAAAACTGCTTCGCTTGCATCATCACCGTTTCCGGCGCGATGATCGCGTCGCGGTGCGTTTCGAGGTAGACCTTGTTCACCTTGAGGTAGCGGCTGATCAGGTCGAAACGCCCCTCCAGCCAGGCCGGATCGGCCATGTTCTGCACATCGTAGACGGTGCAATAGATGGCGACCTTGAAATTCTGATAGTGTGTGAGGGAATGGTAGGGGATCGACATGCTGATGGGCCTCCTTGAATGGTCTCAACGGGTTTGCGGGTCAAACGTTGCGTTCAGAGAGGTATTCTAGTACAAGGCCCCAAAACGCGCAAACCGGCTGTAATACAAAACGCCCCGGTGAGCATACTCACCGGGGCGTTTCTAGTTACCGGGGCGCGCGTTCGTCCCGGCGTCGATGTGTGACCTAAAAGTTTCGCAGCACCAGCGGCAGGTAGACGCGATATTGTGTCGCCCCGTCGCACCAGTAGCCCAGGCAGACCGCGTTGTTGGTGCCGGAAGCTGTGCCGGCGACCGATTGGCCGACGGTGAGGTTGATGGCATAGTTGGCCGAACTGGCCGCTCCGCCGCCGCCGCCGGTCAGCGGTGTGAACCAATCCAGTTGATAGTTGGTGGACTCCATCGCCGAGATGGCCGCGGCCAGCAAGAGCAGGAGAGCCGCCAGAGCCAGAAAAGACAAGCTTCGTTTCATCGTCTCCTCCTCTATGGGCGGGACACGAGGTCATCGTCCCAGGGCGCGCGTTCCAGGCGGTCGTCCTCGTACCCCAGGCGCTTGCCCACGATGCGGTAGGAAAACTCGGCGGCGTCGTCGCCGTCACGCAGATGCACCTCGAATCCGGCGGCGGTGCGGTTGGTCACATACACCTCGGCGTCGCCGTATACCTGCACGAAAACGTGATACGGCTCTTCCAGGTTGACCGTCTGGGCAAAAATGGCCTCAATCGGAATGACAGCCAGCCCATCTTCAAGCTGCCCGAACCCATAGTCGGTGAACCAGACCTCGGTCGATTCCTCGGTGTAGAGCAAGCGCGCGCCGTCATCCGTGCCGACGACGGCGCTTTTGGTGCCGCCGTTCACCTCCAGGCCCACTTTGCCAGCCGGCACGCTGACGCGGACGCCGTTGCCGACACCGGTAAACATCCCGGCCCAACCGGTGCTGTCGTCGATCAGGGCGAGGATGGCCGTACCACCGACACCTTTGGTCAAGGCAATGACCCCGATTTGACCCCCAAAATAAGCGGCCGGATGTACCCAGCTGCCGATATCGCTTACGGTGTAACCAGGATGCAAACCGGCGACGGCGAAACCGGTGTTAGGGCTTGCGGAAGTGTTGTAGAAATACCCGCCATAGCCATCCGGCGACTTGGATGCGCCGACGACGCCAAAGTTAGTGCCGGTTTGGCTCATGGCAAGGGCGCGTAACCCGCGACCGCTGGTGCCCCAGTTTTCGATATCCAGGATCGCGTTAGTGGAAAGTGTGGCACTGATCAGCGCCCCCGGCTTCAGGCTGAAAGCATAGGGGACAGGATAGATTGGCTGACGCGGGGTCATCTCTGCATCGGACCCCACTTTGATACCCAGGTAAAGTTCACGACCGGTGATATCGTTAGAGTCGCAGTCGCCCCAGATTTCGCTGTAGAACAGTCCGTTTTCCACGACAACCGAATTGATGTCCGAACACACCGCCAAGCCTCCCGAAGCGGTTTCGTAGAGATCGAACCGGATACTGTAGGTTCCATTGAGCGGATTGCCAGCGGCGTCGGTCAACCGGCCTTGAACGGGGATGCGGCCAGATACCGACGCCGCAGCACCGATTTCACCTTCTTCTCCCGGCGGCGACTGGGCCTGGCTCAACCCAATGGTCAGAACCAGGAGCAGCAGCCCCAAAACCAGCGTGCCAACAAGCATTTGCTTTCTTTGCATCGTATGCCTCCATAACAAGAGTTTACAAGAATAGATAACGATTCTTACCTGATATTTTCATACTTTACACTCCAGCATGCCACCTCCTTTCGAAAACCACATCTGTACTATTTCCAGGTCCAGCTCTTCCTTTGAAATAAAAGCTTCCGCGCCTGCCGCGCGCGCGGCGTCTTGAAAGACGCCGGCGTGGTTGAGATAGGCGCTGATCAGGATCACGCGCAGGTCGGGCCGTAATGCCTTCAGGCGCGGCGTCCCTTCCAGCCCGTTGATGCCCGGCAGCATCACATCCATCACGGCCAGGTCGGGTTGGATGGTTTGCACCAGCGCCTCGGCCTCGGCGATGCTGCCGGCCTCGCCGGCGACGATCAGACCGGCCTGGGTCAGCAGTTGGCCCAGCACACGGCGGAAGGCCGGCTGGTCGTCGACGATCAGGACGCGGATCATACGCTTTTCTCCGGCAGCAGACTATGAAAACGATCAAGTCACCCTTGCAACGCTGGTTGAGCTGGTAGGTCGAGCTTGTCGAGACCCTGTCGAAACCGGCATGCCGGTCGTTCTTGGTCTCGATACGGCTCAAACTCTGCGAGTTTGCCCCTACTCGACCGGCGAACTGCAAGTTGTATACAGCATAATACAAATTGGCGCGCGTGTCATCGGGTCGGGGTACTGGATTGGAGACGGAAAGGGTGTGTGCGGGGTACTGTTTTCAGTGGAGCGTCCAGTACCGGGGTACCGGGAGACGGAGCAAACGGGGTGTCTGCTGCTATGGGGCGATCTGGTTGGCCTCGCGTGCCGGCGCCTGCCAGTCGACGCGCACTGCCGTCCCCTGGCCGGGCATCGAGTCCAGGGTCCACTCGCCGCCGATCAGTTCGACGCGCTCTTGCATCCCCACCAGGCCAAAGTGTCCGCCGCTGGCCGGATCGTGAGAGGAAGCGGGGACAACGAATCCGCGACCATCATCCCGGACGGTCAGGGTCAGGCGCGTCTCGTCCCAGGTCAGACGAATGGTGGCCCGTTGCGCCCCAGCGTGGCGGGCGACATTGGACAGTGCCTCTTGCACCACGCGGTAGAGGTTGACGGCCACATCGTCCGGCAGGGCGCGCAGCGCCGCGTCGGGGGACAGGTCGAGTGTCACTCGCACCTCGCACTGCGCCGACCAATCTTCGGCCAGCGTGCGGATGGCGGCGCCCAACCCCAAGGTGTCCAGCATCGGCGGGCGGAGTTCGGCGCACACCTGTCGCAGTTCGGCCAGCAATTGGCGCACCTCGGCACGCATAGCTTGCAGTTCTTCGCCCACCGGCGGGCTTGTTCTGTCTGCCGGCGTCTGAAGCAGCCCCAGTTGCATATTCAGCCCGACCAAGAGCTGGATCGGGCCGTCGTGCAGGTCGCGGGCCAGGCGCGATCGTTCTTCTTCGCGCGAGCGGAGCAGCCGGTGCTGTGCCTCACGGATTTCGTCCAGTTGACGGCGCAACATCTCGACCAAAAGCACATTGTTGAGCGCGATTTCGGCCTGATCGGCCAGCGTCTTGAGGATGCGATAATCCGAGGCCATGAACGCCTCTCCATCGCGCCGGGGTTCCACGGTCCAGGCGGCGCAGCGCCGGTCTTCGAGCGAGAACGTAAAGCGCAGGTGAGGTTCCGGCGGCACGGGAGGCAGCGGTTGGTCCGGCGCGCCGATCCACAGGTGTCCGCGGCGCAACTGCATCAACTCGGGCACCTGACGGATGAGCACCTCGTTCAACTGTTCCCGGTTGAGCGCGCGCGCCAATGCCGCGCTGACCGTCTCGACCACGGCGGGGTAATCGTACCAGCCGCCGTAGAACAGGCGATCCACCAGCCGCTGCACCCCTCTCCGCGACCAGTCAAAGGCCAGCCCGACCAGCAGCGTCAACCCGGCAGCGATCATGGCCTGGGCCAGCCAGTCGCCCGGGGCGAGGCGATAGATCAGCAAGAACGGCCCCAGGTAGAGCAGCAGGATGCTTAGCGAGAGCAGGGCATACACCAGCGCCCGGTTGAGCAGGCGGTCGATGCCGAACATGTTGTGGCGCACCGTGGCATACAGATAGCTCAGCGGAGCAAAGATCAAAAACAGGCCCATCGCCCATTTTGGCAGGCGATACATCGAGCCGGCGATGACCGGCAGGAGGTAGAACAGTGTAGGCGGAGCTGCCGCCGCCAGATTTCCGAAAACGATCAGGCGCAGCCGGCGGCGGTCGTCGGGGGCGGCCCGCCGCACATACACATAGATCAAAATACCGACGGCGGCAACGACCTCTATGGTGGAATAGAGCACGCCCAACCGCACCCACAGTGCGTGCGACGACAGCGCGCCGGCAATGCCCGCCAGGGCCAGGCCGTATAGCAGTCCCAGCCCCCATTTGCGCTGGCGTGGGGAGCCTAACCGCACCGGAAAGGTGGTCAGGTGGTGAACCAGCAGCGGGGCCGCGATGTGAAAGCAAGCGATGCACAACGACATCGTCCAGGGCGGTGTGAGCCAATAGCCGGGCTGTGACAGCAGCAGCATGATCGCCGCCGCGAAAACCTGGGCCAGCAAAAAGAGCAGGCGCACATCGGCGCGCCCAAATTGTCGCCACAGCAGCAGCACACCGACGCCCCAGAAAATCAGCGTGACGACGACGGCGCTGCTCAATGGCAGCCAGTTGTGTTTGGCCAGGGGCAGAATCGGCATTTCGAGGGCGAGCAGTTGACCTTCCCGCTCGATCTGCATTATAGAGACCCCTAATCGTGGAATGCGCCATTCGGCAAACGGGATGCCATCCACGGACACGATCACGTCGTCCGGCCACAGCCCGGCCCAGTTGGCATAGCTGTCTTGAGGGACAGCGTGTACCCGTCCGGTTTGCGCGTCGAAGCGAAAATCCAATGCCGGGGTGCGCCACTGGAAATGGACGACGTATCCAGTCAAGATCGGTACGGCCAGGGCCAGCAGGGCCAGGAGGACGCGCGCGGGCCACGCCGGGCGGCTTTCAGCGTGATTCATTCTCGTCTGCTGCCGAAACCTGAAGCAGTCCATGCCGGATGGCATACAGCGCCGCCTCGGTGCGCGAGGTGACGTTCAATTTGGCATAGATGTTGCTGACGTGGTTCTGCACGGTCCGCCGGGTCACCACCAGCGCGCGGGCGATGGCCGCATTGTCAAGCCCCTGGGCCAGCAGGCACAGCACCTCCGTCTCGCGCGGGGTGAGCGGCGTGGGGGGAGATTTTGGCGTCTCGGTCGCGTCGCCCACCGCCCGCCTGACGACCTGGCGGGTGACCGCCGGGCTGAGCCAGCCTGCGCCTCCCGCGACGGCGCGCACGGCCCCGGCCAGCGTCTCCAGCGCCTCGTCTTTGAGGACATAGCCAGCCGCGCCGTTTTCCAGCAGGCCAAAGACCGTTTGGCTGTCATTGTGGATGGTCATCACCAGGATGGCGGTGGGAGCGCCCTGCTCGTGCAGCCGGCGGGCCACCTCCACGCCGCTGATGTCGGGCAGGTTGACGTCGAGCACCAGCACGTCGGGGTGGTGCTGGGCCACCAGGCGCAGCGCGTCGGCGCCGGTAGTTCCCTCGGCAAGGACGGTGATGTCTTGAGCGGCGTCGAGCACCGTCCGCACGCCGGCGCGCACCACCGGATGGTCGTCTATGATGATGACGGTAGGCATGGCGATCCTCCCGGTCGGAATTCAATCATTTCGGTAGTGGTCGACGATGCACGAAAAGTTCTGCACGATCCAGCCCACGCCAACGGCCATACCCACGGAAACAAAGAGAACGGGGTACATGTAGTAGCGATCCCAATCCAGTGGGGTCGTCAGCATGGGCAGCGCGGTGACGGCGGCCACCGCCAGGAGCGCTATGCCCGTCGCGCCGGCTGCCTCGTCCTTACCGGCCAGCCAGCGCCAGGCGGCGCGCGCCAGCGCGTACAGGCCGAGCGCGGCCAGCAGACCGTTGATCAGCCCGAAATGCACGGCGGGATACTCGCTCAAAATGCGCCGGGGGACGATGCCCAGCCAGGCGAACAGATCGGGAATGTGCCATCGAGAGTTCCGGGTCTGGCCGGTCATTTCCCAGCGTCGAAACTGCACCATGGCCGCCGTGCGCAGCAGCGGCTGCCGGTAGAGGAAGGGATTGACGGCCCAAAAGACCGCCAGGGTGATCGCCAATACCAGGATCGCCGCCCCAACCGCCACCCATAGCCATTTCGCGTCCCGGCCGCGATGCCGGTAGGCGACCACGAAACACAGCGCCATACCGGCGAAACCGAGCATCAGGCCGTTGAGCTTGGCCGCGCCGGCCAGCCCGGCGCAGACGCTCATCAGCAGCAGCCAGGCCAGCGACCGCCCCAGGTGTCGTCGTGCCACCGACAGGGCGCGCGCGGCGCACAGCAGGGCCAACACGGTGAAAAACAGCAGCGGGGCTTCGCTCATCGCACGGCGCAGGTGGAGCCGCAGGAATTCAGAGCCGACAAACAGAACGGCAAACGCATATCCGCCGACCGGGCCGGCGCAGCGGCGCACCAGCATGAACAGGATCGCTCCGCTGACGACCGACAGGAACGCCATCGTCGCCCGTGACGACCAGAGCAGTCCCGGCGATGGCATCGCGCCCAGGCTTGTGTTCTGCACGTCGCTGACATCAAAGTCCCACGGGACGTTCAAATCAGCCAGGCCATACCCGCCGGCGATGCGGCCCAGCGCGATCATGTACCGTGAGACCGGCGGCTGGGTGAGCGTCCAATAGTGCGCGCCCCAGACGTGGGTGGTCGACGCTTCCGCGGCCAGCGTCGCCGCCATCCGATCGGACACAGGAAATTCGCCGGGGGTGACGCTTTCGCTCAGCCACTGCGGCTCGACAAAACCGGGTGTCACCCACGCTTCCCAAAAGCAACTGGTGGCAATCCAGTGGCTTTCGTCGCCGTGAAAACGAACCCGTTCAAGGCGGTGGAAATAAACGCCGCTCAAAACGGCGACGACCACGCCCACTTCCAGCAGGCGCAGGCTCTTTACAAGCAATGTTTTCATATCGGCGGACGACCATTTGCTCAATTTGTCATCCCTTTCTGGTATGTGCGCAGGATATGCTGTTCCTAATGTTAACACAGGCAGCATGTATAGTCAAAAAGGGGCGCAATTTCATTTTGGGGGCAGTTTAACATAACATTCCAAACGAGGAGAGCGACACGCCCCGTTGTTCCACAACGCCGTGCCACCTCGATTGCGTATCGTATTGCATCGTCAGGCACGAAGCGTGCCTGACTCCTCAAAAACTCGCCCCAGGATTGAAATGCGCCCTCAAAAAGTCCGCGTTTGACCTTTCACATGATCTCGCCTATAATTCAATTGTCGCCGAGCCATTTTCGGGGCCACAGTTTTGACTCCCAACCACCTGGATTCAATTATCACGGAGACAAGTCGAGGAGAACCGACGTGCCGGATCAACTTCATTCTACACCTGAGCTATCACCGGACGAGCTACTCCGCGCCTTTATCCAGGCCGCTCCCCACCTGGCGCACTTGATCCCTCAAGGTATCCGCCTCACCATTTCCACAGCCAAACTTGTTTTGCACGAAACATCGACCTTGCGCGATGATGACACGGATTTATACACCGCTACACTGCCCCTGCGCCGGGCCGACGGCACGATCTCTGCTACAGTCGAACTCGCAACAGACATCGGTGAGGCGCTTGCCTGTGAAAAAAGCCAGCGCGAAAGAGAGAGACTGCTTGAAGCGAGTCTGGCCATGCAAACAGCGCTCGGTCAGGCCCTCAACGTCGACGCAGTGATGAAAATTGCACTGGAAAAAGCGCTCGAACTGACCGGCCTGGACGACGATCAGGACATGGGCATCATCCTGGAGATCGATCCCCGGGACGGTCAACTGCTTCCCAGGCATCACAAGAATATACTTCCCGAGTTTGCCGCCGACATTCAGCAGCATCCCATCCAATTGGGTGAAGGGATCGCCGGGCGTGTGGCCCAGACCGGCCAGCCCGAGTTGATCGATGACCTGGCGCAAGAACCGCAGAACTTGCAACGATCGGTTGTTCACAAGCAGGGCAATCGCTCGCTGGCTTGCATCCCGCTCAAAGCCAAAGGCGAATTGCTGGGTATTATGAGTGTGGGCAGCAAACGCGAGCACCGCTTCACCCAACGCGAATTTCGTCTGCTGGCCGAGTTGGGCATGCAGGTGATCGGCGTCGCGCTTGATCGCGCCCGGCGCTTCCAGCAGGTTCAGGCCGAAATCGAGCAGCAGCAGCAGCGACAAGCCCAGATGGCGCGCCAGGCCGAACTGGTCGCTGTGCAAAAACTGGCCGCCGGCCTCGGACACGAAATGAACAACCCGCTAACATCGGTGATTGGGTTTAGCCAGCTTGTGCAGGATGCAGTCGCCGATTCCACGCTCTTGCGTGACTTGAGCTTGATTGAAAGCGGCGCACAACGCTGCGCAGGCATCATCCGCGACTTGATTTCACTCACCAGCCATACCGTGCCCAATCGAACCTACAGCAGCATCAACCAGACGATCCAGGAAGCACTGGATTCGGGCCAAAGCGACCTGGAACGTGCCGGGTGGACGATCTCGTTCGATCTGGAACCAAGTCTGCCGAACACAATGTTCGACATGCCGCAGATGTACCAGGTATTTCGATATATTCTTCAGCACCTTCAGCCAACGACGGACGGCGAACGACTCGACATTCAGACCACGGTTGTCAAGCGCACGGATGATTGGGCCATTCGCGTTCAGTTCACCCGGCAGACTCCGGGCCGACTTGCGCCGGCTTCTTCCCACGATCTCGGACTGGGCCTGCTCATCGCTGATAGCATCGTTCGGGCACACGGCGGAGAAATGCACCTGGATGATGCTCAGACAACTTGCTCCGTGATCGACTTGCCCATCCTGACCCCTCCCTTGCAGATGGAAACCGTACGAGTGGTCAGCGCACAGAAAACGCAAACCCCGCTGGCAGCCTCCAATATCCCGCCAACGCACATGGATCGGCAGTGGCCGCTGGCCGAGTGAGTTCGGGCGCGTCGCGCCCACTTGAGGACACACGCATGTGCCCGGCCAGGTGTGTATCAAATCCACGTGTCGGCCCATTTTGGCTCATCTTGGGCCGTCCCCCGATATGTCACTCTTTAACCGCATACGCATCGAGGATGTCTCGCGCCATCTCGAGATCGCCGGTCAGGATGGCCGCGAAAACCTGATCCAGTCGCGCACCGACAGCGGCGTCGCCGGCGTATTCTTGGCGCAGCTCGAACAGGCGCAGCGGCAGAGCTGACCTGCTTTGTTTTGGAGGCGCGGAGCGTCCAGATGATGTTACGACGGAGAGCGTCGTAACGAGGAAAGGGCCACGCCCGGGAATCGACCGCCAGTTGTTCGCGGTGATCCAGGCTCAACTGCGCAGCCGGCCCTTCACAGCCCGCACGACTGATGATTTCGAGTCCAGTCGCTGCAACTCGGTCGAGTCGTCATTTTCTCTCGATTGCTTTGTCACACATCTCTTTTAGCGCCGGTATAGCGTCTACGTCACCGTACTTGACTTTGACGCAGCCCTTTCCAAAACCAGCCTTGGGGAATTGGCTCTTCATTTCTTCAATAAGGTCGAAATCCAGTGTGTGAAGTGTAAAGTGATTTTTGGCCACGGTAAACATAATATAGCCATCCAGGTAACTGTTTTTGAATTTGTACATCGGGCACTGCCTGAACATTGTGATTTTGAGTTCAGGATGTTTTTCATCCATATAATGGAAAAATTCCGCCAACCACTTTTTGCCTTGCTCGTTTGCTGATTCCAGGTATTCCTCTGGGGTCGTAATCATATCACCTCCTGAAACCGGTTTCTCGTCGAGACCAGGAACTTGCCGCTTTGGCGGCGGCAGCCCCGTTTTGGCCTGGCCAGACCAGTCCGGGTGGAATGGATCACGTATTTTCTACGATTGCGATTTCTTCTTCGGTCAGCCCGTACAGCGCGTACACCCAGTGATTGGACACTTTTGGGGCGGTTTTTAGTTCGCCGCTTCTGATCGGGGCTGTATGTGCAGCCATTGTTGCTCGAATTCCGCCGGTGTGGGGTAGCTCAGCGAGGAGTGAATGCGCTTGTGCTGGTACACCTCATCAAGGAACCGGTCCAGTTGTTGTAGAGCGTCAGTATAGTCTTGATAATCCGATAGGTCAACCTTCTCTTCTTTGATGGTGCGCATCAGGCGCACGGCATCCACTGACAAAGGCCCTGGTACTCAAGAGCCGGATGACGGGAAACTGTCACGTTCGGTTCGGGAGTGGCGGCGGGGCGGGCGACCGCTCTGCCGACCATAACTGGGCGGCCCATGTATTGCTATTGGAACAACGGCTGCCCAAATGATACTTGGGTCTCATAATCAACCTGGATTTTGCCGTTCACCGCGAAAGCATCGAAAGCTTGGCGATTGAGCGTCTCAAATTGTACAAAATCTTGATCATTGCGATTGGGAGCTTCTATTCCTGCACACGCAGCGCCAAAAAACGCCGTCCAATCTTCCGTATGCGATTGGCGATAGTTCAAAGTATGGATTTGACCATTCCCAAACAAATTCTGTACCGGCGTTCTGTGCCAAGACCGTTCCATCTTGCTGGCTACTCCTTTCAATGCAGCCAGCTTGGGGAAGACCATTTCCGTAAAGGCTTTGTTTACGAATGTGTATGTAAACAGGGCGATCCACCCCGGCTTTTTGAGAATACGGCCAAGTTCTTGACAGGCTTCTGGCCTGAAGCGATGGAAAGCATTTCCTATTACTATGAGGTCAACACTGTTTTCAGCCAGAGTAGTTTGCTCGGCAAAACCGGCCAGGATTTCAACCGTGGCAAAGCTTGCCAAAGATGCAGATGCCACCTCCCGCATTGCAGGGTCTGGCTCTATGGCGTAGACCTTGGCGCATCTATCTGCAAACAATCTTGCCAATTGACCTGTACCACTGCCTACATCGGCGACGACTTGAACTTCGCCAATGTGTCCAAGAAGGCCGCCTATTGCTTGATTGGCATAGGGCAGCCGATATTTCTCATACAGCATCGCTTTTTCAATGGTGATAGCGTTAATCATTGATTTCCTGATTGGCAGCCGCCCAACGAACAAGATTCATGCGGCGTGTCAAACCCGCAGGGTGAACGGCAGAGCTAACCTGCTGCACATTGGCGAAAAAGTCAGTCACAGTAAAAAAACCGGTCACATGCTGACC
>CAYRXM010000074.1:0-22127 GCA_964428175.1 uncultured Anaerolineae bacterium
CTACACCCTATCCTACACTCTTTCCCTACACGACGCTCTTCCGATCTTCACGTCGACGCCGGCGCGCTCGCCCCACACCTTGAGCTGGTCGATGGCGGCGGCGCGAAAGGTGTCGGCGGCGGCGAGCACGACGCGCTTGCCCAGGGTGCGATAGTACCTGGTCAGCTTGCCGATGCTGGTTGTTTTGCCGGAGCCGTTTACGCCGACGATCAGGATGACCGTCAGCAGGCGTTCTTCCAGATCATTGCGCGGCGTGTCGTAGGTGAGCAGGAGGAGCAGTTCCTCGCGCAGCATCTCACGCATGCGGTCGGCTTTGCGCACGTGTTCCTTTTCTACCCGCTCGCGCAGCCGCTCGACCAGGCCCAGTGTCGTTTCGACGCCGACATCGGCGAGGATGAGCAGTTCTTCCAGTTGATCCCACATCTCGTCGCTGATGTCGCTGGCGCCGAAAAGCTGCATGATCTGGCCAAAGAACCCGCGCCGGGTCTTGGTCAGGCTGTCGGTCAGTTTCTTTTTTCCGAGTCCGAATACCACAGGGGCCTCCACGATTTTCTGATCCTTGCTATTATACTACAGAGGCGAAGGGGGGGCAACTGAGGTTTGCGTTTTTTATCAAGCCGGTCAATGGGCCGTTATGCCAGCAGCTGCTCCTCGTAAATTCGCCGCACCGTCGCCTCGATGTCCGGCTCGCGCACCTGGAGATCGATGATGCGGTAGCGCGCCGAAAGCCGTCCGATCAATTCGGATGCGGTGACCGCGCCGCGCTCAAACTGGTATGTGACCCGCGCCCCCTCCTGCGCGACCACCGTTGCCCCCTCCACGTCGACCGTCTCGTAACCATTGCCCAAATCGACGATCAGCTCGCGCTTACCGCCAAAGCGTTCGCGCAGCGTTTCCAGTTTCCCGTCATAGAGCAGCCGCCCGCGGTCGATGATCATGACCCGCTCGCACAGCTTTTCCACATCCGAGAGATCGTGCGTGGTCAAAATCACCGTGGTGTTGCGCTCGCGGTTGATGTGCAGGATGAACTGCCGGATGCGCGCCTTGGCCACCACGTCCAGGCCGATGGTCGGCTCGTCGAGAAAGAGCAGCGGCGGGTCGTGCATCAGCGCCGCGCAAATGTCGGCGCGCATGCGCTGGCCCAGCGAAAGCGCGCGCACCGGCGTGTCGAGAAAGGGGTCGAGGTCGAGCAGTTGGCGAAATTCGTCCAAATTCCGGCGGAATTTTGGTTCTGGAATTTCATAGATGTACCGCAGCAGGTCGAGCGACTCGATCACCGGCAGGTCCCACCACAGCGTCGTGCGCTGGCCGAACACTGCGCCGATGCGCGCCACGTGCGCCTTGCGCTCCCGCCACGGCGTCCGCCCGCCGATGCGGATCTCGCCGCCCGTGGGCACCAGCAGGCCGGTCAGCATCTTGAGCGTCGTCGATTTGCCCGCGCCGTTCGGCCCGATATAGCCGACCAGTTCGCCGGGCTGGATGTCAAAGCTGATCCCGTCGACGGCGCGCACCACGCTGTACTGGCGGGTGAACAGGTTGCGCAGGGCGCCCAACGCGCCGCGATGGTGTTTGGATACCTTGAAATGTTTGTGCAGATTTTCGACGTGGATGATAGGGGAAAAAGCCATCGGTTATCCTTTCGCCGGGCGTGAAATGCGAGAATGTGAAAAGCCCCATTCCGCTTTATCATCTTTACGCATTACGGTTCACGCATTACGCCTTACGTCCCCGTGCTCGTATAATGGCGGATGCCGAATCGCCAAAAAGCCAGCGCCAGGGCCAGCATCGCCGCGCCGACCAGCGGGCAGAGCAGCGGCGTCCAGGCCGGAAAACCAAGCGGATCGGGCTTGTCCAGGATGTAAAGCGCCGGGTAATAGTTCATAAAGATGCCTGGAATGATATAGGTGAAAAAGCGGCGCAGCCACGGGCTATAGATGCTCATCGGGTACGACATCATTTCTACGCCACCGTAGGTGAAAATATTGACCACCTCGATCGACTGCACGGTCCAAAAGGTGATCGTCGCGCCAACCATAAACAACGCGCCGAAAAACAAGACCAGGCTGGCCAGCGTCACCGGCAGCAAGAGCGCCTTGAGGAGCGTCCAACGCACCCCGGCATAGATCAAGGCCAGCACAAGCGCCAGCCCGCCCTGGAAAATTCGCGCCAGCCGGCGCAGCGTAAACTCGGAGCCGAGCACCTGCCAGGTCACGCTGGCCGGGCGCAGCAGAATTCGGTCGAATGTACCCTTGCGCACCTGCTGCCCGAAAAAACTGGGGTCAAAGCCGCCAAAAACCATATCCATCACCCCGAATGCCGTCTCGACCGTGCCGTACAGCAGGGCGATCTCCCACAGCGTCCACCCGGCAACGTGCTGGAATCGCTCCAAGATCAGCGCCAGGGTGAGAAAGACCGTTCCGGTGCTGATGCCGGTGCCGATCAGGTCAAAGAAAAAACCCGCGCGGTACTGCATCTGTGAGCGGATGCTGACCGAGATCAGCCGCCGGTAAACATCGAGTGTTTGTCGCATCTCAACCTCCCTGAATCACCAGCTTGCGCACGCCCTGCCGCAAGATGATCCGGCACAGCACAAACAGGATGATCACCCACAGCAGTTGAAAGCCCAGCGTGTGCAGCACATCCATCCCCTCGATTGCTCCCAGGTAGATTTCGACCACGCTGTTGACCAAGGCCGGAAAGGGAGTCAGGTGGCACAGGCGCACAAACCAGGGGGGAAAAAAGCGCAGCGGCATGATAAATCCACTCAAGAACAGGGCCAGGCTAAAAGCTGCCCGGCCTATCCCGCGCGCGTCGGGCGTCCAGAAAGCGGCCAGGTTGACCAAAAAGCGCCACTCGAAACTGATCAGCAGGCTGAACAGCAGCGAGACGATCAGCGCCAGCCCGTGGGCCACGGTCCGCGGCAGGGTGATGGGGAAAAAGACGGCATAGGCGAGCATGATGGTGATCCCACGCAAGAGCATTTGGGCGATGGCCCGACCGAGGTCCTGGGCCAGCCAAAAGGTGAAATAATCGAGCGGCTTGAGCAAATCCGAGGCAATGTCGCCGCTGTAAACGGCGTAAATGATCTCCCACCAGCCAAACATATTCAGATAAGCGATGACGGCCTGGGTCAGCCCGGTGTAGGTGATTGCGTCCTGCAGCGAGATGCCGGCAACCTCGCCCTGGGCCTGGAACAAGGCGATCATGAGTGAGGCGCGCAGCAGGCCGAAGAAAAAATTGGTCGCCAGCCCGGCCCAGTTTGCGCCGCGATAGGCCAGTTGGCGCTGAAACGCCAGAGCCATCAATTTCCCGAAAAAGCGCATGTGTTGTTTCCCCGCCAGTTCTCTTTTGCAAGGGTGCGGAACAGCAATATAGCATTGCTTGCAAGCCATGTCAACCCCACCCTTAAATGACCCCAAGCGCCCAGATGTGACACTTGATGAAATGAAAAACTGCTTCTTTGCACACTTGACAGAACATGCTATAATGCTCTTGAATTCAAGCGGCCGCAAATGACATCGTCCTGACCGGGGAGGCAATCTGCTTGTCCGAGAGTGAAATTCAGAACGGAGAACAACCAACGCTTTCCGGGGGTGAATCCAGGCGCGCGCGCATCTGGAAATCGATCCTGGCCCTGACGTTGGCGGTCATCATTTCGGCCGCCGTGATCGTCATCGGCAGGCAGATCGATCCCGGACAGTTTCAGCGCTACGGCTATCCGGGCGTGTTCATCATCAACCTGCTGGGCAACGCAACGATTATCATGCCTGTGCCCAGCCTGGCCGTTGTCTCGGCGGTCGGCCCTTTTCTCAACCCGTTTCTGGTCGGCGTGGTGGCCGGGCTGGGATCGGCGCTGGGTGAACTGACCGGCTATCTGGCCGGGTACAGCGGGCGCGCGGCGGTCGATAATCGAAAAACCTACGACAAGATCGTCGGCTGGACGAACAAGTACGGCCTGTGGGTGATCTTTGTGCTGGCCATCATCCCCAATCCCTTGTTCGACCTGGCCGGCATCGCCGCAGGTGCGCTCAAGGTGCCGTTGTGGCAATTTCTGCTCGTTTGCTGGGCCGGCAAAACGATCAAGATGATCGCCTTTGCGTTGGGCGGTGACGCTTTTGTGCGCTTTTTTTGGCCGCAAGCCTGATTTGGGAGTTTATTGTGATCGGTGTCGGAGATACGCTCAATAACCGCTACCAACTGCTCTCGCTCGAAGGTGAGGGCGGAATGTCCAGCGTCTACAAGGCGCAGGATATCAAACTCAAGCGCACGGTGGCGATCAAGGTGCTGCGCGCCGGCGAAGAGGCCAACGAAGCTTTTCAGCGCGAGGCGCAAGCCGCCGCCGGAATCCCGCATCCCAACATCGTCACCGTCTATGACATTGGCCAGGATGGCGACACGGACTATATCGTGATGGAATACGTGCAGGGGGTGACGCTGCAAGAGCTGATCCAGGCCGAAGCGCCTTTTCGTGTCGGGCGCGCGCTGGACATCACCGCGCAAATCTGCACCGCCGTCGAATTTATCCACCACCAGGGCATCGTCCACTGCGATTTAAAACCGCTCAACATCATGCTCCTGGCCGGCGGGCAGGTCAAGATCACCGATTTTGGCATTGCCCAACGGCTGGAAACCGGCAAGTTGAGCGGGAGCAAGAGTTGGGGCACGCCGCACTATGCCGCCCCGGAAGTGATCGCCGGCAAGCCGATCTCGCCCGCCGCCGACGTGTACGCCATTGGCATCATGCTGTACGAAATGTTGACCGGCAAGCGTCCATTCAGCGGGCCGACCGCCGCCGAAATCGCCCGCCAGCACGTTCTCAACGCGCCGCCGCCGGTCGAGCAGGCCAACCCGCGCGTGCCGCGCTACGTGCGCCAGGTGCTCGACCGCGCACTGGCCAAAGAGCCGGACAAGCGCTACCGCAGCGCCGGGCAGATCGGGCAGCTGTTGAGCAGCTATCGCCAGCGCGGCGAAGCGGTCACTCAGCCGCTCACCCCGGTTTCAGCGCCAGAGCCGACCGTGATCGAACCGCAGCCGCTGCCCGTTCAACCGGCGGTGCAGCCGGCCGTCACCGCGCCACCCGGGCCGGCTTTGGGCTTTGACTGGACGTTACTTATTTTGATCATCGTCGCCCTGCTCTTTGTGACGGGACTTGTCCCCCTGTGGGGCACGGTCATCACCCGCGCCCTTACGCCGCCTACCCCGCTGCCGACCGTCGAGGCTACTGTCACGCCCACGCCAACCTGGACGCCGCAGGCGGGCGGCCAGGTCGTCGAGCCGACCTTCACCCCGACCGTCCCCCCCGAAGAGCGCGTGACGGTGCCGGAACTGGTCGGTAAGCCGTTTGAGGAAGCCGAGCGGCTGGCGCGAGAATCCCGGTTGACCCTGGCCGTGCTCGAAAGCCTGCACGATATGGAGGTTGAGGTCAATCACGTTATTTCGCAAACGGTCGCCGCTGGCGAGCAGGTGGCCCTCAGCAGCGAGATCGGTGTTTCGCTCAGCCGAGGCCCGCCGGTGGTGGTCATGCCCAATGCGATTGGTTTCCCGGCGGCGATCAAGCAGCTCGACCTGGAGGATTTGGGACTGACCGTGACGCTTACCGAGACGCGCAGCCTCGAACCCAAGGGCCTGGTCATCGACCAGGAGCCGCCCGCCGACGCCGAAATTTTGGCCGGAAGCACGGTCACGCTTACCGTCAGCAGCGGCGCCGAGGGCGAGGTGCGCGCCAACCTGGATTACAGGGTGATTTTGGTCTCCTGCGAGCTTCCCAAGGAACCCCTGCGGCCCGGCGACAGGGTCGAGCTGATCCTGACCTGGGAAATGCTCGAACGGCTGTTTCGCGATTACACGCTTTTTGTCCACATCACCGATCAAAACGGCGTCATCGCCACCCAGATCGACCAGCCGCCGCGCGCCGACCGGCCGACATCAACCTGGCAGCCGGGCGAGACGCTGATCAGCATCCACTCGCTGGCGCTGCCCGGTAACACCGCCCCAGGAACCTATACCATCCGTCTGGGCCTCTATGAAGGTGACCAGCGCCTGCGCGTCGTCGATGCCGGGTTGGCCAGCGCTCAGGACAACGCGATCCTGGTTGGAAAAATTCAGGTCAGGTAGCGTCACCAAGCTTGTAAAGGTTGCCAAGATCGCCCAAAATTAGTATAATTCAGCACATGGTTCCGGCCCAAACTGGCCGTTGTTCGTGCCGTCTGCCGGGATACAGCATATGGAGGATTGGTAGTGAAGTCAAATTATTGGCGAAATGGGCTGGTTTATCTGCTCATCGTGGTCGCGATCATTCTGATTATCTGGCAGGTACTCGAACGCTCCCCTTCGTCAGACAGAATGGATATTACCGAACTGGCGCAAACCATACGTGAAGGCCGCGTTGACAAACTGACCGCGACGACGGAAAACAAGATCGAAGTGACCTATCGCAAAAAGAGCGGCGAGCAGGCACAATCGGTGGTGTTCAAGGAATACGGCGTCGGCCTGCTGGAAACGCTGCGTGATTTGGGTGTCACCACCGAGGAACTAAACGCGATTTCCAAAGTCGAGTTCGTCCCGCCGCCGGACTGGCTCAACATCCTCACCGCGCTGGGCACCATCTTGCCGACGCTGCTGGTGGTGGGGATGATCTATTTCATGTTCCGGCAGGCCCAGGGCACCAACAACCAGGCGCTTTCTTTTGGCAAAAGCCGCGCGCGGATGTTCACCGGCGATCAGCCGACGATCACCTTTGAGGATGTGGCCGGCGTAGAAGAGGCCAAAGAAGAGCTTCAAGAGGTGGTCGAGTTTCTCAAGGAGCCGGAAAAATTCATCTCGCTGGGCGCGCGCATTCCCAAAGGCGTGCTGCTGGTCGGCGCGCCGGGCACCGGCAAAACGCTGATGGCCAAAGCCGTCTCCGGCGAGGCCGGGGTGCCTTTTTTCAGCATCAGCGGCTCCGAGTTTGTGGAAATGTTTGTCGGTGTGGGCGCCTCGCGCGTGCGCGATCTGTTCGATCAGGCCAAGCGCCATTCACCGTGCATTGTCTTTGTCGACGAGATCGACGCGGTGGGGCGGCATCGTGGCGCCGGGTTGGGTGGCAGCCACGACGAACGCGAGCAGACCTTGAACCAGATTCTGGTCGAGATGGATGGCTTTGACACCGACACCAACGTGATCGTCGTCGCTGCCACCAACCGCCCGGACATCCTCGACCCGGCGCTGCTGCGCCCAGGCCGCTTTGACCGCCGGGTGGTGCTCGACCGGCCCGATGTCAAGGGGCGTGAGGCGATCCTCAACGTACACACCAAGGGCAAGCCGCTGGCCGCCGACGTGGATGCCTCGGTGCTGGCCAAATTGACGCCGGGTTTCGTCGGCGCGGACATTGAAAACCTGGTCAACGAGGCGGCGATTTTGGCCGCGCGGCGCAACAAGCGGCGCATCGAGATGAGCGAGTTTCAGGAGGCAATCGAGCGCGTGATCGCCGGGCCGGAGCGCAAGAGCCGCCTGATCACCGAAGAGGAAAAAGAAGTGCTGGCCTACCACGAAGCCGGGCATACCGTCCTCCAGCACTTTTTGCCACACTGCGACCCGGTGCGCAAAGTGACCATCGTCTCGCGCGGGATGGCCCTCGGCTTTACGATGAGCCTGCCCGACGACGACCGGCTGTTGATGAGCAAGAACAAATTCCGCGACGATATGGCCGCTCTGTTGGGCGGGCGCGTTGCCGAAGAGTTGATGTTTGACGACGTGACTACTGGAGCCAGCAACGACCTGGAGCGCGTCACCAAGCTGGCCCGGCAGATGGTCACTCGCTATGGCATGAGCGAAAAACTCGGTTCGATGACCTTTGGTCAAAAAGAAGAACTGGTCTTTTTGGGGCGTGAAATTTCCGAGCAGCGCGATTACAGCGAGGATATGGCCCAGCAGATCGATCAAGAAGTGCGCCTCTTTATCGACGAGGCGTACGGCCGGGCCAAAAAACTGCTCACCGAGAAAAAGGACAAACTGGTCGCCATCGCCACCCGGTTGATCGAAGTGGAAACGCTCGACTCGGAAGAGATCAACAAGATACTCGACAGCTTGCCGCAAACATTGCCGGTTGCAGCCTGACCGGGTCGACATACTCAAACAGCCGGGGCATTTGCCCCGGCTGTTTTTGTTTTGGGTGTCTTGCGTTTATCCGTGTCCTTTTTCCTGCCGGATCAGTTCGCGGCGCAGCACCTTGCCGACCATCGTCTTGGGCAGTTCGTCGCGAAATTCGACGAAACGCGGCCGCTTGTAGGAAGCCAAATTTTTCTCGCAAAAGTCCAGAATCTCTTCCTCAGTGGCCGTCGCGCCCTCTTTGAGCACGATCCACACCTTGGGCCGCTCGCCCTTTTCTTCCACCTGGATGCCGGCGGCGACGACTTCGCGGACTTGGGGGTGTTGGTAGAGCACCTCTTCGATCTCGCGCGGGTAAATTTTATAGCCGCCTGAGCCGAGGATCATGTCCTTTTTGCGATCCTGAATCTGGAAAAAGCCATCTTGGGTCATCACCGCAATGTCGCCGGTGTACAGCCAGCCGCCGCGCAGCACGTTTTCCGTTTCGGTGGGCATGTTCCAATAGCCCTTCATCACCTGCGGGCCTTTGATGCACAACTCGCCCACTTCGCCGGGAGCTAGTTCTTGCTCGCCCGTTTCCACGTCGACGATCTTGGCCTCGGTGTCCGGCAGCGGCAGACCGATGTAGCCGATGCGGTTTTTGCCGCCGAAAACCGGGTTGACGTGAGTGACCGGCGAGGCTTCGCTGAGGCCGTATCCTTCGACCAGCGACGCGCCGGTGATCTTTTGAAACCGCTCCTGCACCTCGCCAGGCAGCCCTGCTGCGCCGCTCATGCACACCTCCAGCGAACTGACATCGTATTTGCCCGCCGCCACGTCGGGGCTGTTGTTGATCGACACATACATGGCCGGGACGCCAGGATAGATGGTTGGTTTGTACTTGTCAATTGTTTCCAGCACATCCTTCAAATCGCGGGGGTTGGGCACCAGGATCATGCAGCCGCCGTTGTACAGTCCGTGGTTCATGCACGAGGTCATGGCATAGCTGTGAAACAGGGGCAGTGCGGTGAGCATGCGCGGCGGGCGGTTGATCGTATTCAGCCAGTGCGAGCATTGGAGCGTGTTGCTGAGCAAGTTGCGGTGGGTGAGCTGCGCGCCCTTGGAAACGCCGGTGGTGCCGCCGGTGTACATGAGCACTGCCGTGTCGTCGAGGTCTTTGGCAACCGGCGTTGGTTTAGCCGGCGCCGACTTGAGCACCTGGTCGAACCAATAGGTTTCGGCGTCGCCGCTGATGTCAGCATAATAGCCGCGTTTCTTTTCCAGCAGCAGCGTGAACAGAATCTTGAGCAGGGGCGGAAAATAGCTCTGAATTTTGGCCACAATCACCCGTTTGAGCGGGGTTTGTGTGCGGATGCTCCTGACCGTCTCGTAAAACGCACTGAACGTGAGCAGTGTCTCCGCACCCGAGTCGTCGAGCTGGTATTCCAGCTCGCGCGCCACGTAGGACGAGTTGCAGGGCACGACGATGGCCCCGATGCGCAGCGCGGCATAATAGCCGATCACGAACTGCGGGCAATTGGGCAGGTGGATGGCCACCCGGTCGCCCTTTTGGACGCCAAACTGCTGCAAGGCGGCCGCCATCCGGTCGACCTGCGCGTCGAGTTGGGCATAGGTCAGTGTGCCGCCCTTGATGATCGTCGCTACGGCGTTGGGCGACTTGCGCGCGTTGTCGACCAGGGCCTGATCGAGCGTGATGGCGGGGTAATCGATCGTGTGCGGTACGTGGGGGTCGTAACATTGAAACCAGGGTTTGTCCATTCGTTCTTCTCCTCGGTGTATCAATCAGTGTGGGTTACTGCTTGGCTTGCTTGAGTCTAAAACACGCAAACCCCGCCCAAGTTCCATCTTGTTGACAGCCTGAGCGGCACATGTTATACTCGCTCATTATCTGACTCTCTTGAAAAAAGGTCAGGAACGACAAACAAGTCCAAAAATTTGATACATCAAATATTTTGGAGCTTGCAAACTCGCAGAGTTTGAGCTAACTGTGCTTAATAAGCGCAAGAACAATACCCCAACGGGCAATTTCATGGACAGCCGACCTTTTTTCAGCAAAGCCATCATCTCGACCATTCAGGAGACGACCATGTACATCAAACTCATCGCCATGACCCAGTCGATGCTGCCGGATGCGGCGGGCGGGGAGGCGCGCTCGCCGGAAGCAGTCATCGAGTACGCCGGGCGCGTTTGCTATCGCTCCGAGAATGCGTCAAGCGCGCTGACTACTGCACGCTTTATCCAACGGCGCATTCAGGAAGGCCACGAGTCGATCATCGAACACGCCTCGGCCACGTTCGAGGTCAGCGGCATCAGCCGCGCGGCCAGCCACCAGTTGGTGCGACACCGTATCGCCAGCTATTCCCAAGAATCACAGCGTTACGTCGATATGTCGAACCCAGAGTGGGTGGTGCCGGCCGAGATCGCTACCTGCCCGGAGGCGATGGCCGTTTGGGAGGCGTCGCTCGAACAGATCAGGGCGGCTTATCGCCAACTGCGCGGTCTGGAGATCAAAAAAGAGGATGCACGGTTTCTGCTGCCCAACGCCGCCGCCACGCGGATCATCGTGACCATGAATTTCCGCGAGCTGCTGCACGTTTTCCGGCTGCGCATTTCACCGCACGCGCAGTGGGAAATCCGCGCCATGTGCGTGCAGATGCTGGAACAGCTTGTGCCCTATGCGCCCAACGTCTTTGGGCCGCTCAAGGCCGAGCTGCAAGAAACCTATCCCGACTTTTTTGAACCTCAAACCCGCAGAGTGTGAATCAGTTGTTCAGCAGAGGCTTGAGTGCGCGCTCGACCGCCCGGTATGAAAAGTGCTCGGCGGCGAGCGCGTAATTTTTTTCGACCATTGCCTGCCGCCGCGGCGACGGCCCGATCAGTCCACGCACCGCCTCGACCGCCGCAGCGGTTACAGCCCCGTCGATCTCGACAAATTCAAACCCCAGCGGCGCAATGTCCTCCACATAGACCGAATAGCGATTCAAAAACACCGGCAGCCGAAAATAAATCGCCTCGATCAGCGCATTGCCAAATCCCTCGTACAGGCTGGGAAAAGTTACCAGGTCGGCGTGCGGGTAAACATCCCACAGGCCATAAATTTTGCGCCCGTCGCGCGTGCCGCGCACGCTGTCAATGTGCTCGATGGGCACGCGCATATCCACACTCCATTTTTTGGCCAGCGCCTCGAGTTGGGCCAGGTAAACTGGATCGACGTCGCTGGCGTGCGAGAGCACCAGCTTGCAGCGCGGATCATCGAGCCGGCCCACCAGTTCGATGGCTAGCTCGATGCCCTTGCGGGCGATGATGCGCGTCGGCTGCAAGATCAAAATGTCGTCCAGGGTCAGGCCGATGGCCCGGCGCAGGTCGGCGTTATAGGCATCGATGCCCGGCGGCGGCGCGGCAAAGTCGAACACGTTGGGGACAACCACGGCGTCGAGGCCCAAGCGGTCGCGGAGCGCCTTTTGCGCCGCCGAGTTGATCACCGTGTGGCGCAGCGACGGCAGGCGCGGCGGAAAGCAGCGATCCAGGATGTCCTGGATGCAGGTGGTGCGGTAGACCTCGCGCTCCCAGTAGAAATCGTGGTGGTGGGCGATGCTGGGGATGTCGCTCTCCTCGATGACCTCGGTCAGGGCAACCGCCAGCGCGATCTGGATGGGGATGGTCAGCGCGTTTTCGGGGATCAGCAGGTCGATGGCAAACTCGTCAACGAATTGGCGGAGCCGCTTTTTGAGGAACGCCGCCAGTTCGTCGATGCGCGGGCGCAGGTCAGGATGCGCCTCGGTGGCGCCGTAGGCGTGATCGAAAATCCAGCTTGCCTCTTGAGTGTGAAAATACATGCGCGGCTCGAGCAGCCCCGGCGGCCCGCCGGGGTCCAACTCGCCGGCGCAGTAAAATACATTGTGGCCGAGCGCGCGCAGCACGTCGGCCCACTTGGCCGTTTCCAGCGACACCCCGTCGGTGCCGGCCAGCCGCCCCGATACAAAGCCGACGTTCATGCCTGCCTCCTCTGGCGCAAATTCAGTTCGATTGGTTCTGAATTTCGCCGATAAAGATCTGAAGCTGCTGCCGCTCCACATCGCTGATCTGGGACGACAGCAAAGCCTGTTGCGCGTAAATCAGCGCATCGTCATAGCGCTTGAGATCGCGATAGATGATGGCCAGGTTTTTGAGTGTCGCCAAATCGCCCGGTATGGCCTGCAGCACGATCAGGTTTTGCTGTTCGGCCTCTTGTAGCCGGCCCTGCAAGGCATAGATGTAGGCCAACGCGCTGTGCGCTACCACCAGATTGGAGTTGAGGTTGAGCGCGCTCAGGTAGGCCGCCTCGGCCTGGGCCAGTTGGTTGCTGTTCAGCGCCGACTCGCCCTGGGACAGATACTGCTGGGCCAGGATGTCCGTTTCGGGGGCGACGCCGCCCTGCTGCAATTGCACGATCAGCCCTTGCACGGCAGGCCGCTCGCTGTCCGGGGCCAGCGCCAGCGCCGACTCGGCCGCGCGCATCGCCGGTTCGAGCTGCCCGTCTTGCTGGTAATACAGGGCCAGGTTTTTATAGCTGTTGTATGCCAACTGCTGGCTGGGATTTTTATCGAGCACTTGAAGCGTTGCCGAAATCGCCTCCTCGGTGCGCCCTTGCATGCCATATATGTAGGACAACTGGGTATACACCAGGGGCTGGTTCGAGTCCAACGCCAGGGCTTGCTGGTAGGCCCATTCCGACTGGGTATAGACCTGGGTTGCCATATAAGCGTCGCCCAGCGACAGGTAGGTGTTCACGTAAAGCTGGTCGATGGTCAACGAGTGCTCGTATTGGGCAATGGCCCGCTCGTGTTCGCCCATCATAAAATAGACCAGGCCCAACTCGTTATAGAGGTGCGCGGCGTTGGGGCTGAGCGAGGTCGCCTGTTGGTAATAAGCAAGTGACCTGTCAAATTGGGCCTGTTTTTGTTCAGCATCGCCTTCAAATTCCGCGCGGGTGCGATAGAGCCGCCCCAGGTTGGCCGCGTGATCGGTGTTTAATGGGTTGATACGCTGCGCTTCGACGAGCACTGCTTCGCTGCAATTGAGCAAATCACCGCGCGACAGTTCGCTCAATTGCTGCGGAGTCAATTGGAGTATTTCGGAAACCCTAAAGGTGTGCGAAAGCCGTTCGGCGGCTGCGGCCGAGCGCGCTTTTTCCAAAAAGCCGCGTCCCAGAAACAGGTAGTAAAAGTCTTCCTGCGGTGCCAGCGCCAGCGCTTTTTGATGCAAGACGATGTTGAAATCCCAGTAACCGGCTGTTGCGTATGGCTCGGCCTGCTTGTAGATCATGTCGGCATGCACCACCTGGAGGTTGGTATTGACCGCCAGCAAGATGACCACAATCAACCCCACCGGATAAGCCCAGACGGCCACCGGCTGCCACTGTCTGGACAGATGTGGCGTTTCGCGGAAAAGGGCCAGGGCAAGCAGCAGCAGCAGCAGCCCCACCAGCAGATAATAATTGTTCAGCATGCCCATCACCAAATCGGTGACCCGAACCAATTGGTTTTCGCCGATCACACTGGCCAGCCGGCCGGCCAGAATGATTGCAAACAGGAACGTGATCACCAGCGAGATCGACAAGCACATGCCGAGCAGCAATCGCCAGTTGTCACCGGGCTGGGCCGGCTCGCGTTCGCGCATCCACTCTAACACGATCACCAACCCGCCGAGCAGCCAGGTGATCAGCGCCATCTGCAAAACGCCATACGAGGGAATCCACTGCCCCTCCGACTTGCGCTGGGTCAGCGATCCCCACAAAATTTGCTGCGGTGAATCGATCTGCTGCTGGTTCTGCACCAGATCGTAGGCCAGGGTGCAGAGGATCAAGGTCAGCACCAGCGCGTAGGGCAGCACGGCCTCCCAGCCGGCAAGCCCCTGCCGAGACGGCGCTCTGGACTGCCGGCGGCCGCTCTTGCGCCGGCGGCGATCCGTGCCCGGCGTCGATGCCGGGGGTTGCGCCGCAGATTCGCTCTCCAATTTCCACTGCCGGGGCAGCATATAACCGATCACCACCAGCAGCCCGGCGTAGGTCCAAAAATAGGTGCGCGTTGAGCCGATGGCGATGCCAAAGTGAATCTCGACAAAGTGCGCCAGCACGGCAGCGACCAGCGCCACCACCAGCAGTCGATAGGGGTTGGGCGACTGGCCCGTTTGTGCCTCGGCCGTGTGCGACAGGAACAAGGCCCAGACCACCAGGTACAGCCCCAGCCCGGCAGCGATACCCGCCGGCAGGCCCACGCCGATAAACTCGACGCCTTGCCACAAGCCCATCAGCAGCGCGCCCAACAACCCGCCGCCGATCCAGCAGCCGATGAAAAACCAGGTTTGCCCTTTGCCCGAGATGACGCCCAACCAGCGAAAGCCATAGTAAAAGACGCTGGCAAAAAGCCACATGTAGGCCAGGAAACCAAACAGCCCGCTGATCACCAGCGAGTCAAACGTCTCATTGTGCGAGCGGTCGGGCGAGGCATTGCGTTTTTCGATGTGTGCCAGGTCGGGCGGATAAAAGCGGTTATAAGCCACATACATCGACTCCGGCCCATAGCCGATAAAGGGCCGCGCCCAGTTCATCCAGTCCTTGCCGCCGTCCGGCTTTTCCAACGGCTCGTGCGGCAGCATCATCTCTACCACACCCTGCCAGATCAGCAGGCGCACCTTGGAAGTGCCTTCCTCTCTATCGAGCACGCGCCCCAGGCGTCCTACATAGGGCATCGATTTGAGGCTTTCCAGCGGGGTATTGGGCAGGTTGAATAACACCAGGAACGCGGCGGCCAGCAGCACCACCACCACCGTCGTCCAGACCAGCCAGCGCCAGCGCCGCACCACGGCCAAAACCAGGAAAAAGAAAAACAACCCACCGACCAACCCCAGCCACGGGCCGCGGCTTTGGGTGAAAAAGACGCAAATGACCTGGATGGCCAGGACAAACACATACACTGCACCGAGGATAATGTCTACCCAGTTGGTTTTCTCTGCCGACAGGATGCGCGTAAAGGTCTCAACGATGCGGTAGAGCGTGACGGGTACAACCATAATCAAATAAGCAGCGACAAAAATGGCATTGCCCATGTTGGCGGCCACACGTGTGCGCACGTCGCCGCCCCAGGGCAGCGGATCGAGGCCATAGTGCTGCAAAATACCGTACAACGAGATTGGCACGCTGGTCAGCACCACCGTCGTCACCAGCCGCTCGATCTGCGCCTTGCTGCGCATTTCCAGCAGCATCATGGCAAAGATCACAATGTAGGCAAAGGTCGAATAGGTGCCCTGCAAGCGCTGGTACGATCCCAGCAGGCTCACCCGGGGCGCAACAGAAAAGATGGTCGAGACGATGTACATCAGCATCAGGGCCAGCGCGGGCAGGACCAACGGCGTGCGTGCGAGATGACGCCACAGCCGCTTGGGCCAGCTCGTTTCCGTGCCGTCTGCTGCCGGGTCGAGCCGGATGCCCTGCTCGATGGTCTTGATCGTCCAGGCCAGGGCGATCACCAGCGCGATCGAGCGCAAGGTGGTGATCTTGTCCGGCTCAAAGACGCGGCTGGAATAGACGTTGAAAAACAATGGCACGATCACCAGCGCGGCCAGCCACCCCGCTTCAATCACCTTGCTGCAAAACGCAGCCAACCTGGTTTCTGAGTTCATAGACGGCTCCCCAAAGAATCTTTTCAATAACTGAGGGAAAGAAACCAGGTTTTTGGCAAAAACCTGGTTTCTCCCCAACCTGTTGAGAAGATACCCCCAAAATATGTAATTTTACCTGGGTGTATGAAAATCCGCATTTAGACCCAATCCTCATCCAGCGGCACGTACTCGAGTTCATTGCCGGCGGTCTTGTGCCCCCCGGCGGCGACGCCATCCTCAACCTCGAACGGTCCCTCGTCGATCCAGCGCGTGGCCTGCGGCGCAAGCGCAGCCAGCCCCCCTTTGATCGTCGTACAGGGCGGCAGCGACTGGATAAACATCTCACCGTAGCGCTTTGAATGTACTCGCTTGTCGAGCACCGCCACCACGCCGCGATCCGTTTTGGCGCGGATCAGCCGCCCAAAACCCTGCCGGAAACGCAAAATCGCGTCGGGCACGGCGTATTGCATAAACGGATCGTCCATATCCTCCGAGCGCGCGGCAAAGACGGGATCGGAGGGCACGGCAAAAGGCAGCTTGACCATCACCACGCAGCTCAACGCCTCGCCTGGCACGTCGACGCCTTCCCAAAAGCTGCGCGTGCCCAGCAGCACCGACCGCGGCACGGTGCGCAGGTTTTCCAGCAGCTGGCTGCGCGACGCGCCCGATCCCTGCGCGTATACGGTGATCCCGCGCTCGGCCAGCGGGCGGCTGATCGCCTCGTTGGTATTCTTGAGCTGGCTGTACGAGGTAAACAGGGCCAGCATCCTTCCCCGCGTGGCCTGCGCCAGCGCGATCAGGCACTCGTTGATCGTCTTTTGATAATACGGCTCGTTCGGTTCGGGGATGTCGGTCGGCAGGTAGAGCAAAACCTGCGACGGGTAATCAAAGGGCGAGCCGACGGCCAGTTCCTCGGCGTCGTATGCGCCCAGGCGATCCTTGATAAAATTGAAATCGTTGTCGGTGCGCAGTGTAGCCGAAGTGAAAATGACCGCTTCTTTGGGCCACATCAAATGCCGCTCCACCAGGTGGCCCACCCGCAGCGGCGCGACGCAAAGCGAGATTTCGTTTGTTTTGGCCTGTGCGCGCAGCCAGGTGATCTCGTCGGCGGCGGGTTCGAGCAAGACCGATTCGAGTTGGGCATACATTTCACCCAACTGCTGCAACAGGCCGCCGCCGTCGCCCAGCAGGTCATCATAGCCGGGGATTTCGGCCCATTCGTGATCTTGCACGATCTGCACTGCCCGCGCCAGCTCTTCGAGCACCTTGCGCCAGTCACCCGAGAGCAGGTCCCAGGCCATTTCAACCTGCATCCAGTCCGATTGGATGCGCAGCGAATGGGTCAGCCGCATGCGGTGATCATAGGGGCCTTTTTGCCCGCCGTATTCGGCCAGAAAAGCGGCCAGGTCGTCGAACAGGTGATCGAGCTGACCGAGACAGTCCTGCACGTCCTGAACCACCACCTGCAATGTCGCGTCGAGGTCGTTAGCCGCCTGGTCGGGCAGGCGGCTGGCGCAGGCCGTCTGTGCACGGTCGGCCCACCCCGGCTGCCGCTCGCTGCCGACGGCGATCTGGTTGAGCAGCGCCGCAATGTCGCGCCGGCCGATCTCGCGCCCAAGCTGGCTCGTTGTTGCGTCTTCGAGGTGATGCGCCTCGTCGACGACGAGATAGTTGTACTGCGGCAGTACGCGGTTGTCGGCGGCCACGTCTGAGAGCAGCAGGGCGTGGTTAACAACGATCAGGTGGGCGTTTTCGGCGGCGCGGCGCGCGCGGTAGAAAAAGCATTCTCCCTTGCGAAAATGAGGGCAGCGGCTGCCGGCACAGGTGCGCGCATCGGCGGAGACCTGCGCCCACACGGCCCAGTCGCTTTCCTGGGGCAGAAACAACTCGGTCTGATCGCCGGTGAGGGTGTTGGGCAGCCAGACCAGTATCCGGCTCAACACGCGCAGTTGATCGTCATTCAGCGCGGGCTGATTTTGCAGCAGCGCCAGCCGTCGCAGGCAAAGGTAATTGGTGCGCCCCTTGAGCACCGTCGCGCGCACCTCAAAGGGGAGCAGTTTTTGCAGGTCGGGGATGTCTTTGCCCGACAACTGGTCTTGCAGGTTGATTGTGTTGGTCGAGATGACCACCCGCTCGCCGTTCTGCGCCGCCCAATACATCGCCGGGAGCAGGTAGGCGATGGACTTGCCCGTGCCCGTACCGGCCTCGACGAGCAGGTGGCGGCTCTGGTTGAAGGCGCGGGCCACCTCGCGCAGCATCTCGACCTGTTGGGGGCGATGCTCGTAACCGGCAAAAGCCTCGCTGAGCCGCCCGCCCTCTTGTAGCATCGCCGACAAAAGATCAACGTCGAGCGCGCTGCGCCGGTCGACGGGGATCAGCGGCTCGCCGATCTCGACGCGGGCAAACGCCGGGCGCCCTGCCTCGAGCAGACCTTTGGCCCGTAACTGCGCGCCGATGCTGCTCCCGGCGCCCTGTCGCTGCTGCTCGCGTTCGGCGTCTTGAAACACGCCGCTCAGCGCCCAATGGCTGCCCTGTGCCGCGCGGTTGATCTCGCACAGTGTCTGTATGGGCAGGTTGGCGGCGCGTGCCTTGAGTTCGAGGAACAATTTCATCGACGCGCGCGCGTCATCGAGGGCGCGGTGACGGCTCTCGAAAACGATGCCCAGGCTTTCCATCAGCTTGCCCAGGCTGTAACGGCTCTCGTGTGGCATCAGGATCGTCGCCAGCAGAAACGTGTCAATGTGCGCGTTGTGGTTCAGGCAGCGCTGCTGGCGCAGAAAGGCCAGGTCAAAGCCGACATTGTGCCCGACGATTGTGTCACTGCCCACAAACGCGATCAGTTCGGCCTTGATTGACGAAAAGAGGGGAGCCTGGAACACGTCATCGTCGGTGATGCCGGTGAGTTGGGTGATCTGGAGGGGGACGGCTCGGCTGGGGTTGACCAGTGTGCTGAATGTGTCCAGTTCGCGCCACTGATCAAACCTGATCGCGCCGATCTCAATGATCGCATCTCGTTCAGAATCGAGGCCGGTTGTTTCCAGGTCGAGGGCAACGAAGGCCACTCGCCGATGTCCTTTCTAGCAAGCTGTCAGAACAGCCAATTATAGCCACTGAGAGCACAGAGTTCTCAGAGATGTTCGCTCTTTTTCACAAGCTTGAGGTACTAGACAGAATTTTATGTCTCTGTGTTCTCGATGCCCTCTGTGGCAACCGATGGAACGCCCTCTTCCTGGAGTACGCGCTTGAGCGCCGCCACCATCAACGTGCTAGACAACTTTAGGCTCGGCTGACAGTGCGACGCCCTCTTCTTCCAGTACGCGCTTGAGCGCCGCCGCCATCAACGTGCTAGACAACTCCAGGCTCGGCCGACAGTGCGACGCCCTCTTCTTCCAGTACGCGCTTGAGCGCCGCCACCGCCACCTCGATCATCTTGTCGTCCGGCTCGCGGGTGGTCAGACGTTGGAGAGCCAGCCCCGGAACCAACAGCAGGCGCATCCACCCCTTGCCGGCGTGACGGGCGCTGAACTTGAGCCACTCGTAGGAAATGCCAACGATCACCGGCAGCAAGACGATCCGCGACAGCAGCCGCAGCCACAGTGTGGGGCGGCCCAGCAGGGCGAAAACGAGCACCGAAATGACCATTACCACCAGAATAAACGCCGTGCCACAGCGCGAGTGGGCGGTGGTGTGTCCCTGGATCGCTTCGACGGTAAGCGGTTGACCCTCTTCGTAAGCGTGGATCGTCTTGTGCTCTGCGCCGTGATACTGGAACACGCGCGCAATATCGGGCATAAAGCCGACCGCCCAAATGTAGGCCAGCACAAAAGCCAGCCGGATCAGCCCTTCGACCAGGTTGCTCAACAGCGCCCCGGCAATATAATCATCGATCAGGCGGGTTAAAAAGGCCGGCAGGAGAAAAAACAGCCCCACCGCCATCACCACCGCCAGGGCGATGCTGCCCCAGGCCAGCGGCGCACTAAAAGCTGCCCCGGCATCCTTGCCGGACGATTCGTCCTGCATGGCAATGTCGGCGGAAAACATCAGCGTGCGCATACCCAGCACCAGTGTGTCCCAGAGCAGGGTTATCCCGCGTACAAAGGGCGCCCTGGCGACCCAACTGCCATAAATGGCCTGGTTGAGCGGCTCGCTATGCACCACGATCCGGTCGTTGGGCGCGCGCACGGCCACCGCCATCACCTTGGAGCCGCGCATCATCACGCCCTCCATCACCGCCTGCCCGCCATAATTGAATTCAGCCACAGTCTGCTCCAAAATCTCAAGATACGGGGATTATATCACGTTGCCGGTCGGTGTCAACCACTCAAGTTGCCCTGTTGGGCAACTGGGTCAAGCCAGCCATTCGTCCAGATGTTCGGCGACAAAGGCATCGTCGTTCAGGTATGGATAGGCCTGATATACCCGGTCGATCTCGGCCATCTGCCCCGGCGAGAGGTCTTCCTGCGGATCGAGACACCACCGCCCGGCCAGCAAGCCCTGCCGGCGCAGCACTTCGTGAATGCCGGCGATGCAGCCGGCAAAGCCATTTGCGGCATCGAACAGGGCAGCATTGCAGTCGGTGATCTGCGCGCCGAGGGTCAGCAGATCGGTGGAAATATACCCAAATGTGCGCGCTGCCTTGCAGCGACCGAGCAGTTCGACCGCGCGCCGCGTCCACACCGCCCAATGTCCCAGCAACCCGCCAGAGATGCGTATCCGAATCTGGCCGCCATCGCGTGGAAAACGGTAGCCGGTCAGCAGATCGGTGACGATACTGTCGTCGTTGCCGGTATACAGCGCGATTTCGGCCTCACGTCCGGCATCGACGACGGCACGCACCACGTCGAGGGTCTGGTAGCGGTTAAAAGGCGCGATCTTGATCGCTATGACATTTTCGATCTCGACAAACTGCCGCCAGAAAGAATACGGCAGCACTCGCCCGCCGACGGCCGGCTGAAGGTAAAAGCCAAAGAGGGGAATGACCTCGGCCACGCGGCGGCAGTGAGCCAGAATCGTCTCCAAGTTGGCCGATTTGAACGCCGACAGGCCGAGCAGGCCGCAGTCGTAGCCCAGTTCGCGCGCAGTTTGGGCCTCGCCCGTCGCCTGGGCCGTGTCGCCGACCAGACCGGCCACGCGCACAAACGGCCTGTGCGTCGGGCGAGCCATCGCCTCGGCGGCCAGTTCGAGCACCGGACGGTACAGCCCCACCTCCGGGTCGTGGATTTGGAACTGCGTGGTGTGCACACCGACGGCCAGCCCGCCCGCTCCGGCAGCGAGATAATAGCGCACCAGCGCGCGCTGGCGGCGCTCATCCAGGATACGATCGGCGGTCAGAGCCAGCGGGCAGGCCGGGATGGCCAGTCCCTCGAACAATGCAGCCCGCAAGCGCCCGACGCGGTCAGAATTTGCCATCGCGCACCTGGAATTTGGTCGGCCTGTCCAGCGTGGGGCCGCCGCGCCGCACCCAATCGGCCGTCCACTCGATCACCTGTGCCAGTGGCACGCGGGGGTAGCCCATCCACTTGAAAGCCTGGGCGGCGTCGTTGAGCAGCGCATCGGGCTGCTCCTGGCCTTCGAAAACCGGCTCGCGATTCAACAACACGCCAAACCGTTCCGCCAGGCCGCGCACCGAAAGGGTCTCCGGCCCGGTGACGTTGAGCACGCGCAGCGTCACCGTTGTTGACGGCGATGCCGCCAGTGACAGCGCACGCAGGGCATAGGCGTTGGCGTCGCCCTGCCAGATCGCGTTGACGTAGCCCATGCGCAGATCGACCGGCGCACCGGCCCACACCTTTTGTGCCACATCGACCAACACACCATAGCGCAGCTCGACCGCATAGTTGAGCCGGAAAATCACCCCGGCCACGCCGAGCTGCTCCGCCCAATACTGGAAAACGCGCTCGCGGCCCAGCACGCTCTGCGCATACTCGCCGATTGGCGCGGGCGGCGTCGATTCGCTACAGCCGCCGCTGTGGACGGGCACAAACGGGTAGACGTTGCCGCTGGAAAAGAGCATGAATCGCGAATCGGGAAACCGCTGCACCACCCGTCCCGGCAGATAGGCATTGACCGTCCAGGTGCGCGCCTCCTGCCCGGTCGCGCCAAATTTCATGCCGACCATATAGACGATGTTTTTCGCATCGGGAAGCGCGTTCAGCGCCGCGTCGTCCATCAAATCGCACGAGACGATCTCGATGCCGGCCCGTCGCAGCCCGTCAGCGACAACATCATCCCCAAAGCGCGAAACGGCGATCACCCGCCGGCCGGACTTGCCCACGTCAACGGCGCGGCGGGCCAGCAGGGCCAGCGTCGGCCCCATTTTGCCGCCCGCGCCGAGGATCATCAGGTCGCCGTCTAGGAGACCGCTGAAAAACCCCCTTGTTGAGGGCATTTGCACCTTGAAAACA
>CAYRXM010000075.1:0-21873 GCA_964428175.1 uncultured Anaerolineae bacterium
TGTTTTTGCCCAATCGGAAATCAGTTTACATAATCAGTTAGGGAAAACTATAGTTCCCTTGTCTATTCTTTTGGAGGATAGGATGAATCTCGCTTCTCTTGAAAACCGTTACGGCGACGATAAGGTATTCGATGCCTGTGGACTGTTTGGGATTATGGATGTCACCGGACGCACCTTTTCCGGACGCGACGTCGTCGCCGGTATTGTCAACATGAACGAGCGCGGCAACGGCCTCGGCTCCGGCTATGCTGTGTATGGCTGCTATCCCGAATACGCCGACTGTTATGCCTTTCACGTGATGTACATCGACGCCGGCAGCCGCGATCAAGTCGAAACGCTGCTCAAGACCGATTTCGTGTGGGTGCATGGCGAAGAGGTGCCGCACACGCCCATGCCCGAACTGGTCCACGCGCCGTTGATCTGGCGCTACTTTTTGCGGGTCGATCCGCGGCATCCGGCCCTGGAATTGATGGACGAGGCCGAGTACGTTGTCGCCAAAGTGATGCAGGTCAACACTTCCGACCTGGGGGCCTATATTTACGGCAGCGGCAAAAATGTCGGCGTGTTCAAGGGCGTCGGCCTGCCCGACCAGATCGCCGAGTACTTTGGCGTCGTCCATTACCGGGGCTACCTGTGGACGGCGCACAACCGCTTTCCGACCAACACGCCCGGCTGGTGGGGCGGCGCGCACCCCTTTGCCCTGCTCGATTGGACGGTGGTTCACAACGGCGAAATTTCGTCTTACGGCGCAAACCGGCGCTATATGGAAATGCGCGGCTATCACTGCACCATGGGCACCGACACCGAGGTGATCGCCTATGCCGCCGATTTCCTGATGCGGCGGCACGTCCTGCCCGCCGAGATCGCCGCCCGGGTGCTCGCGCCGCCGCTGTGGGCCGAGATCGAGCGTATGCCGGCCGGCGAGCAGGCGCTTTACCGCGCGCTGCGCCAGGTCTACGGCGGCTTGCTGAGCAACGGCCCGTTCACCGTGATCATCGCCCGGCACGGCGAAATGATGGGCCTGAGCGACCGCATCCGCCTGCGCCCGCTGGTGGCGGCAACCAAAGGCGACCGGCTGTACGTGTCGTCGGAAGAAGCGCCGATCCGCCTGGTCGACCGGCAGCTCGACCGCGTGTGGCAGCCCGTCGGCGGCGAGCCGGTGATCGGCCGGCTGGGAGCGCCGCTGCGCCAGGATATGTCGAGTGAGATTCCTGTAGCCGAAATGGTTCCGGCATAATGACCGCTGACCGCCGACCGCCGATACCAGGGGGTCTGTCGTCGGCGGTCTATGGAGAAGGATATGGAAATGACTCAAACGGCACTGAAAATCGACGCGCAAGGGCTGCATTACAGAGAACTGAACGCCCAATTACGCCACGCCGTCGGCGACGGCATCCGGCAGATCGAGATTGAAAACGTGTTCGGGCAGCGCTACATCGGCACCGACCTGAACTGCCCGGTCGAGGTACACATCCACGGCACGCCGGGCAACGACCTGGCCGCCTTTATGGACGGCCCGTGCCTGGTTGTACACGGCAACGCGCAGGATGGCTGCGGCAACACGATGAACGAGGGCGCGGTGATCATCCACGGGCGCGCTGGCGACGTGACCGGGCACTCGATGCGCGGCGGCCGGATTTTCATCCGCGACGACGTGGGCTATCGCGTGGGCATCCATATCAAAGAATACCAGGACAAGCGCCCGATCATCGTCATCGGCGGGACGGCGCAGCACTTTTTGGGCGAATACATGGCCGGCGGCGTGCTGCTTGTGCTCGGCCTGACACTCGAACCCGGCGAACAGCACACCGCCAATTTCATCGGCACGGGGATGCACGGCGGAGTGATGTACCTGCGCGGTGAGGTGGACGACCTGCAACTGGGCAGGGAGGTCGGGCGCGTGCCGATGGAGCCGGCCGACCACCAACTCGTTCGCGGTCTGATCCAAGAATATTGCGGCTATTTTGGCGGCGAGCCGGAAGCGATCCTGCGCCGGTCAGTCACACAGTTGATCCCCCTCTCCCTGCGCCCCTACGGACGGCTGTATGCGTATTGAGTGCCCCCCTCGCCCTCATATTTGCTGTTTTGACACAAAGCAGGTATAATATCTTGTCACACAAGTAGACCCGACTTTCAAACCGCCGCATTGCAGGCGGTTATCATTATGTTGTTTGGAGGAGTTTTTCGCAATGACCAAGCGTACATGGCAACCCAAAAAACGTCGCCGCATGCGTGTACACGGATTTCGAAAAAGGATGCAGAGCAAAGGCGGTCGCAATGTTCTGAAACGACGCCGTGAAAGGGGCCGTCAAAACCTGACCGTCTAGCCTCTGAGGCCAGTCGATCCGTGCCAATTCTTGCCCATCTCGGCGCAACTGGAATCGACCAGAATCTGGCTGCCCATCAAGCCCTTGCCAGCGCGCAAAACAGCGCCGGTGCAAGGGCTTGATGGGCCAAGTACGATCATTTATTCGGCAAACGGCCATGTTAAAAAAAGCATACCGCCTCAAGAGCAACACCCGCATCCAGCAGATGCGCGCGTCCGGCTCATCCTGGTCCAACCGCTGGGTTGTGCTGGTCAAAGAACGAGGACAAGCCCCGCAGTGCCGGTTCGCTTTTGTGGTCAGCAAACGCATCGGAAACGCCGTCCGCCGCAACCGCGTCAAGAGGATGATGAGAGAAGCTGTCCGGCTGCGCCTGCCCAACATCAAGCCGGGTTGGGACGTGATCGTCATCGCCCGGCATCCCGCGCGCGAGGCAAGCTGGACGCAGATCGATCGGGCCATTGCCGACGTTCTTGGACGGGCACACCTGAGTCCCCCGGAAGCAAGCGCCGCCGGAGAGGACACCAGCCATATAAAATGAGATTTGTCATTTTGCAACTGATTCGCCTTTATCAAGCCACATTCTCACGATTTACCGCCCCAACGTGCCGGTTTATTCCCTCTTGCTCAGAATATACCTACCAGGCCATCGAAAAATACGGGCTGCTCAAAGGCGGATGGATGGGCCTCAAGCGCGTTTCACGCTGTCACCCGCTGAATCCGGGCGGCTATGATCCCGTGCCATAAGCTCACTTGCAAACATGACTGAAAAAAGGCCAAGGGCGATGAACAGGCCCAAACTCTCGACACATCAAACTCGTCGAGTTTGAAATATCTTGGAGCTTTGCTAAAGGTGCTCGATAAACACAAGATCAATACCTCAGCAGGCAGTTTGACGAATTCTCGACCTTTTTTCAGCAAAGCCAAACATCACCCGGCAGGCAAACGCTTTTGCCGGACTAGGAGGTTATAGATTGAACAACAAACCCACGCGCCCCGGTAAACGCAACAAACGGTGGCGTCCCATCATCCTGGCCCTGATCCTGTCCACGCTGCTCGTCGGCTGTGGGCGCGCCGTTGACGGCACCTGGCCCGACCTGATCGTTTCCGGCGAGACGGTGTACATGGTCAGCACGCAGGTCTTTGCCCTGCAGGCCGACACCGGCAAGCTGCTGTGGAACTATCCCGGCGCAGCACAGCGCAGCGGCGGGCTGCTCGGCGGATGTTCGGCCCCGCAGGCCACCGATGGGCCGTTTACCAGCGCGCCCGCTTTTGACGAGTCCCTTGTCTACGTCGCTTCGGGCGGCGAGCAGCAAAAGTCGATCTGGGGCGCGGGCGCCAACATGGCCGGGCTGCGCGCGCTGAACCAGTTCGGCGCGCTGCAATGGAAATTCGACGATCTGAGCGCGCCCGCGCTGGCCCGCCCGGCACTATCCGGCAACACGGTCTATATGGCTTCGTCCGATCACAAGGTCTATGCGATCGACATTGAAACGCAAAAGACGCGCTGGACCTTTGAAACGGACAATTGGGTCTGGGCCACTCCCGTGGTCATCGACGGAACAGTGTTCATCGCTTCGATGGATCACAGGCTCTATGCCGTGGACAATGAGACCGGCACGGTCCAATGGACTTTTGATGGCGCGCACAGCGCGCTGCCGTCTGCCCCGGCCTATGTCGCCGACGTGGACGGCCGGGATGTGCTCTACCAGAACGCGCTCGACGGTCACGTCTATGCCGTCGACGCCCAAACGGGCGACCCGATCTGGGAAACCATCGTCTCGGGCACGGTGTGGGTCTCTCCGCTGGTCCATGACGGCGCGCTGTACCTGGGCACGCTCCAGGGCGCGATCTATGCCCTGAGCGCCCAAGATGGCGCCATATTGTGGAGCAAATCGGTTGGCGGCGAAGTGCGCAGCCAGCCGGCCTTTGTCGATGGCTGGCTCTATTTTGGCTGCGAAGACGGCAAGCTGTACGTGTTTGGCGCCGACGACGGCACCGAGCGCGCATCGCCGCTGGGCGACAAGGTCGAAAAAGCGTCCATCTTTACCACGCCGGTGTATGACGGCAAGCACCTCTATGTCGTGGCGACCGATGGCACCGTGTACGCGCTCGACCTGGAACGCAGCATCGTCGTCTGGGAAAAGAACCCGCTGACGACACAGGAGGACAAGTAACGTGTGGGAAATGCTTATCCAGTGGTTCGTCCTGGCGCTGATCTGGTTGTACAAGGTTCTGGGCAGTTCCGAATGGAGCTTTGCCTTGAGCATCGTGGTAATGACCCTGTTGGTCCGCCTGCTCACACTGCCCTTTACCCTGCCCTCACAGCGCTCGATGAAAAAGAACGCGGCCAAGATGCAGACCTTGCAGCCGGAGATCGAAAAACTCAAGAAAAAATTTCGCAACGACCCGCAAAAGCTGCAACAGGCCCAGGTGCAGCTCTACCAGGATTACGGCATCAATCCGCTGTCGAGTATGACCGGCTGCCTGCCCATGTTCATCCAATTACCGATCATCTGGGCCTTTTACCAGTCGATCAGCCGCGCGCTGGCTAACCAGCCCGGACAAATGATCGTCTTGAGCAAATACCTGACCAACGCACCCGGATTTATGCAACTGGTGCCTCTGCCCAGCAAATTCCTGTGGTTCGACCTGGGCCGCCCCGACATGCTCATCCTGCCCATCCTGGTCGCCGGCACAACGTGGCTGCAACAAAAACTGACCACGGCCAGCACACCGCCATCTGCCGACCCGCAGGCCGCGCAGATGAACCAGTCGATGATGATCACCATGCCCTTGATGTTTGGCTTTTTTGCGATGCAAATGCCCGCCGGGCTGTCGATCTATTTCATCGCCAGCGCCGTCGTCGGTATCGGCATCCAGTGGCTGACCGACAAGTTTTTCAAGGACGATGCCGACGACAAGCCGCTCCAGCCGCGCCCGGCAGCGCCCAAACCGCGCCAGGAAGACACCCCCAAGACCAAATCGGGACGTCGCAAGCGCGGCTACAAAACCCAGGACTGAAACGAGCTGTTAGCGCCTTTGTCAAGCAGCATTCTGGCGCAGCGTCGAAATACACGACCCGATCCATTCTTTTATTAGTTCGACGATGCGTGTCGTATAGAAAGGAATATTGCACATGGACAAACGCAGCATTCAAGTGAGTGGGCCAACCGTCGATGAAGCGATCCAGCGCGGACTGACCGAGTTGGGCCTGGAACGCGATCAGGTCGAGGTTGAGGTCATCGAAGAAGGCCGGCGCGGCATTCTGGGGATCGGCACCCGAGACGCCACCGTTCGCCTGGAAGCCCTTGCGCCGGCTCCCTCACCCGCAGCGATGACCGCAGCGCCTCTTCCCGCCCCGGCCACACCGAGCCGGCCACAAGAGGCCCCGCCCAAGCCGCCGGCAGATGCAAGCGTCGCAAGCGATTACGAACTGTCGCCCGAGCAAATCGTCCAGACGGCGCAGCAAACGCTCGGCGAACTCTTGGGCAAAATGGGCATCGAAGCGCAGGTCGCCGGCCGCCTGGATGGCGAACCCGACCAGGACAACACCTCGGTGCTGCTCGACATCCAGGGCGAAAACCTGACCATGTTGATCGGCCATCGCGGCAAGGTGCTGAACGCGCTCCAATACGTCACCCGTCTCATCGTCAGCCGCGAAGTGGGACACTGGATCGATCTGGTCGTCGATGTCGAGATGTACAAGCAGCGCCGCGCCAATTCGCTGCACAAGCTGGCCCAGCGGATGGCCGAGCGCGTGGCCGACACCCACCAGCCGGTCGCCCTGGAGCCGATGCCGCCCAACGAGCGGCGCGAAATCCACATCGCCCTGCGCAATCACCCCGAGGTGACCACACAGAGCGTCGGCCGCGGCGATGGCCGCAAAGTGACCATCATTCCGCGTCACTGACCCGCAAAAAACACAAAACCCCCGCCTGTTCAATCACAGACGGGGGTTCTTTTTGTCCAGACCGCTCAACCGACGCACAGCAACCCGGTCGTGCCAGGTTCCAACGCCAGTTCGACCACCCGGGCTTTTTCTTCCAACGTGAAAGGGTCAACCCACAGCGCCGCGCCCGGCGCGCCGACCCGGCAGCGAAAGCGCAGCGGCTCGTTTCCCTCGTTGCACAGCATATAATAGTGTAAACCATCTTTGATCACGTGCCGGTAGCGCAGATCCGGCTGCGGCGGCTCGACGATCAGGTCGGGCGAAACGAGCCGGTCGATCTGCGCCACCAGCGCATCCGCCGTATCGACAACTGCTGCGCCGTCAAAACCCCATTCATCCTCGCCCCACACGATCAACCGTCCAGCCCGAGCCAGCGCGTCCAGCGCCGGCCGCGCCTCGGCCCGAATGTGCCCCACCCCGTCCACAATCAGCGCCTTGTAGTGCAGGCCGGCGATGTGAATGCCCGTCTCATCCACCTGAGCGTCATCCCACAAGTGGCGCATCTCCAGATAGTTGAAATCGCGCTGGCGCTGAAAGCAAACTTTGGCCGCCCGCCAGGGCAGAAAATCGGCCTGGCCGAGAATGGCGACCGCGCATTGATGAACGCTGTCCGTATTGAGCCAGCACATACGGCGGCAGTAATCGGCAAACGGCTTGTACTCGTCCCACCACGGCGCGTGCGGGCCGACGTCGGGCGGGCGCTCGTCCTTGCGCGGGCCGCGCACCGAGTAGAAAAAGGCGTGCGGGTAGAGCAGGTTCACCCCGCGCACCAAGCACCAATCGACGAGCCATTTCATTTCTTCCCAGGTAAACTCGTGCCCGAACGCGCCAAAACACTCGTTGCTGTTGCGGCGGCGGCCCAGGTGCAGCATCGCCGACGAGGCGCACTTGGCCTGCGTCGACTCGCGTCCCTCCAGCGCACTGGGATGGTGGGGCAGCACCCAGCGCCAGACGATGTCCTGGCCGGGGATGTGAAAATAACGCTCCAGGCCGATCTCGTCGCCTGCCGCCGGGTGGCCGGTCAGAGCGATCCCGTGTTGGGTACACCAATCCGAGAGTTGGGTGTAATAAGTCTCTTGCAGCCGCTGCGCGACGGCGCGCGCGTAATCCTGCCGGTAGCGCGCGGCGTCCGGCTCGTCGTCGTACCACAGTGCGGGCAGATGAGGGGTGAAATCGTAGCCCAGGGCGGCGTTGACGTGCGCCAGAATGCCGGTTGTGCCCGGCTGCACGCCGCGCTCGCGACAGCGCCCCAGCAGGCCCGGCTCGTCGGTGAATATGGCAAACACCGTCTGGCCGAAATGGTCACTCAACGCCTCGTAATAGCGGTCGTAAACCAGCCGCACAAAAGCGGCCACTGCGTCCGGGTTGAGCAGGTCGGCGGCGGGCGGCTCGTCTTCGGCCGGCCCCTCACCGATGTAGTGCAGGCCGCGAATGTAGGCGTCCACCGGGCGGTCGATCACGGCCATTTTTTCTCCACCAACGCGCTCGACGATGGCCACGAGATTCGCGCCGGGCGGCAACGTGGGGGCTTGATCGCCCGCCAGATCGACTTGGGCCAGGCATCGACACTGGTACAGCGGATTTTCGCCCACCACCTGCCCCGACGACGAGCCGGAGGGATACATCCCTTCGTCATACAGCACGACGTGCATGCCGCGCCGCGCCGCCTCGTCGACGGCAAAACGCACCCAATGCAGCATCCGCTCGGACATCCAGCCGATGGAGCGCGGCAGGCCGACACGGGGATGGATGACAAAGCCGTACACGCCGTGGGCCTGCATATCGTCGATCTGGCGCAGCAGTTCGGTCTCGCTCAAATCGTCGTTCCAGAACCAAAAGGGCATGAGGCTGAATTCGGTGGGGGGAGAGAGCAAGGAGGGATCAATTGCCGTCATATATCGCTCCTTGGATCCAAGATTCGTGATGCGTAATGCGTGAAACGTGAGGATGAGGAAACGGACAAAAGCCTTTCCCATTCTCACGGTTTACGTTTCACACCTCACTCCGCTTTCTTGTCCAGAAACACCGGCGCCAGCATCTGCTCGACCGGGGCATAGCGGTCGGTGAGCATGACCAGTTTCTCCTCGGCCAGCAGCGCGTCGACCTCGGCCTCGGGGAGCAGGTTTTGGATAAACAGCCCGTCTGCTTCAAAGGCGTCCAGCGCGAGCGGCGTGTCGGTAGCGATCAGGATAAAGGTGCTGCGCACCGTTTCGCGCCAGCTTTGAACGGTCGGCGAGAGGTAAACGTATTTGAAGGTCTGGCGCAGGGTGTGCGTGTAGGCGCGCAAAAAACGGCCATACGCGCCGTCGATGATGTTGACCAGGTACAGGCCATCCGGCTCGAGCCAGGCATGCACGCGGTCGTTAAAGCCCTTGGTGGTCAGGTGATAGGGTACCGAAAAGTCGTTGAACGCATCGCCCATGATCATGTCGTATTTTTCTGCCGGCGGGCGATGCAAAAACATGCGCGCGTCCTCGTTATAGGTGCTCACCGCCATCTCGCGGTCGAGGCCCAGGTAATCGTAGGCGATCTCGGTCACGCCGGGGTCGATCTCGATCACGTCGACGGTGCTGCCGGGATAAACGACCGCCATATAGCGCGGAAAGGTATAGCCGCCGCCGCCGATGAACAACGCGCGCAAGTCCGGGTGCCGCTCGGCCTGATAGGCCGTCGCTTCGGCATAGACCTGCTCATAGCCGTACACCAGCTTGGTCGGGTCGTCCAGCGACGAATAGCTGTGTACCAGCCGGTCGAGGATCAGCACGCGCACTGGATCGCCCTTGTGCTCTTGCTCGTGAACCTTGATGCAAAAATAGTTGGTTTCGCGCAGGCAGGGGCTTTTGGTCCAACCCAGGCCGTAGAACAAGACCGTGCCGGCGATCAGCACCAGCAAGGCCCCGCCAAACCAGGCCAGGCGATGCCCGGCCACAAAAAACAGCCCCAGGGCCAGCAGCACCACGGCCACCCCCAGCACGATGGTATAGGTGCCCAGCCAGGAGATCAGCCAGAAACCGGTCAGAAAAGTGCCGACAATGCTGCCCACCGTGCCAAAAGCATAGATTTTGCCCACCGTGCTGCCGGCCTTGTCCAGGTCACGCATCGCCAGCTTGACCACGATCGGCGAGATGGTGCCCAGGACGGTCGAAGGGATGAAAAAGAGCACGGTGATCAGGGTCAGGATTTCGAGTACAATCGGCCACTCGACCTTGTCCATCAGGTCGAGGCGATCCAGGCCGAGCACGCCGAGCGAGGTGAGGCCGGCGAGCAAAAACATGATCCCCAGCAATCGGGGCGACGCCCAGCGGTCGGCCAGACGCCCGCCGATGTAATTGCCCAGGCTGATCCCGGCCAAAATCACGCCGATCACGCTGGTCCAGGTGTACAGCGACACCCCGACACTGGGGGCAATGATCCGCCCGGCGACGAGTTCGAGGATCATGATACACGCGCTGGAAACAAAGACGATCAGGTTGGGCTGCCAGAGCCGGGAGCGGGGAGATTTTGTGTCCATAAGGCATCCTTGATAAGTGAAAACGTGATGCGTGATGCGTGAAACGTGAGGATTAGAAAATGAATCAGGGCTTTTCCCATCCTCACGCATCACGTTTCACGAAGGCGCTTGCGCCCCACGTTTGGCGATCAATATCCCAATTCTTTCAGCATCGGCACCGTTTTGCTCACCCAGCCCAGCGCCGGGTCGTCGACGGTGGCCTGGACGCGCTGCTCGCCGGCCAGGAACCACAGGTAATAGGTGGTATAGCCAGGCGCGCTGACCACGGTGTGATAGCCGGCCGGGGCCATCATGATCGTGTTGTCGCGCACGGTGAAATTTTCTTCCTGGCCCCGGTCGTTGTAATAATGACAGAGGCCGAACCCGTCGGCGGGCGAAACCTTGAAATAATACATCTCTTCGTGATAGGCCTCGCGCGGCAGATCGTCCTTTTCGTGGCGGTGCGGCGGGTAGGTGCTCCAGTTGCCGCTGGGGGTAAACGTCTCGCCGACGATCAGGCGGCGCGCCGGCAGGCCGGGCTGGCCGGCCAGGGTGAGAATCTGGTGAAAATAGCGCTTGAAATTGGCCGCCCCCCAGACCCCGCTGGTGACCTGCTCCGGGCCGATCAGGTATGGCTCGGTTTTGAGATCGCTCGGCGCGCTGACCAGGGCGATCTCGACATCCCCTTTGCTGGCCATAATCCTGAACGCCGTATCGGCCGGGATATAGACCGCGTGCGGTTTGCCCGCAAACGGGTTGGGCCGCCCGCCGACGTGATCAAAACTCGCGCCGGCGATGCGGAACGAGGCCACCCCGCCGAGGATCACCGCCAGCACCTCGCGATCACCGCTGTGGGCCTGGTGCGATCCGCCCGCCGGCAGCCTGATCAATTCAAAGTCGAGCAGCTTGCACGGATTGTAGGGCAGCGCGTTTTGACCCTGATTCGCCGTGAGCGATGCAAAGTATTCCATTCGACCTCCCGTTCTGAAAATGACGAATCGCAAATTGCAAATCACAAATTGCAATAGCCGCAATGTCACGACAAATCCTGCCGTGCAGAACGGCCTACATTTGCTATTTGCCATTCGCTATTTGCAATTCATAGCTCGACCAAATACAAATTGACCTTCCCCCCGTCGTCCGAGGCGTACAGGATTTTGCTTCCGTCCCAGCTCCAGGTGGGGTGACAGTGGCTGTTCTGCGTGTGCCAGGACGTTTTGTGCGCGCACAGCACTGACAGTGTCGCCTCCTGGCTGGAAATGTCGATCAGCACCAAATCATCCACATCATCGCCGACCAACAGTGTGTTGTCCGGGTTGGCGTGATAATGGTTGCAGTAAAAGGGCATATCGATGCGCCTGACCACACTGCCGTTCCGGTCGACCAGGCCGACAAAGGGCGCCATCGCGTTCTGGTTGACCTGCACCGCGGTGGCGACGGCCTGGGTACGGCTGGAAGTGATCGTCCCGTCGTGACCGGGGCCGCGGTCGTCAAAGAAAACTCGGCTGGGACAGCCGTCTCCGTCCTGCGTCCAGAACTCGTGGCCCACCGAGTCCCATTCTTCCTGCCGGAAACAGGGTTTGGCCTCGCGAGAGATAAAGTCGAGCAGCCAGATGCGCTGCGCGACCAGGTTCCACGGCCCTTCGTGGCAAAAGGTGGCGATGGTCGGATCGTCGGGGCAAAACTGGAAATGGCCCAGCCAATGGGTGTCCTTGAACAGGTCGAACGCGCCCGAGCCGTCCAGGTAGGCCACGGTGATCCGCCCGTCCTTGATGCGGTAAAAACTTTCCTTGAACCCGGTGTAATTAGGCCCGCGCGGCGCATCGACCTTTTCGTTGCGGCTGAAAGCGATGTAACGCCGGTTGCAGGCGATCGACGGCGCGCCAACGCTGAACGGGCCGGTTTCCTCATAGAGCACGGTCGTTTTGCCGCTGGCGGGGTCCAGCCGCTTGAGCGTGTTGCCCACCGAATAGACCACGATCGCGCTGTCGGGCGTCTTGGTCACGCTGCCCACCGACCGTGCCTCGTCGGTGAGTTGAACGATCGCGCCGCTGTCGAGGTCCATCCGAAAGAGGTTGTACAGTGCGTCTTCTTCCGGTTTTTTGTCCTGGCCGGAAGCGCGGTCGGAGCGAAAGATGATGAAATTTTCGCGCTCGTCGAACGAGTTTTCGGTAAAATAGAGATGCACGTTGTTGCCGGTGGCAGTCAACCGGCGGATCGTGCGTCCGGTTTTGGGGTCCCGAAACTCATGCATCTCGGAAGGCCAGGTTTGACCGATCATAAGCTCTCCTTGATCGTCTCTCTCCAACAGAGCAAGAAACCAGGTTTTTGGCAAAAACCTGGTTTCTTGCCCCCAGGTCAATATTCCCTTGATCGTTTCAAAAATATGTCAAACGTCAAATATTGTCTGCTATTTGACGTTTGACACGATATGGCTGCTCAACTTGTTGCAAGTTTTTTGCGACCTGATATGAGGCCGAATCTTTCAACAGCCTCTTAGCCCGCTTTGGCGCCGCATTCGGGGCAGAATTTGGCCCCCTGGAGCGGCGTGCCGCATTGGGCACACACCGAGGCCCGTTCGATCTTGGCCCCGCACTCTGGGCAAAACTTGGCCCCCTGGGCATTGGCGCCGCACTTGGGACAGGTTTCTGCCGTAGGCTGGATCATCTGCGCGCCGCACTCGGGGCAGAATTTGGTGCCCGGCGCGGCCAGCGTGCCGTCGTTGGGGCAGCGGGCCGTGTTGGCGGCGGCAGTTTTGGCCGCCTGCGACACCGTGCGAACCGCACTGGTCAAACCAAAGGCGTCGGCCAACCCCTTGACCACACCGACCGCTTGCTGCGTCTGCGCCTCGGCGATTTCTTGCCGCCGTGGGCTGTCCTCGGTGCAGTAGCCGCTCTGCGCGTCAAAGCACGACGGGCAAACGAACTGCTGGCAGGTGGGGCAGAGATGAAAATACTGCTGCACCTGTTTCCAGGCCCCATCGAGCTGCTGCGGGGTCAGGCTGTATGTATGGCGCGGGTCATTGCCGGCCACATTCTGCGCGATGGTCCTCCCGAACAAGGGAATCTTGCGCAAAGCGTCGCCGGCGATCTTGCGTCCAACATCCTGGGCGATGGTGTTGCCGGCGTCGGGTTGGCTACGGTATTCGTGTGAGCACTGGTCACAATAGAAAACGGCATACGGGCCAATCCCATCATTTCTGACATCGTAACGTGGCATACGATCTGACATAAATTCCTCCACTTGATATTTGAGCGCCGGACAAACTTGCGCCTGTCACGATGCGTTCTTACCAGCCTTTGGGAAACTGGAAGGATTTTTTCATCTCTTCATTTCCCGGCATATCGAGCAAATCTTCCAGCACGGCGACGCCTTGATCGTAGGAGCGCGTCTGGTGACTTTGCAGGACATTATACAACAAAATTGACTTGTCGCCAGTTTTGAAGGCCAGCAGATCGCGCTCCATGTCCAGCAGTTCCGGCCAGATGCACTCCCACATGATCTTGGGCGGCAGCCCGGCCACGCGGATCGGCTGGATGCCCTTGGCATTGACGACGGCCGGCACTTCGACCACCACGTTGTCGGGGACGCCGGGCAGCGCGCCGTTGTTGATCACGTTGACCTGGGCGTAATACTCGTTGTTGTTGACCAGCCCATCCATGATCGGCACCTGCTGCTCGCGCGTCTTTTCTGTGCCGAAAACCTCGGCGACGCTGGCCTTGGGGTCATTAGCCAGGTTGGTCATCTCGGCGATGCGCTTTTCCAGCCGCTCGACGAACACCGGACGGGCCAGTTCGGTGTCGGGGCCGCCATACGGCTCGCCATACCAGCGTTTCTTGGTCTCCAGGTCAGTGTGATACCACCAGCCGCCCTTGCGCGGCGTGTCGCCGATGGGCATCAGGCCGTACATCTTGTACTGCTGCACCTCGGCGCGTGAGATGTGAATGTCGTGCGTGCCTTGAGCGACGTGGGTGCGCCAGAATGCCTCGGCCTGGGTTTCGATCCACTTGTCGAGCAGGGGGTAGGCATCGATCAGCGTGCCATCGTCGTTCTGATAGAGAAATTGGGTCAGCCAGATGTTGTGGTTCAGGCCGGGCGCTTCCCAGGTCACGCGGTTGGGATCGAGGCCGATGACCCGGGCCACGGCCTGGTAGCCGTAATGCCCATGGCACAACCCGCAAATCTTGACCCCGGTCTCGCGGGCCGCCAGCGTGCAGCCCTCAAAAACCGGGTTGGCCGACTGGATGATCCAGGCAGCAGGGCAGATGCTCATCACGTCCTGGGCGATGTCGAGCATGAGGCGGAATTGATACCACGAGCCGAGATGGACGCCGCCATAGTAATAGCTGTATTGGGCGGTCAGCTCGCGCGCGGCGCGGGCGTGATGGTGCCCCTGCACAAAAGCAGTGTTGACCACAAAATCGGCCCCTTGCAGCGCAGCGGCGCGATCGGTGAATTGGTCAAAGGTGAGCGCGGCGCCCAGTTCGCTGGCATAGCGCACGGCAAACTTGTGGATCATGTCCAGCCGCTCCGGGTTGATGTCCATAAACGAAACGTGGCTGCCGGCCAGGCCGGGCGTCAGGCACAGGTCTTTGACTAGGCCCAGGGAAAACTCGGCGCTGCCCGCGCCGATGACGGTGATTTTGATTGCTTGGGACATAATGATGTTCCTCCTTGATTATTTTACTCTGCCCGTTCCAATTCCCATTCGCCGGTGACAGCATCCTTGAGAAAGCCCCAGGCGGTGATGCCAAACGGCCCGACCAGGCGATCCTTGCCGTCCAATTGGCCGGTCAAGGTCATTCTGGAGCCGTCGGCGGCGGTGAATGTGACCGTGAATATGCCCGACTTGAAGGTGGCCTCAGACTTGACCTCCGACACCGTCCCATCGTCGGCGATGGTCGTCACCGTCGCCCGGTAGCGGTCCAGCTTGTCCGGGTCAATCGCCTCCAACGTGATGCGGATCGGGCGGGGATTGTACGCGTTGGGATCGACCGAGATCGCACTGGCCGCAGCCTCGCGCGCTTTGGCTTCGCTGTCGGTCAGGCCGAGCAGCAGCACAAACTGGGTCAGAACGTCCTCGATGTACTGTCGCGCTTTACCCACATCCTGGACGCGGTAGTCGCCTTCCCAAACGCCGCTCAGGTCGGGCAGCTCATAGATCACTTTGACGCGGCGAAAATCATTGTCATACAAAAACTCGGCCTGTTGGCCGTTGACAGTTTTTGCCCTGATGTTGCCGATGTAAAAGCCCAGATCGTGGACGCCGGGTTTGAGCGGCACGGTGAAATAGGTCCGTCCGGTATTATCGCGGCGCAAGGCCTCAATCTCTTTGATGCCGTCGTACAGCACAACCTGAAAATCCTCGTTGGTAGCCATCGTCACCGAAAAGTACAGCTTGCCGCGATACTGCTCTCCAACCAGCGCCGTTTCCGCCTCGTCGATCTCGATCACCTCCGGATCGATCTGCCAATCGGCCTGTTTGGCCTTGGGATCGTAGCGCAGCACCGAGAAGACATAAGGCGGGAACAGTTCTTCGCCGACCTTGCCCTTGAGCATTTTTTCATATTCGACGCCGATCTGATCCCAATCGACCAACGCCGACTTGGCCATGTAGCGGATTTCGGTGTAGGACTTGGCCCCGCTGGCGGCGATGTCGTGGGCGTTATCGCCCGAGGCATAGGGCAAAAACGCGCCGTTCTGATAGCGGACGGTGCGATTGGACTGGCCGGGATAGTTGGGATCGGCGACATAGAGGCTGTCCCCGTCGATGCGATAGACGACGATGGCGTGTCCGCGCCGCACGTCGTTGCCATCCTTGTCCTTTTCATAGCGACCGATGGCCATGTACTGCGGCTCGCCGGTGAGGGCCATCGAGTAGGCAAAGGCGTGCCAGGTCAGGCTGTCGCTGGCCCAGCCGAGCGCGTTGAACACGGTGCGGCTTTTGGCATCCCAATCCACCGAATACTGTACGGTCGAGGCCAGCCGGTAGCCCCAGGAATCGTCCTCGTACATGTCGATGGTGCCAAAACCATAGTTGTTGTTGTCATAGCGGCCATACAGCGGGCGCTGGCCGGCGCCGAGACGCTTTTCATAGTAATACCACATCATCGAGATAGCCTGCCCGGCGCAGTGCCCGCCGGGAGCGATGATCGAGCCATGGTTGGTGAACTGCCAGTCGTCGACGCCGGGCGCAAAGCCGGTCTCGACGGTGAGTTTGCCCAGCTTGTCGACTTTGACCCGGGAAACGACCAGCTCGGAAAAGTGCGACGTGATCAGGGTGATCTTGTCGGCGGTCAGGCCGATCAGCGGGATGCCTTCCAACCTGCCGGTGCGCCCATCCCAGAAAAAGGCCATCGCAAACTCGTCCGGCTTGAGCCGGATGGGGATTTCGACCGTCATTGGCTCGGCGGCAAAGCCGTGCCCGTTGTCGACCGTGATCAGCGGCGTGATCGGGTCAAACAGGTCGCCAAAACGGTGTTCCTTGATTGGCCGGGTCGAGAGGGTAAATTGGGTCTCCTTGCCGTAAGCGTTGGCCGGAACGACGATTTTCAGCCCGTTCACCTCGCTGTCCGGGTTGGACACCACAATCTCGCCGCCGGAAACGGCGATCGTCTGGGTGAGCAGCCTGGTTCTTGAGGCCAGGCTCAACGTGCGGCGCGATGCGGTCAGCGCCCAGGCCAGGCCGCCGCCCACGCAGGCCAGCAGCAGCACAAACACGACGAGCAGCGTCAACACACAGCCCAAACCCGACCGCCGCCGGGGCCGCCGGGGCGGCGCGTAAGTCGGTGGATAAGCTGGCGGCGGGTAGCCTTGCGGTGGTGGGTAGGCTGGCTGCTGCGGGTAGGACTGCTGCGGTGGGTAGACCGGCGATGGATAGCCCTGTTGCTGCGGGTAGCCTTGCTGTGGGTAGCCCTGCGGCGGCGGGTAACCTTGCTGCGGCGGATAACCCTGCTGTGGCGACGGAGTTGCCTGCTGCTGCGGGGGCTCCACCGGTGGCGTTTCCGGCGCGGCCGGTGACTGGGGCGCCGACGGGATCGTCTGCCCGCATTGGCCGCAAAACTTGGTGCCGGGGCGCAGCGGCGCTCCGCAGCGATGGCAATATTGAGGTGCGCTCATTTGACGATCCCTCCCAACACCTGCTTGAGGACATTTCGTGCATCGCGGGTCGACATGCCCACCAGCTTGAACTTGTGCTTGCCGCCGGTCGACTCGATCACCAGCTCGGTTCCGGAATGGTGGTTGTCCTGATCATACACGTCATTGAAACGCACCCGGCGAATCGTCGGCAGGGCGATGAAAAAGCTGCCCGGCGTCTGGGCTAAAATCGCGTCGACGGTCATGCTCTGGTAGCGGCGGCAGATCACGTTTAGCCAGCCCATCTGCGCGCCAACCTGGCCCAGCCAGCCCTTGCCTTCGGCCTTGGCCTCGTTGCGCGCGATGTTGATCGCCTCATTCATCATCTGCTGGGGAACAAAGGCCAACACCAGCCGGTGCGGGGTGGCGATCAGGTTAAAGGACTCGAACTTGAGGCCCAAAAAACCGCTCTGCCGCTGCAAGCCGGGCACGATGCCCAGGATCGGCTCGGTAGGAGGCGCATAAACTGGCTGTTGGTAGACCGGCGCCTGTTGTGCAGGCGGATAGGCCTGTTGAGGCGGAACCGGTTGTTGAGGCGAAACCGGTTGTTGAGGCGGAACCGCCTGTTGTTGAGGCGGAACCGCCTGTTGTTGAGGCGGATGGGGCTGTTGTTGAGGCGGCGACTGAACCGCACGGCCGCACATGCTGCAAAAGAGCGCGTCGGCGTGCAGCGGCGCACCGCATTGCCCACAAAATCTGGGACGTGTCGAATGGGTCATTTTGCTCTCGACTCCTCTACCTTTGTCTAGACCGCCGAATCCCGGCCGCGGCCGGTTCGTCGGCAGTCAGCAGTCTACGGTTAAGGGTCGATCATTTCCACCTTGATCTGGCCGTCATCCCACACCACCGTCCCACAGCCCATCGACGGCATCTCGACCAGCGTGCGTACGGTGTTCCCGCCCTCCGTCACAGACAGTTTGAGCGGCGCGGGGACAAGGCCATGATAGCCGGCAATGTAACGATTTCGCTCCGGGCAGGCAACCAGCCAGCCGGCCTCAGGGCCGCAGGTCAAGGTCGCTTCGCCCACCGTGACCCGCCCGTCTCTTGTTTCCCTGGCCGCCGGCGATTCGAGCATCGGCCAGCCCAGGTCACCTTTATGTGTCCAGCGGCGGGTGCAGCGCCAGGCCATCAAATCGACCGCGATGCCCAGTGTTTGGCCGTCGCGCTCGTATTGCACCGTCCACAGCCGCTCCCTGTCGCCGGCATAGACAAAGGGCGCTGCGGCCTCATCTTCAAGTATACCACGGTTGACGATCTGTGCAAAGGCTCGCCCGTCGGCATAGTCGGCGCGCTCGGCGGCCTCCAGGTAAAACCCGTTTTGCGGCTTGCCCCGGTAGAACGCGCCGGGCCACTCCATCTCCCAAAACGCCTTGTCTGGGCCGAGGTAATTGTACAGTTCCAGCACCAGATCGCCCGCCCGCTCGACCAGCCGGATCGGCGCGCGGCGGCCCAGGTCGGTGCGGGACAGCGGGCGCATGGCGATCAGCGCGTCGCCGCTGCCGACGACGACCGTCGTATCCGGCGGCACATCGGCGGGCAGCGACGCGACCCGGCGCTCACCAACCCAAATCTCGTCGATCTGCTCGATACCCGTCCAGATCAGGGCGGCTTTGGCGCTGCGAATCACGCCCAGCCGCCCCGGCGCATACAGGCCGATCGCCCGCGGGCCGTCTTGCACACCGATGAACTGCCCCTCCTCGATCAGGTTGCGCGACGAGGTGCGGTCGGTGGGATGGTAAAAGTCGCCCAGCCACTTGTCGTTGGTCAGATAACGGGTGTAAAACACGCCGGGTTTGGCCGCGCCAGGCCGGCTGTAATGCACCATCGCCGCGTTGGACTGGTCGCCGAACGAGGTGGTGCTGACGCCCAGCACAAAAGATCGGCTGTGCCAGGTGGTGATGCCCATGTCGCGGGGAGCAAACGCCGTCTCGCGCACCTGGAACGACTCCGGGCGGCACTCCAGCACGTCGAGCAGCCAGGCAGGCAGCGCGCCGTCGTCGATCCAGCTTTTGAACATGTCGACCTCCGGCGCGGTTTCACAGGCCACGGTTGGCTGGTAGGCGCGGCTGTGCGGCCCAGCCCAGCGGCCGGTCGAACGGTGGAGGTGCAGCGCAATGCTGAGGCCCAGCCGCGCCGCCGCCGTCCGCGCGCGGATGCGCGTGTCCCTGTGCTGCACGTGATCGACGAGTGTTTTCAAAGCGCGAACGATCACCGCGCTGTAGGTCGGGCTGTTGTACTCGAAGGGAATGCCGCTCTGGTCGGTAAAGGCCATCCACTCGACCAGCCGGCGATAGCCGCGCGCGGCGATGGTCCGGTCGCCCAGTAGCTCGCCGCCCAGGCACGAGTTGACGATGTCGAGCACGACAATGTTGGAATAGGCCACCAGCACGTCAAGGCGGCATATTTCATCCAGCCCCAGGCGGATCGCCCCCAAGACACGCGCCTGCATCTCGGGGGCGAGAGCATCTCGCCCCTGAAGCATCATCGGGATCAGGCTCCTCAGGTTAAACTCGACCGCGTTGAGGTCTTGCACCACCTGATCTTCGATCATCCAGTAAAAGTTGCCGACATGCGGGTCGTCGGGGCGGCGCTCTTGAGCCTTGAGCGTCGCGTCGAGCACGCGGTGGGCCAGCGCCAGGTCGGGCGGGGTGCCGTTTTCGACCAATTGAGCGGCAAAAGACGCTCCGCGCCGCGACTCGTGAAAGGCGCCGTTTTCGGTCACTTTGACGAGCATGTTGGCCTGTGGATCGAAATCCGGCGGCAGCGCGAACGGTTGTTTGATTTCGTTCATTTTTTACTTATCCCATCACCGCCAGCACCTGGTGACTATCTCCATCCTCAAAAATGGGCAGCAGGTTGCCCTCGATGACCTCGCCATCGAGGACCACCGCCTTGACGCCCTTGCAGACGTGGTCGGGATTTTGTATCTCGATTTGATAGACCGAGCAGCGAAAAATTCGCTTCACCCGCAAGCCGTCCCAGGCGGCGGGAATGCACGGATCGATCAGCAAGCCATCGTAGGTGGCCCGCACGCCGAGGATGTACTGCGTCGCCGCCTGGTAGCACCAAGAGGCCGTGCCGCTGAGCCAGCTGTTGCGCGCCAGCCCGAACTGCGGGTGCTCGTCGCCGAGGATGTTCTGCGGATAGACGTAAGGCTCACATTGAAACTCGTCGATGCAGTCGTTCTTGGCCGCCGGGTTGATCTGGGCATAATACTCAAAAGCACGGTCGCCGCGTCCAAGCATCGTTTCGGCGATCATGACCCAGGGGTTGGCGTGCAGGAAAATACCGCCGTTCTCCTTGGCCCCCGGCGGGTAGGTGGATACGCCGCCTTTGGCCGGGTCATAGCCGTTGTAGCCGGGCGCGCTCAATTTGATCCCCTTGGAAGTGTTCAGCCGCTCGCGCACCGCGTCCATCGCCTGGATGGCGCGCTCCGGCGTGGCAAACCCGGAAATCACCGCCCACGACTGGGCGTTGGTGTAGATTTGGCCCTGTGTGTTGACGTGCGACCCCACCGGCGAGCCGTCCCAGTCGAAATAGCGAATATACCACCCGCCGTCCCAGGCCAGATCGTTGACGTTCTGTTTCATCTCTTGATAGTATGTTTCATATCGCTGTGCCAATTCTTCATCGCCCAGATGTCGGGCCAAATCGATCATCTCGCGCAAGGCTCTGCCGTAGAGAAAGGCCGTAAACAGCGACTCGGCGCCGGTGGGCAGGTTGCCGGGATCGTTCCAGTCGGCGAAACCGAGCAGCGGCAGGCCGTGCTGGCCCAGATCGTGGCGGGTAAACTCGATGCCCCGCTTGAGGTGCTCCAACACCGTGCCCGATTCGAGGGGCTTTTTCCGTTTGTTTTTGTCGTAAAAAGGAACCATCCGATCGAGAAAGTCCAGGTCGTCGGTTTCCCTGAGATAGGCGCACACGGCGAGAACGGCCCACAGGTGATCGTCGCTGTAATATTGGGGTCGGTCGGGCATCTCGTGCGCGTCGCCCCCAGTGGCGACCATGGTCAGCGGGTTGAACTGGTGCATCGCCGAGCCGCTGCGCTTTTGCGCATGCAGCAGTTTGACCAGCAGGTCTCTGGCCGGGACGCGCATACTAACGATCACCCCCATCGCGTCCTGCGAGCTGTCGCGGTAGCCGATGCCCCGCGCGCCAAAGCCCAACTGGTACAGCGACAGGTAGCGCGACCAGTTGAATGTGGTGTGGCACTGCCTGGGGTTATGGATGTTGACCATACGGTCAAAGTCGGCGTCGGGCGTCTGGACGTGTATCCCGGCCAGGTTGATATCCCAAGCGGAGGATATCATTTGCAGTTCCAGATCGATTCGCGCTTCACTGCGGAATTTTTCGATTTCCGGCCGGGCCTGCTCGATATCGGCAGCCTGACCCAACTGGGTGATCAACCGCGTCGTCTCGCCGGGTTGGATTTCGCCCAGGTAGTGCAGCAGCGCGCCAATGTTGTCGCCGCGCCGGGCTTCATAGCAGCCCAATTCGTCGTTTTGCAGTGAGAGCGGGTTGGCCCAGGCGCCGTACTCGTTGTCGCCCAAAAAGCGCGCCCGGTCCGACTCGAACGACGAAATGGGCCGGTTGGAGGTGAAATAATTGACCGCGATTCCGCGGCGCATAAACGCGCACTGGGTCAACACCTGCGTATCGGCGTGCCAATCGCTTTGCATCGTCTGCGGCACCCAGTCGGCGTTGGTGAACTGCTTGAGCGCGTCGAAATGGGTGTACTCGACCACCGGCACGGCATCGACGACAATCGGCTCGTCGCGCAGGTTGGTGATGCGAATATCGCGCACCTCGCACGACGCATCGATGGGCACAAAAATCGTCACCTCGGTGCGCAGGCCGTACATCTCGGTGATGATCCTCGTATAGCCCAGCCCGACGTGACACGCGTATAGGTCGTAAGGGGCGAGCGTGGGCTCCGAAAACGGCGAGAAGACCCGGTAGGCGCCCCGCCC
>CAYRXM010000076.1:0-21712 GCA_964428175.1 uncultured Anaerolineae bacterium
CCACCACCCTATCCTACACTCTTTCCCTACACGACGCTCTTCCGATCTGAGCAGCGCGCCGTTGCTGTTCAGGCCGGCCGCGCCGTGCATGGGCTGCGTGACGAGGGCGGCGGTCAGCAGATCGCCATCGGGATCGCTGTCGTTGTCCAGCACGCCCGGCGCGGGGATGGACAACGCCGTATCCTGCGGCGTGGTATAGATGTCGCTCACGGCGACCGGCGCGAGGCCGCCCGGGCCCACCACCTGGGCATACACCGGCGAAGCGATCGGGTTGTAATTGCCATCGCCCCCATATTCGGCGCGCAGGCTGTGCATACCGCCGGCCAGCGCCGCCGTCGCGCAGGTGGCTTGCCCGCTGCCATCGAGCGGCTGCGCGCCGCAGCCCGAGATCACACTGCCGTCGGCCGTGAAAGCCACACTGCCCGTCGGCAGGCCGACGTCGCCGCTCACCGTGGCGGTCAGGAAGACGGTTTGCCCATAGCCGGACGGGTTCGGCGTGGAGGCGAGCGCCACGGCCGCGGCATACTTGATGGTGTTGGTCAGCACAAAGGTCGCCGGCGTCAGGACGCCGGAGGCCGTGACCGTTACGTTATAAGCGCCGGTGATGCCGTTCGCGACCAAGCCTTGCGCGGCCACGTTGCCCACAATGGTTACGGTGTTGGACGCCGGCGTCGCGCTGGCGCCGGACGGCGGGGCGTTAAAAGTCACCACGCCATCTTCAACCGGCTCGACGGCGTTTCTGCCGATGACGCTGACCACCAGCGAATTGGGAAAAGCCGTTTTGATCCGCGTGGTTTGCCGGTCGCCGCCGAGCACCGACAGGATAAAGCCGCGCGATTCGAACGCACCGATGTCGCAGTGTGGTCCCTGGGGGCGCGTCACGCCGCGCTGGTCGGTGGGCAAACAGGTGGCGTCATTGCCGGCGTCCAGCGCCGAAGAGCCGGGCAGCAGCGGCACGGTCGGGGCGCTCCCGCCGTAATCGCCGAGCGCGCCCAGGCGCGGGTTGGCCGTCAGCAGATTGACGCAGGCGGCGTCGGTAGGACAACCGTCCTGAACCACGCTGTCACCAATGGTCGTGCCAGGGGTGGTGTCCATCTGAGCCTCGTTGGGCGCAGTGTTGCCCCACAAAATCGTGTTGTGAAGAGCAAAGTCGCCGAAGAGGCCGCCGCCATAATTGCCGGCCCCGTTGCCGGCGACCGTGCAGTTCTGTAGCGTCAGCGAGCGGAACGCGTAAAGGCCGCCGCCCCGGTAAGCCGAGTTTGCGACGAACGTGCTGTTCTGCACCGTCCGTGTGGTGTCATTGTAGCTGTTGAGGCCGCCGCCCCCCCAGGCCGAATTGCCGTAGAACGTGCTGTCCTGCACCGTCAGCGCGCCTTCCTCGCTGTAGAGGCCGCCGCCGCCGCTGCCGGCCGAGTTGCCGTGGAACGTGCTGTCCTGCACCGTGAGCGCGCCCATTACGTTGACGATGCCGCCGCCGCCGCTGCCGGCCGAGTTGCCGGAGAACGTGCTGTCCTGCACCGTCAGCGTGGCCGCCGACCCAAAGTTGCCGATGCCGCCGCCGCGGTCGTTGGCCGAGTTGCCGGAGAACGTGCTGTTCTGCACCGTCAGCGCGCCGTTTCCATTGCTGATGCCGCCGCCTATGCCGGCCGTACAGCTCAGCACCGCGCTGTGCGTCAGCGTGACCGCTGCGCCGGATCCGATGTAGAGAGCGCCGCCGGAGTGGTAATCATCGACCGCGCCGGCGACCAACCGGAGCCGGTTCAGCGTGACGCGAGTGTTGTCGGCTATGAAGAGGATGCGCACGGCGTGGTTGCCGCTGAGGGTGATGGTGACGGGCAGCGCGCTGCCGTCAATCGTCAGGTTCTTGGCGATGGCAAGCTGGCTGGCCAGGGTGATGGTCTGACCGGACAAACTGTCGTCAAAGACGATGGTATCGCCGGATTGCGCATCGGCGATGGCCTGGCGCAGCGTGCCCGCGCCGGAATCCAGCGTGCTGGTGACGGTGATCGTCCCTGCACGGGCGGTCATCGGCCGCAAGAGCAGCAGCATAGCCAGCGCCAGGCACAGCGCCAGGCACAGCGCCAGGAAGCAACGCAAGTAACGTACTGGGTTCATTCTCGGCTCCTTTTTTGTGAAATGTGAAACGCAATTCGTAATTCGTAATCCGTAATCCGGGTGTTTTGGTTAGCGCCGCCGGCGGTGGGGGCAGCTCGCGCCGGGGTGATTGTAGACGGAAAGGTCGTCAAAGGTGGTCGCGCCGGCGGCTTCGTCCAGCGGCAGGATCAGGCTGGCGATAAGCGCAACGATGCGGCCGGCATAGAGTCGGCGGGCATGGGGAGCGAACGGCTTGAGCATCATAGTTTTATCTCCATATTTATAATAGCTGCTCAGCTCGGGGCAAAAAAAAAGTTGCCAGGAAACTGGCCTGCCATCATTCTACCCCATGTTTTCCCAACTGGCAACATGCCGGCCTGGTGGGGTACATTTCGTTTTGGGGCAGATTTTTGAGGAGTCGGGCACGCCTCGTGCCCGACGGTGCAATACGATACGCCATCGAAGCGGCACGGCGTTGTGGAACAACGGGGCGCGCCGCTCTCCCCACTACGCGGGGAGGGATTGGATGGGGATGGTCAATAACGCATGACCAGCGGCAGGTAGAGGCGCGAGACGGACGCCACCACGCGAAACGTCAGCGGCGCAGTCTCGGTCGGCGTGGTCGTCGGGTCATAGACGGTAACCGCGACGTTGCCAATCTCGTCCACGTCGGCGGCAGAAATGGCGGCGGTCAGCATATAGCTGGCGACCCAAGTCGTAGGCCGCGCCGAGCCGCCCCAGCGCACCACGCTGGCCGGGGTGAACCCGCTCCCGTACACGGTCAGGGTGAAATCCGCCGCCTCGTCGACGCCCCACATGGCCGGGGCCATGTGCTGCAAGGTCAGCCCGGCCGCGCCGTTGTCGACCAGCACGATAGAGGTGAAGGGCATCAGGGTGACGCTGCCCAGCACGGGGTTTTGATCCAGGTCGAGGTACGCGCGCGCGCCCAGATCAAACGTCCGGGGGCTTTTGCTGTCGTTGTACAGGATGCGCGAGCGCGGCGGATCGCCGACATTCTGAGTGAACCAGTTGGTCTTCGAGTGCGCCTCCCGGCCGCTGAACGTCTTCCAGCCGGCGAACGTGTAGCGTGTCCACGATGGGCCGTAGGCGATGTGGTTGTTCACGTAGGGATGGAACAAGTCATTGTAATCGGCGGCAACCCAGTTGCTGAGGCTGCGCGAATATATCGTCCAGGCCTTACTGTTCAGCCCGTAAAGAACGTTGCCGGTCACGGTCGCGCGGGTCTCATCGCCGCCCAGGCTGACGTGTGCGGCGAACTCGGTGCCATAGGAAGCATTGTACACCGTATTGTCGACGATCAGCCCGGTTGAACGCTGATAGTTGATGCCGGTGATCGTCGTGCTGATGACGGTGTTGCCGCGCGTTTCCACGTCGCGGGAATAGTGGTCGACGTACAGGCCCATGCCGAAAGCGGCGCGCGAGGCGTGGCAGCCGTCCACGTTGCCGGGGATATCGACGATGATGTTGTCGAGCAGCCGGACGTTATAGACTTTGGTCGCTGCCAGGCTGGTGCTGCCGAACGTCCTGACCCCGCCGCAGTCGGCTTTGGAATAGCAGGACTGGTTGATGACATTTTTCTCCAGCGTCGTGTCGTGCCCGAACACGTCCACGCCGTTGTAGCCGATCTTTTCCAGGCGGTTGTAGCGCAGCGTGTTGCCAAAGCCGGAATCGAGCGGGTCATACGTCCTGATCCGGATCCCGTCGCCGTTCTCGGTGCACTCGCCGCTGGTCTGGCCGCAGCCCATGCCGGATTTGCCCAGGTTTTGGATGAGGGCGATGTTGCGGATGACGTTGTCCTCGAACGTCGATTGGGCGAAATAGCCGGTGATCCCAAAGTGGTTGGCCCCGTCGATGAGGTTGTTCGAGAACAGCATATGGTGCCCGCCGCGCAGGCCCTGTCTCCCGTTCGAAGGCCGCTCCAGCCAACTGCTCAGCCTGACGCCGGCGGCGTTCACGTCGCGGATGGTGACGTTGCGCACGGTGATGTGATGGTAGATGTCGCCGTTCATCCCGCCCGGCGTGCCGATGCCGTGGTTGAACCAGTTTTTGATCTCGAAATTGTCAATGACGACATACGCGGTCGCCGAGCCGTCGCTGAGCATGATCCCGCCGTGCCTGACCTTGCCAGGATCCGCATCCGTTTCGAACACCACGGACGCTTCAATGCCGCTCGGCGCGCCGGACGTCGAATACAGGTACACCCGCCGCGGCAAACTCGGCGAGTCCGCGTCGTAATACCACTCGCCGTCGCGGTCCAGCGTGGCCAGATGGTTGTTGATGAAATACCCCCAGCCCGTGCAATCGCCCCAACCGGAAATCAGGCAGGAAAGCCCGGTGTTGAGCGTCAGCGTGGCGCCGCCCGAGCCGGTCACCCGGCGCTCGAGCATCGACCAGCGGATGTTTTTGATGTGGACGACGGCCCCGCTCCAGTTTATGCCGGACGGGAGCTGCGCGTCGGTAATCTGGCTGCCGCCGGCGCTGTGGCCGTCGACGAACGAATAGCCGCCGCTGCCCGCGTCCAGGTTGGGCCAGCGGCCCAGGGTCAATCGCTGACCATCGCGGAACAGCTGGTTGATGCCCAGAGGAAATGTGCTTTCCGGAACGTCGGCGCGGTAAATGTTGCCCGAATGGACCGTCCAGCCGGTGATGGGCAACGAGCCGGAGAGGACTGGCTTGTTCGCGCAGCCGGCCGGGTAGGAGCCAAAGGTGATCGGCGCGGCCTCCGTGCCCGACTTGCTGACCACCAGCTGCTCGGCGTGCCAGGTGTCGCCGCATTTGAACAGCACCCGGTCGCCCGGCTGGAGGTTCAGCGAATTGACTTTGGCGACCGTCTTGAATGGAGCCAGTTCCGTGCCCGGATTGCCATCGTCGCCGCCGGAACTGGAGACATAATAGGTCGCCGGCGCGGCATGGACAAACGGGCCGGGGACGACGGCGGCGAGCACGGCCAACAGGAGCACAAGCAAAAGGACGAGACGAACAGGGTGTCCGGCCATCGGTCAATGTCCTTTCAATGCGAGCGGCAGATACACAAACCGATCCGTCGGCATCACGCGCACGGTGTCGCTCAGAATCGATGCAGCGCCGTCCATCGCGTGCAGGGTGACGGTGTACCACTGATAGTTGTGTACGTTTTGCGTCAGCGTGAGCGAACGGGTGGCGCTGTAGGGGTCGGTGGCGGTATAGATGGTGGCCGTCTGGGTATAGTATTCGACACGCCAGGTTGAAGCAGGCGGCAGCGTGGTGTTGACCTGCCAGCTCAGGGGGATGGCGCGGTCGGCCGGGGTGGCGCGCAAGTCCAGCGAAGGGACAAGCTCGTAAGCGCCGATGTCCGGCGCGCTCCCCTGGTAACCGTCGTTGATGCCGGGGATGATCAGGCCGGCATCGATCAGGTCGCTCTCCTGGTCCAGCGTATAGTCGCCCGCCGCCAGGTTGACAAAGCCCGGCGCGACGTTCAGCCCGTGCAGCTCTTGCCCCGTCGCCGCGCGCAGTTCGGCCAGGGTGTTCAGATGGCGGTCGGGCAGGCCCGCCCACCAGGCCAGCTCGCCGGCCTGCGTGGTGTACAGGTTGTCGTAATCCAGGTCGAGCGGCTGGGTGGGATTGGCGTTGTTGAGCGCATACTCGGTGCCAGCCCAGATGTTGTTGCGCGCATAGATCAGCGCCCAGTCTCCCGGCGATTTGATGTCAAGCCCGCTGCTGCGCGGCGCGGTCAGGGCCGCGTCGCCGGTGTTGTGGAACAGATACATCGGCCCGGAGGGATCGTAACCGCTGTTGAACTTGAACGGGCTGCCGGTATAGTCGTTGTTTCCCGCACCGGTGCGATAGATCAGGTTGCGGATCGCATACACCGGCCCGTCATAGACCGGCGCCAGCGAAATGCCCACCAACACATCGTGGAATGTGTTGCCCCAAATGCGCAAATTGCTGCACCGCCCATCGGTTTCCATCCCATCGTCGCCAGCACGATAAACCAGGTTCTCGTAGACGTCGGTCTCGTTGGTCACGGCGGCGCTGGATTCCGGGCAGACGCCCAGGCCGTCAAAGTAGTCGTGAAAGACATTCCGGCGGATGACGGTGCCGCGCCCGTCCACCGGATCGTAGAGCCGGATGCCGCCGGTTTCCAGTTCGGCGCCCCCCTTTACCGCGTCCCACGGCCAGTCGAAAAGGGTATCATAGAACTCGTTGTCCTGGATCACGTTGCGGTGCGATTCACGCTTGATGCCGATCCCCAGATCGTTGACGGCAAAGGTGCAGCCCTGCACCAGACAATCACTGGCGTTGTTGAAATAAATTGACTTGGCATAGTCGCCCTGCCCGTAATGGCGAAAGGTCAGGTTGAGAAAATAGATATGGTTTCGTTCAACCACAAAGGCGCGGTTGTAACGCGATACGACCACCGGCACGCCGTTGGGATTGGCGTCCCCCGCCAGGCGCACGTACAGCGTCGTGCCGCTGGCATAAAAACCGGGAATGCCCCAGCTCAGGCTCTGCAAGTTGGAAAGGCTTTGATAGGGATAGAGACGCTGCCCGTTCGCGGTGACCAGGTGCGGGTCGGGCGCGCTCACGGTGGTGCGATAGACCCCGCCACCCTGCGCGACCCAGGTGAATGGCCCCGTATAGCCGCCGTCCAGCACCGCCGTTTCGCCCGTGTAGCCACGGATGACGATCGGTGCGCCGGCAGCGCCGGAGCGCGGCAAAGCGATCTCGCCCTGGGAATAGGTTCCGCCACGCAGAACGACCTCGTCGCCGGCCTGAGCCAGGCTCAATCCGTTGGATAAGGCACAAGGGGCGGCGAACGAGCACGTCGTCCCGCTGCCGGCAGGGCTGACGTAATACGAATGGGCCGGCGCAGGGATGGCGATCTCGGCCCGCGTCGATTGGGTGGCGGACACAGTCGTATTATGCAGCGGTCCCCCGTCGGGATCGTACAAGGTGACGCGCACATCGTAAGCCGTGCCCGGCGTCAGCCAGAACAGGCTGCCCACAAAGCGCGTGGCCGTGATGCGGGAGAGCGGAAAGCCCGGCTGGTACGCGCCGCTCCCGCCGACGCGATACGCCACGTGCGCCGTCGCGTCGCCGTCGGGGTCATCGGCGGCTCCCAGGGTAACGACGACGCCCATCGCATGAAACGTGCCGTACAGGTTCAGCGATGCGGCGGCGCGGACCGGAAAGGTCGGCGCCACGATCCAGATCAAAACCAGAATCAAGCCGAGTTTGGTTTTCACGGAAAACTCCTCAAGATCAGCGGCAGATACACAAACCGATCCGTCGGCATCACGCGCACGGTGTCGCTCAGAATCGATGCAGCGCCGTCCATCGCGTGCAGGGTGACGGTGTACCACTGATAGTTGTGTACGTTTTGCGTCAGCGTGAGCGAACGGGTGGCGCTGTAGGGGTCGGTGGCGGTATAGATGGTGGCCGTCTGGGTATAGTATTCGACACGCCAGGTTGAAGCAGGCGGCAGCGTGGTGTTGACCTGCCAGCTCAGGGGGATGGCGCGGTCGGCCGGGGTGGCGCGCAAGTCCAGCGAAGGGACGAACTCGTAGGCGCCCGCATCGTGGGTGGAGCCGGCAGGGCGGGGATTGCCTTCCAGGTCATCGGGCACATCGGCCAACAACGTGCCCAGGTCAATGGCCGGGCTGCCGACCTTGAGATGGTAATCGTTGGTGGAGACATTCACAAAGAGCTGCACGGGTGAGGCGATGATCGAGTGCGTGTCATAGCCCAACACCCGCCACTGGGCGAGCGTGATGCGCGTGTCGCCGCCGTCGGTGCTGAAACGGTCCATCACCACGTTATAGTCGCTCTCGAACCCTGTGCGTGCCGTCGGTCCAATGGTGATGCTGCCGCGCCAACTGTGATAGTTGTAGATGATGTTGTTGAATAGTTTATTGTGGCTGTTGGGACTGGGGGCGGGATTTTCGGGATCGGGATCGGGAATGTTGATCGCCCAGCGGCCGTTGTCGGGCATGATGATGGTGTTGTTCAGCACGCGGTTGTGGTGTGAGCCGCTGCCGCCATCGATCTGGTAAAGCGAGATGCCGCTGGCATGATTGCTGTACAGCAAATTATTGCGGATCACCGAGTGGGTGACGCCATCCATATTGATGCCCGAGCCGCCACCCACGCCATTTTCGTAGATGATGTTGCGCTCCACCAACGCATAAGAGATGATGCCGTCGCCGCCCATGCTCACGTCACCATTCATATGCAGACCGCATCCGTTGTTGTGATGCAGACGGTTGCCGCGAATGGTGGGATAATCGCTCGAGTTGCTGATATAGATGCCGTGTTCCTCCGCCGCGCCGTAGGACTCGCAGTTCTCGACCGTTGTATAATCGCCAAAGTCGGTGAACAGACCCCAGGTGACGTTATCGACAAAAGTGCAGTTGCGCACCGTGACGTGATGCGAATTGTCAATGCGCATTCCGGCGCGGGCAGCGTGTCGGATCGTCAGCCCTTCCACGACAACGTAATCGGCCCAGGTGATGAAAAAAGCATCCCGCTCCCCGCCGCTCCCCTCGATGATCACCCCACTGCCATTGGCGCGAAAGGTGATCGTCGCGCTGGCCGTCCCGCTCGTTTCCACGGTGATACCGCCGGTGTAGGTTCCGGGATTGATCAACACCGTGTCGCCGGGATCCACCAGATTGGCAGTATACTGAATGGTACGGCAGGGCGAAGCGATTGTCCCGCACCCTGGCCCATCCGCGCCGGTGACAGCGACGTAATAGGTTGTACCCTGTGCCACAACGGATGGCGGATGAAGGGTGAAAATCACAATGAGCAAAATACGACTCCACGAAATGAGAGAATGTTTGTTGTTCATAGCGATCACTCCCGGTTTTTGAGCGTTATCGGCAGGTAAATGCGCGGCTGGATCGGGTTGCCAGACGGGATGACAAACAGCGTGATCGAGTTGGCCGGAAAAGCGGCGGTAAAGCCGTTGATGGTGACAATCTGGTCGGACGCGCGAACGATGGCAGACAGGTCGGCGGCGCTGTAGCGATAGACCTGGGCAAACGGCGCGGGCGAAAAATGGGTGAGGCCAACGGTGCTGGTCAGCGTTTGCCCCGTCTTGTTGATGACCATCAGCGTCAGCGCGCCGTCGCTGCCGCGCCGGGCAGCATAGACGGACAACTGCCCCTGGTCGGCGCTGACAGCGCGGACGCTCGTTTCACCAAAGGTATGTTCCTGCCCGTCGTAATTGCGGTACATACGAAAGGCAAACATCCCCGGCTGGTCGATCTCGGGCGGATCCCACAACGTCGCCAGGTCCACTCCCTCGCGGCCCAGGATGCCCAGCACATCGGCCTGGGCCAGCGCGCCGTTGATGTGAGCGAGCGCACCCCAGTTATACTCGGTGATGGCCAGTTTCGTGCCCGGATAGTTTTCGGCCACCCACTGCCTCATACGCGGGATCAACTGCACCGGCTCGCCGATCCAGCTCTCGTCGGTGTAGGTGGGGTCCCACAACGAGCGGGTCGAGCGCAGGCGCAGCGCCTGGATACTGGCATTGCCCGCCGGCGAAAGTGAGACTCCATTGGCTTGCGGATAATAGTGTAAATCCAGGTAATCGAGGATGCGCACGCCGTGCGCCGTTTCGTAGGCCTGCATCTGCTGCAGGTACCAGGCGACAAAAGGCGTGTTGCCGTGCGCCTGGCGATCCAGGGGGTTGTTCCACCATGGGCCGCCCGGCGCAGCGTCCAGCGCCGAATAGAAATAGGCCGTCCAGCCCCACAGCACCGGGCCGAGCGTCTGCGCCGAAGGATCGGCGGCCTTGATCGCCGCAGCGTACAGGTAGGTGCGGTCGCGCATCTCGTCATAGCTGGTGGGATCGGGATGCACGTCGCGGTGGGTCGAGTTCCACAGCATCGGCTCGTTGTCCAGGTCGTAGAACAACACCCCGCCGTTCGCCGCCGTGCCGTACAGGCCGGTCAGATGGTTGATCCAGGAGATGACGTAGGTGGTGGTGATGGGCACGCTGGTGCTGTACGGGTCGCTGCCGGTGATGGGGCTGCCCTGCCATTCACCGTTGCCGCAGTTGTCATCCCATGGATCAAAACTGTCCTGATTGGGGAACACTGTCCTGGGGAAACCGCAATCGTAGGGATGATTGGCCAGGCGGCGCTTGGGCGTCCAGCCGATCAGCGGCATGGTCAGGATGGTCTCGCTGCCGGTGCGCCGGTTTTGCTCGACGATCCGCTCAATGTTTCCCAGAGGATTGGGGATATTTTCAAAATACCAGTCAGAGCCGGTATTGTGTACGTCGATCTGCCAGTTGTAGCGCGTGGTCGAGTTGCCACCCCAGCGGCGCACCGGCAGGTTCAGGTCGGCGGCAACCGCTTCGCTGGCAAAATTCATGCCATAGATGTAAGGGCTGATCGGACGCTGGTCGGCGGCGGCGTCGACGCTCAAGGTGGGGCCGCCGGGCGGCGGGGTAGGCGTGTCGCCGCCGACAAAGACGATGTCGTCGAGGTAAAACGTAGGTTGAGCGCCGCCAATTCCATCTTGCCAGACGAGGTCGGAGACGGTAGCCGGACTGCCCAACTCAGCGAGGGGGATTTCCACTTTTTGCCAGGTTCCCGCCACGGCAGTCACCTCGTACACATTGTCGTTGTAATTCAGGCTAACCGAGATGTGCTGCCCGCCGGCGCTGCCGCCATGCAGCCAGAAACGCAGCGTGTCATAGCCGCTCAAGCTGACCGAGTTGGCGTGCAGGTACAACCCGCCCCAGGCGCCGGTGTACGTCGCGGCGATGGAGGCTGTGCCACCGTGTACGGGAGTGGAATTCGAATAGTCGACGGTGGTATTCCACGATCCCCAATCCTGCCAGCCGGAGGCCAGCGCGTCGGCATAAACCACCAGATCGGCAGCGGTGCTGGTGGGCGCAAACAACATGCTCGCGGCAATAAACCACGCGGCCAATAGAACCACCAGGATGATTTTCCGATTTTTGTTCATGGTAACTGCCTCATCACGACGGGCAGATAAATCGAAAGAGCATTGTCCATTGTAACTACCAGCCTGCCTTCCCGGAAGTTATCCTTTGATATGTTGGCGCAATTGAACATTCATTCAGAACACGAATTTCCGCGCAAAACCGCGAAAACTTCCGGGAAGGTGCGTTGTTACGGACTGTTTTTGAGCACCAGCGGCAGATAGACCTGGCTCGCGTTGGCGAGCACAGTCGCCGAACGCGACAGTACGACGCCCAGTCCGTCGTCTATCTGCGCCGTGTTGACGATGGACCGGGTCTCCGTGGCCTCGACGATGGCCACATAGGTGACGGTGACGGCCGGCGTGCTCGAGGGAACGCCCGACCAGCGCAGAGTGGGCGCGGCGCTGGCATCGACCACACCCAGGGTGGTGGTCAGCGTGCCGGGCACGTAACTCAAGCCGGCGGGAACGACATCGGTCATGTGGACGGTGGTGGTGATCGGCACGCCCTGGTTGCGGATGACGACGGTATAGGTGACGGTTGCGCCGGTTTCGGCAAAAGCCGGATGGACGGTTTTGGTCGAGGGGCGAAGGTCAGGCGTGGTCGCTTCACCGTTGTAAATCAGCACCCGCGAGGTATAGGGCGGCAAGGTCAGGCTGCCGCGGACATCGTTCTGGTCGAGGTCGAGATAGAGCGACGTGCCCAGCGAGACGACCACCGTCTGGGCCGTGTCGTTGTACAGGATGCGCGAGCGCGGCGGCTCGCCAGCCCCCTGCGAAAACCAGGCCGCCTTTGAGCCGGCATCCTTGCCGCTGTACGCCTGCCATTGGGCCAGCGTGCGCTCACTGCCGGCATAGATGTTGGCCGCCCGGTAGGGATTAAAGACATGGTTGCGGTCGGATGTGCCGAGCCGGCTGAGCGCGTCGACCGCGAGCGTGCGCACGGTGGGCCGCAGGCCGTACAGGACGTTGTCGGTGTGCGCGCTCACGTAGGCCGGCGACGCGCCCACGTAGACCTGGGCGGCATAATCCCAGTCGCGCCCGTTGTTATAGAGCGTGTTGCCGGTGACGCTGCCGGTCGAATCCTGGAACAAGATGCCATGCACGGTAGCGCTGATGACGGTATTGCCGCTGAGGGCGACGTTTTTCGAGTAACTGTCGATGTAAAACCCAAAGGCGCGCACACCGACATTTGGCTTGCAGCCGTCCATGTTGCCGATGGGGTTGACGAGGATGTTTTGCTCAAAGGCCAAATCGTACACCGGCGTCGACGACAGGCTGTCCCGGCCAAAGGTGCGCACGCCGCCGCAGTCGGCCTTGGTCGCGCAGACGTCCTGGATGACATTGTAGGTAAAAGTGTTGTGGTGGCCGAACACGTCGAACCCGTTGTAGGCGATACGCTCCAGCCGGTTGCCGGTCAGGGTGTTGTAACAGCCCGAATCGTTGGGCTGGTCGATCTTGATACGGATGCCGTCGCCATCCTCGGTGCATTGGCCGCCGCCGTCGGTCAGACTGCACCCCAGCCCGGCCGCGCCCAGGTTCTCGATCAAGCCCACGTCGCGGATCACATTGTTCGAAAAGGTCGAGCTGCGCGAATAGGTATTGATGCCCATCCGGTTGGCCGTGTCGATGACATTGCCGTCGACGGTAAGGTTATAACCGCCGCGCCAGCCGTCGGGGCGACCGTCGTCAGCATCCCACACCCACGCCGCCAGGTTGATGCCGATGCTGTCCACGTCGGCGACGGTGTTGTTGCGCAGCGTGAGGTGGTGATTCTCGCTGTGAGCGTGGTTGGTGGGCGTGGCGATGCCGTGGCGGAACCAGCGGCGCACGTCGAGGTTTTCGACGACGACATGAGAGACGCCGCGCTCGTTCAAATCCACGCCCAGCATCACCCCACCCCAGGAGCGGTCGTCGTTTTTGAGGATGAGCGAACCTTCAATCGCACCGTCCGCCGGCGCGCCGCCGGTGGTATACAGATAGAGTTGTTTGGTGGCGGTGTCGTAATACCACTCGCCCTCCTGGTCGAGCGTCAGCAGGTGGTTGTGCAGAAAATAGCCCCAGCCGGTGCAGCCGCCCCAACAGTCGGGCGCTGCGCCCAGCGTCAACGTCGAGCCGCTGTCGGCGGTCACGGCGCGGTTGAGGATGTACCAGGTCATGCCGCGGATGTGCGCCACCGCGCCTGTCCAGTTGCCGGTGGGGAGAGCAGCATCGGTGATCTGGCTGCCGCTGTGGGCATCGATGGTGGCATAGCCGCTGTCGGGCCAGCGACCCAGGGGCAGGCGTTGGCTGCCGCGAAAGAGCTGGTTGACGCCAAAGGCGAATTTGCCCGCGTTCGCCCCGGTATTGAGGTTGGCCACATAGATGCTGGCCGTGCCGGAGGCGGCCCAACCGGAGACCGGCTGCGCGCCGGAAAGAACCGGTTTGTTGGCGCAGCCGGCCGGGTAGGAGCCAAAGGTGATCGGGTTGCCGCTGACGCCGGACTTGCTGATAACCAGCTGCTCGCCCCGCCAGGTGTCGCCGCACTTGAACAGCACCCGGTCGCCCGGCCCCAGGGCCAGACCGTTGACCTTGGCGACCGTCTTGAACGGGGTCAATTCGGAGCGGCCATTGTTGTCGTCATTGCCGGATGTAGAGACATAATAGGTGGTGTTGTCGGCGCGCACAGGCCGGGCCAGCGGGGCGACGAACAATCCGATCAACAGGACCACACAGAACCATCTTGCGCGCATTCCAACCTCCATCAGCGTGACTTGGCCTCAAAAATGCAGCGCAGGCTGAGCAGCCACATCAATCAAAATGTACCTCGACCGAAAGCGTTCCCTTTTTGTCCAGATAGAGCGGCGCTGTCCGGCCGGCCCACGCCAGGGTGTACTCGCCCAGAAAACCGTTCACTTGCAGCCGCCCCTCGCCATCGGTCACCATCTCGACCGGATCGAGCCACCATTCTCCCTTGATCAGGTTAGACAGGGCCTCGTAGGCCGGCTTGGGCGAGTTGTCCCGGCGGACAAGTCCGGCCGGCGCGCCGAGCCAGCCGCCGTCAGTCAAATCCCACCAGGTGATCGCCTCAACAGCCGGATGCGCAAGCAGTGTCTTGTAAAATGAAACGACTTCGCTGGCCTGGCGAGCCTCGCCCTCGGGGGTGGTGGGCCACTCGCTGACGCGATAGTCGTTGAGATCGACGATGTCCGGCGGCATGATCTGGCCGGAAACAAGGGTGATTTCGGTAAAGTGAATTGGCAAGCCAAAGCGTGCAAAACGGTCAAGCACGTCGAGCGTCTTGTCCACACCCCAATAGCCCTGGTGCATGTGCGATTGGATACCGATCACATCGATCTTGATGCCGGCCTCCAGGCATTCCTGGATGAGGGCTTCATAATCGGGCGAGGTGTCAAAGTCGTTGAGGAGCAAAACTGCGGCGGGGTTGGCCGCGCGGGCGGCGTCGAACATGGTGCGCACCATACCGACACGTCCCAGTTCCTGGCATATCCGGGTGATGCCATTGTCGTATTTGTCAAAGACGGGCATAATGACCACTTCGTTGAGCACATCCCACATATCGACGAGGCCGGCGAAATCGCTCACTTCGCGCCGGACGCGGGCGATCTGGGTTTCGAGGATCTCGGCATTGCTCAGCTCCAGCAGCCAGTCGGCGGTGACGGTGTGCCAGCACAGCGTATGGCCTTTGAGCACACATCCGCGCTCCACAAGCCAGCGGGCGGTCTTTAAGAGGCGTTGGGTGTCGGGATGCCCGCGTTTCGGCTCGAAACGACCCCAGTAAAATGGCAGCGTGATCGCGTTAAAGAGGCCCAGCAGCCGCTCAGCATAGGTTTCTACCCACACTTTGGCCGGTCCCTCCAGTTCATGGTTGACCAGGGGCACGGTTCCAAAACCGTTGCAGCCAAAGAGAAATTTGTGCTTGCGCTGAGAGACGGTGACTTGCTGGTTGGCGAGGGGAATGCGGTCGCGGTCAAACAGCGTGACGGTGGCTTGCGCCGTGCGATGTTCGCGGATGAGCGCATCGGCAGTGGCAAGGTACGCGGAATGGTCGGTCATCAAAACTTACCTCCTGGAGTGTCTAAAGGCTTCCTGGGAAGAAGCCGTCGAAAACACGCCCGTCCTGGCGAACAGGCATAACAGTTCATAGAATATCAGAAAAACGGACAAAAGGCAATGACACGTTGGTACCAAGAGTACAAGGAGCGTACTGAAAAAGTGGCAATTCTCGCGCAAAGCCGCCAAGAACGCCAAGAATAGCACAAAAGAAAGAAATTCTTAAATATTTTGCAGTGCTTTGCGGCCTAGCGCCTTTGCGTGAGGCCGGGTTTTTCAGCGGTCTCCTAGTCAACCTGCATCACCAGCATGGTCATGTCATCGAACTGATCGGCGCCGCCGCGATAATCGGCCAGATGGTCAAAAACCCGCTCACACAACGCCGCCGGCGCACAAGGCACACAGGCCTGCAAAAACTGCTCGAGGTGTTCCAGGCTGAACAACTGCCCCTCGGACGTGAACACGTCGGTCAGACCGTCGGTGTACAGCACCAGTTGATCGCCGGGCTGCAAATCGACCCGTTCCTCGCTCAAGTGCAGCTCATCCGAATCCCAAAACCCCAAAAACGTGCCCTGCCCGCCCAGCGAGAGGATTTCGCCATCGCGCAGCAGCAGTGGGCGCTCGTGCCCGGCGCGTGCATACACCAACTGTCGGGTGCGTGCATCGACCACACCGTAAAACACGGTCACGTACATCCGTGAATCGCCCAATTCGAGCAGCAGCCGGTTGACGTTGGTCAACACCGCGCGCGGCGACTGCTCGCGCCGCGCCTCGGCCAAAATCAAGCTGCGGGTGAGGCCCATGTACAGCGCGGCAGGCATCCCCTTGTCGGAAACGTCGGCGACAACCAGGCCAAAATGGTTCTCATCGACCAAAAACACGTCGTAAAAATCGCCGCCCACCTGGCGGGCCGGCTCGTTGCGCGCGGCAAAGACATAGCCCGGCGCCGACGGGAAAACGCGCGGCAGCACGCTCTGCTGCACCTGACGGGCCAGCTCCAGTTCGCGCTCCAGCCGCTCTTTTTGCGCCAACTCGACCTGAGCCGCCTCCAGTTGGGCGATCTTGGCCCACAAGTCCTCAAACAACCCCGCGCGCTGGATCGCCAGCGCAGCCTGGTTGGCAAAGGTTTGCAGCAGCGCCACCTCGCCCGGCCCGAAAGCCGTCTTGTGCGCGGCGTGAACGATCATCGCCCCCACCGGCTCGTGCTGGGCGATCAGCGGCACGCGCAGCCCGGTGCGAAAGGCCTCGCGCGGCGCGGGCGACCTCTCGATCCCCGGCGGCAACCGGTTATACGGCGTCGGTTCGACCGGCGACCGGCCCGCGCCAAACAAATCGCGCGCCGCCACCTGCACGCCGATCAGACTGCGATCCCATCCACTGACGGTCAATATCTCGGCGTGGCCGGCGCGGTTGAGGTACAGGATAGCCCGGTCGGCCCCGCACAGATCGCGCGCGCGGCGGCACACCCGCTCGGCCAGATCGTTGAGATCATTCGAAGCGATCAAGGCCTGGCCGATGTCTTGCAGCGAGATCAGCGCCTCGGTCTGGCGCTGCAGCACCCGGTTCGACGTTTCCAGTTCGAGCACTTTGCGCTGCAAGGCGGCATTGGCTTCGGCCAGCGCGCCCTCGCTGGTGGCAAGCATATTGTAGGTGCGGCGGAGCAGGTCCGTGTCGAGATGCAGCGCGTCGCCGAGCGACAACTGGCCCAGCAGGGCCAGGCGCAGCACGTATGCTTGCAGCGGCAGCACGCTGGCCTGGTCGAACACGTTGGGCGCGCCGGGGTCGGCGCGAAACACATCGAACACAGCCACATCGCCCTGCCGCCCCGTTCCCCGGCACCGATCGCAGCCCACCGAGCGGTAAAAAACCGGCGACGGTTCTGCCGCGCCGCCGTCCAGCCCGGTCAGCGGGTACTGGCAGGCCAGTGCAGGTAGCTGGTCCGGCACATAATCGATTGGCGTTTTACAGTGCGGGCAAAGCGTGCGCATCCGCCCCACGGCGACCAGCCAGCGCAGCCCGGCCAACTGCCCGTCCGTCGCGCCCAGATCGCGCAACTGACGGGCCACGTCGCCGCCGCGAAAGATGGTGTCGATCTGGGCCAGCACGCGCGCGCCGCCCCGCGCGGCCTCCAACGCGGCGGGCACGGCCGCGCCGGACAGTTGATCGATCACCAGCAGATCGGGCCGCTGCTGCGCCAGGGCAGCGATCCGCCCGGCGTAGGTGAACGGCTCGTGCACCAGCGCCCACTTGATCCGGCGCGAAAACTGTCGCGGCACGCGCAGCGACTCGCGTTCCGGCGCGACCACCGTCGGCGCGAGCGACGGAAAAGCCGCCAGCATCTCGTAGAGCAGGATGCGAAAGAGCGCATTGCGACCGCTGGGCAAAAAGCCATCGTCGTCCGCGCCAGGTGCGGACGCGCCTGGCTCAGACGCCCGCGGGTCCAGCCCGGCGATCAGGAGCAACCCAGACGGTTCGTGTACCAGTTGCTCGATCCATGGATCGAGTTCGGGGAGGTGGTAAAAATCCTTCAACCTCAACAAAGCAGCATCCCTCTTGACCGCCGACGACCGGCCGTTGACCGCCAAACGCCTTCAGCGATCCGCCGCCGGCGGTCAGTGGTCGGCCCTACAGAAACTCACCCATGCGCATCTTGTCCGACGGGCGCTTGAGCCAGCCATACACGCGCACGCTGAGCCACTCCAGCCCATAGCGAAAACCCAGCCGGCCCCAGACCCTGACGATGCCCAGCCACAGCAGCGCATTGATCGCGCCAAAGAGCAGGCAGGCATTGATGCTCAAGCTCCAGCCCGGCAGCAGCGCGTCGGCGATGCGCACACCGATCTGCGAGAGCACCGTTTCCAGCATAAAGATGCTCAACGACACCGCGCCGGCCTGCCGCGCGGGGCGCAGCACCCTGGTCAGCGTATCACGCAACCGCTCCGGCCCGTAATCGAACAGGTAGAGAGCCAGCACGACGAGCAGCAAGAACAGACCCAACTGCAAGAGCACGATAAAATACCAGAACAGATCGACCTCGCGCTCCAGCATCGTATCTGGCAACAGGGTTAGGCCGACGATGCCCGCCGCCAACCACAGCGCGCCGATGATCGCGAACCAGCCCAGCACCCGGCGCGGTTTTTCGCTTTGGGCCAGCGACAAGCCCAACGCCGAGCCAAACAGACCAAACCCAAGATAGGGTAAAATGGGATTATTTTTGTTGAACAGAAATCCGAGCAGCAGCGCCGCCAGCCAGCGCCCCTCATCGATGGCCTGCACCGTCAGCGGGTACAGCGGCAAGCGGACGAGCGACAGCACGACGACCAGCGTGCCCAATCCGCCCAGCAGGAACGCGGCACGCCGCGCCTTTGGGCCACGCTTGAGCAGCCAGCCGATCAAGGGGCCGGTCAACAGCAGGTTCCACGCCGTCATCGACAGCGCAGTCGAGTAAAACACGCGGTCAGGATAGATGGGAGGAAACCGTCCAGCAACGATCAGGCCGGGCAGCAGCGCAAACTGGTGATTGCCACCCTCCACATCGAGCAGCTTGGGCGCAAAGCCGATGAAATAGAGGTAATGCAGCACCAGCATCAGCAGCCCGGCCTTGGCGTAATTGGCCGCGACCCGTGCAGGTGTCGATCGCCCTTCCTCCACACGCAGCGCCGACGAGTAGGCATAGGCCGCACTCGACAGGATGGCAAACAGCCCGGCCCACATCAGCAAAAAGCCGATCACCGTGATCACCAGCGGCGGATCATCGAAATCGACCTCGCTGATCGCCTGGTAGTGAAAGGTCGCCGAATGCAGCAAGACAACGCACAAAATGCCCACCCCGCGCACCAGGTCCAATCCGCCCAGACGTTTCATCGCTGTGTATCTCCTCGATGTTCAAACACACACTGCACGCGGATCAATTTGCCAGAGTTCGGATTGACAACCGGCGGCTCCAGGCGCACCTCGACCGCCGGTGGATGGCAGCCGTACTGCATAAATACCTGACACAACGCGCTCTCGACATCCTCGACGATGCGCTCCACATCCCCGCCGGCAAGTTGAAGCCGCACCAACAAATCGTCGGGCGCACGTTGCACCACCTGGTACTCGTCGATCTCGTCGGCAGCCGCGATGATCGCCCGCCGGATATAGTCGGGGAAAATGAACTGCCAACCTTCGTCTTCAGAGGCAGCGTTCACATGGGTACCCCAGAAAAGGTCGTCGGCGCGCCCGTCGATGCGTTCGATCACCCGAAAGTGCGACCCACACGGGCAGCGCTCCAGACTGATGGTCACAATGTCGTTGAGTTGATAGCGCACGATCGGCTGCGACGTCTTGTGCAAGTCGGTGAGCAGCATCCGCTGACACGGCTGTCCCGGCGGCGTCGGCGCGCCGTTCTCGTCCAGCAGTTCCACCCGGACCAGGTCTTCGTTGATGTGCAGTCGCCCCTCGGCGCACGAGATGGCAATCGATCCCTCGGTAGCCTTGTAAATCTCGAATACCGGGCAGTCAAAGGCCTCCCCCAAGTAAGCGCACGTTTCCTTTTCCAACACCTCGGCGTAAGAAACAAGACGCCGGGGCGCGACCTTGAGCCGTCCGGCCATCCGCTCGCGGGCCAAAATGCGCAGCATCGACGGCGGGCCAGACAGGACATTTGGCTGCAACGCCTCCAACTGCGACCGGATCGAGACCAGTGTGTCGAGCTGGCTGATGTAGGTCAGCCGGTTGCCGAACAGCTTGAGATCGAACGCCGGCACGGTCACGCGCAGGATAAAGGCCCAGTTTACAGCCGACTTGCCGATAGGCAATCGGCTGTAAAAGGGGAATCGGGCAAAAAACGCCGTGCGCAGGTAATTCTCTTCCCTTGGCGAGGTGATCTCGACGCCCTTGTTGCCGCTCGTCCCCGACGACATGCCGATGTTCAACCCCTTGAGCCGGAGAGAAAAATCGCGCGTCCGCTCGACGTGCAGGCAAAAATCGAGGATTTCATCGCGGGTCAGGCCAAGGGTATTCCACTCGCCCAGGTGGGCCATCATCGCGCGCTTACCCACCGTGGGCAGCGACGACAAATCGTCGAGATCATACCCCTGGTACAGGCGGGCGAAAAACGGCGCATAGCGCGCCGCATAGCGCACAATATTTTTCGCCTTTTTTTGTTGATAGGCCTCGATTTCGTCCGGCGTCATGCGCGCAAAGCGGCGGCGGCAGCCCAGGTAAAAAGGAATAAACCCAAACGTCTCCCAATCGGTGTTGCCGCGTTGAATTTCGCGCCAGACCTCGCTCACAATACCCATTGCCTGATCCGATCAAAGGCGCGTTTCCACACGCGCCGATTTTCCGCCAAACGGCGGGCCAGAAACCCGCTCTATTCCAGAATCAGGGCCATCGTCAGCTTGTCGAGGTACTGCCCATCCTGATAGATCGCTTGCCGGTGACAGCCTTCGATCTGAAAGCCGAACTTTTCGTACAGGCCAATGGCGACGGCATTGCGCGCAAAGACCTGAAGCTGCACCCGTCGTACCCAGCCGGTGTTACTGGCCCAGGCCAGCAGCGCCGACATCAGCGCGGTGCCCACCCCGCAGCCGCGCCACTCGCGGCTCACCGAGATGCCAAACGTCGCCTCGTGGCGAATGGCGCGGCGCTTGCCGCAGCCCACGTTCAGCACACCGATCAATTGGCCGCCCGCCTCGGCGACGAAAAAGGCCCGGTCGTCGCTCTCGGCGCAAGCCTGCAAAAACTCGCGCTCCTGCTCCAGGGTGTAAGGAAATTCGTCCGGCTCCATCAAGATGTTCCTGTCCGGCTCGGCGGCGATGCGTTTGGTGTGGGCGATCAACTGCTCGGCGTCGTCGGGCCGCGCCTCACGGATGACGAATTTTGGCCTGTCTTTTTCGCTCATATCACCCCCTCGCCACCGGCTCGACATAGCTCAATGCCGGTTTTTCGTCAGGCTGGCCGGTCTCAAAGGTCAGCGTAGTAATCGATGCCGGGGCCGGGTAGCCGCCCGACAGGCCCAGCCCGACCAGCGCCTCGCGCTCGCGCGGGCCAATCGGCAGGTCGCTCGCCCACTGGATGACAAAGGCGATCGGATCGCCGTGGGTGACGGCAACCACGCGCCGCCCCGGATGGCGACCGCGCACCAGGGACACAAAGCGCAGCATGCGCGCCAGCACATCTCCCGGACGTTCGTAGCCCGGCGGGCTTTGGACATAGAGGTCAAAGCCCAGCGAAACCAGTTCGGCCAGTGGACGGCCTTCGTACACCGTATGCACCTCGTTGATCAACTGCGAAATATGCACCACCAGGTGCGGATAAAGGGCCAAAATCGCCTCAGCGGTTTGCCGTGCGCGCAGCAGCGGGCTGCTGTACAGGTCATTGATCGGTGGCCCGGCGCGCAAGGCCAGCGCCATCGTGACCGCCTCGGCCCGGCCGCGCTCGCTCAGGCCGAAACGGGGCAAGCGCCCGTACAAGAGTCGCTGCGGGTTGTGGACGTGTCCGTGACGGATAAAAGAGATCGTTGTGGTCATCGTTTCCTTTCCTTCAACGCTGGTTGAGCCAGGTAGGTTGGGTCGAGGTACGAGACCCAACACCTTGTTTTGTGTTGGGTTTCGCTGCG
>CAYRXM010000077.1:0-21517 GCA_964428175.1 uncultured Anaerolineae bacterium
ATCTCATATTGGTACAGACCTGAACCGCAACTATGGTTATCAATGGGGTTGCTGTGGCGGATCATCGGGCAACCCGGCGAGCGAAACCTATCGTGGCTCGGGGGCTTTTTCTGCTCCTGAAACACAACGGGTACGCAGCTTTATTGACAGTCGAGTTATCGAAGGCCAGCAACAGATCAAGACAGCCATCTCGTTCCACTCGTATGGCGAGTTAGTTCTCTGGCCTTACGGCTATACGTATACAGATGTCCCTGCCGATATGACACTCGACGATCACAATGTTTTTGTGACGATGGGGCAGACAATGGCCCAAGCCAACGGCTATGCGCCCATGCAGTCCAGCGACCTGTACATTACCGATGGAATCACCGACGATTGGGCATATGGGGTACATAGGATATTTATGTTCACCTTTGAGATGGGAGGGGATTCTTTTTATCCATCCAGTTCGCAGATTCCAGCGCTAACCAATGTCAACAGAGATGCTGTGCTCTATCTTTTGGAGAACTCGGATTGTCCTTACAGAGTCATTGGAAAAGAAGCTCAATACTGCAGCATCGATCCCACCCTCACACCTACAGTGACGCCAACAGCCACCTCGACGCAGACGCCGACAGCCACCTCGACGCAGACGCCGACAGCCACCTCGACGCAGACGCCGACAGCCACCCCGACGCAGACACCGACAGCCATCTCGACGCAGACACCGACAGCCACCCCGACGCAGACACCGACAGCCACCCCGACGGCCAATTTGACGGCCACCCCAACGGTCGCCGTCAAATTGGCCGATCTGGTTCTGACCCAAACGGGCAGTTCAGATTCGGTCATCGCAGGCACAAACCTGACCTACACAATTGTGGTGCATAACCGAGGACCGGATGTGGCCACAGGCGTTGTCGTGGTCGATCTGCTGCCCTCTGATGTCGTTCTGGTCTCGCTAGCATCAAGCCAGGGTGACGGCGACTGCCGCGGTGACCGTGTGGTGACTTGCCATCTGGGTACGATGGTTAGCCATACCACTGCGACCGTGACGATTGTGGTGATGCCCGCAACGGAGGGAACCTTGAGCAACACAGCCAGCGTCACCAGCGATCTTGTGGATCCCGAGCCAGCCAACAATGCTGACGCGGTCGATACGACAGTGATATCTACACACCCATACAGGTTGTTCCTCCCAGTGGTGTTAAAGAACTATTGAAACAGCGGAGATTGAACCGGATGGCATGGCGAGTGCCAAGACAGTTACCGGCTGATCTTGTAGAGTTTGACAGAACAATGAGGAGCAAGGTATGATATCGATGCGCCAATGGATTTCTCGGCTTTCCTATTCGGTAGGAAAAAGCGACATTATGACCTGTCTGTGCGAGTTGGAACCGCTCCAATGGTTGAGCCGAGACGAGGTGATGGACCGACAGCGCCAGGATTTGTACAACCTGCTCGAATATGCCAACGCGCATGTGTCTTATTATCAGGACTTGTTCAAACAGATTGGCTTTCATCCTTCCGATTTTACCGCCGATCCGGCTTGTTTTGCCCAGTTGCCCATCTTGACCAAGAAAACCGTCCAGCAGAACTTTGATCGCTTGGTGACAACCGACGTTCAAAAAAAAAGAGGAATGGTCAAAGTCAAGACTGGCGGCACCACCGGCGAACCGATGTGGTTGATGTATGACTCGACCTATCGCACTTATAACACCGCACATGTGTATCAAGAGATGGTTTGGGCGGGGTGGGAGCTGGGGCAGCCGCAAGCCTGGTTGTGGGGGCATCCGGTGGTGGGTGCGGGGGCAAAAATACCGTTCTTGAAACAGGCTAAAGACTGGCTGGCCAACCGCATCGAGTCCAACGCTTTTCACATCACCGACAAAAGCCTGGAACGGCTGGCCGTACAACTGGAACGACAGCCCAACGCCCAATTATGGAGTTACGTCTCGACCATGTATCGCTTTGCCCAATTTCTGGAGCAGCGCGGGCATCGCATCCGGCTCCAGGCAGCGCACACTGCCGCCGAGCCTTTGTATGACGACAAGCGGGCATTCATCGAGCAGGTTTTGGGCTGCAAGGTGTTCAACAGCTATTCTTGTGTCGAAATCGGCTCGATTGCCGCCGAGTGCGAGCAGCACAACGGCCTGCACATACGCACGCGCAACTGCTACCTGGAGGTGCTGCGCGATGGGCAGCCGGTCTCCGATGGCGAGGAGGGCGAGTTTGTGCTGACCAACCTGATCAATTATGGGTTCCCCCTGATCCGCTACAAGGTGGAGGATTGGGGTCGCAAGAGCGTCGATGCCTGCCCGTGCGGGCGCGGTCTGCCGCTGCTCCAGATCGTCGAGGGGCGTACCATCGATCATTTCAAGACCCGCAATGGCCGGCTGGTTTGGGGGGCCTTTGTCATCCCTATGGTGCCGCTGCTGGGAGCGATCCAACAATATCAGATTGTTCAGGAGACGGTGGATTCGTTGGTCTTTCGCGTCATCCCGGCCGGACCGATGGATGAGGCTCGATTTGCAGACATTCAACAGGCGGTCAAAACCGTGTTGGGAGAAAACGTAGCGGCGCGGCTGGAATTTGTCGACAGCCTGCCCAAGACGCCCACCGGCAAGCATCGTTATACAATTTCCCAAGTCTAACAAGGAGCCGAAAATGTATTCAACTATTTATCGCCTGGCAAGATTGTTGTGGCCCGGTGGGTTGGCCACCCGTCGTTACCTGCGCGAACTGGAACGAACGCAGCGGCTGCCAGCAGACGAATTGGGGGCTTTGCAGTTGACCCGGATTCAAAAACTGGTTCAGCATGCCTATGAAAATGTCCCCTTTTACCGCCAATTATACCAGAATGCGGGCATTGCGCCGCAAGATATTCAAACCCTGCGCGATTTCGAAGCGCTGCCCTTTGTCACCCGCAAAGATGTGCGGCACAACTTGGAGGCTATGGTAGCCCAAAATTTTCCACGCCGCAAGTTACAAGCCAATGAAACGGGCGGATCGACCGGCGAACCAATGCATTTTTACATCGAGTCTGATTTTTGGTGGCAAAATGCGGCCAACTGGTTTCGCGCCCGTGCCTGGCACGGCGTTTACGAAGGCGACAAAATGGCCTGGCTGTGGGGCGCGCAGCAAGATATGCCCGAATGGAGTTGGAAAAGACGACTGCGTTCACAGATCATGCGTGAGCGCTATCTCAATGCGTTCAACATGACCGAGCAAAAAATGGCGGATTTTGCGGCCATGCTGGTGCGTTGGCAACCACGTATGCTCAAGGGCTATGCCTCGGTGCTCTCGCTCTTTGCCCGCTTTGTGCAAGACAAGGGCATCGCCGGCATTCGCCCGCTGCTCATCGAAGCCACATCGGAAAAACTGACCACCCCGCAGCGCGAACTGCTGCAAGATGTCTTTGGCTGCCCGGTTGCTGACCACTACAGCTCGCGTGAGATGGGTACGATGGCTTATCAGTGTGAGCAGGGTGGTTTTCACATCTGCGCCGATGTGCGTTATCTAGAGATCATAGCCCACGATCGGGTGGTGCCACCCGGTCAAATGGGCGAGGTAGCCATCACGTCGCTTAACCAATGGGCCATGCCATTCATCCGTTACAAAAACGGCGATATGGCCGTTGCTTCGGCAGACAACTGCCCTTGTGGGCGCGGACTGCCGCTCCTGCAAGAAGTGGTAGGCCGAACCAACGATTTTCTGGTCTCAGCCGAGGGCAAGTTTATCCACAGCGAGTTCTTTGCCTACACCTTTAGAGTCAAGCCAGAAATTGTGCGCTATCAGGTTCGGCAGCCCGACCCGGCACACCTGGATATTCACCTGGTCTGCAACTGCGCCGTAGACGATGCCTGGCTGGATCGTGTCTGCGCCGAGATACAAGCGCGTTTTGGCCCAACCACCCAGATTTCACTCCAGATCGTCGATCGTATCGAGTTGACCCCGGCCGGCAAACACCGCTATATCATTTCCCAGGTTAACCCCGATTTCGTGTCCAGTCCCACCGCTCCGACACCAGACGCATAAATAGCTTTGCCGAAAGTAACTGCTCAGGGGGTGTCAGAAACCAGGTTTTTATGAACATTTAAGCAGCTTTGTGTTATTTGACGATTCAGCTTTTGATCAAAAGGTATCGTTTTATATCAAAAACCTGGTTTCTCGCCGCTCAGGCTGAGCAGTTACTGCCGAAAAAAGATTGTTCGTCCATCAAGCTCTGCAAGTTCGATGTTCTGATTATTTCGGCTCGTTCGCCACACTCATCCTTTTTCAGGAGACTTGTCAATCTCTAACCATGTTATAACTTTTCTCTAACGCGCGCTCTACTTTCTTGTCATACATTAGTTATTATGTGCCTGGACTGCGCCAGCTCGCAATCGGCGCAGTCACGCAAAAATCCGTCGTTTTATTTGTAGGAGGGAGCTAAAATGAGATATCGAAAATTGTTTAGCCTGATCTTTGCTCTTGTAATTACCAGTGCGCTTGTATTTGGACAGGCTTCGGCAGCCTTTGCCCAGGACTGGCAAATGCTCGCTGTCGATCTAGACCGCGATGGTCTCCTCAACGATCAGGAAACCGCCGGTTGGTTCAACAGGGTGGGTGGACCTTTCTTTACCGACCCCTTTGACCCGGATACCGACAACGATGGATTGACCGACGGTGAAGAAAAACTTTTCGACAGCCACCCGCTCAGTTCCAGTTCGCCGGGCATCTATGTCCGATATGACGACAGCTACCTGACCAAAGAATACTTTAGCGCAACCGACAGCCGCTATCTGCCAGTCAAGCAGTCTGGCGACCAATATTTGATAACCGAGGCGATGGTTGTCCGGCGCGGGGCGACCCTGCGCATCGGCGGGCCGAGCGAGGCCACGCTGACTATGGTCGGCAGCGGGCTGACGTCCATCACCGAAGCCAATGGAGGGATCGTCAAAAACCCCTGCCAGGGCGAATGGGCAGTCACTTTTCCCATCAACGGCACCACCGGCACCTACACAGCCACAATGACCTTGAGCGGGCAGCCCGATCTGACCATGCCAATCTATGTCATCTTTGAGATACCCGACGATTTGAGCCAGGATGAAATCGACTTTTTCCTGTACAACGACGATCCGCTTGACCGTCGAGACGAAGTGGGAGTGATCTGGCGAACGCGCGGCGAGTCGTATGACTATGAGGTCAATGGGGTTACTGGTACATACCAAGAAGCTCGTGGCTGGGCGCAAGCCTTTTGGACACAGCACTATCGCACGAGCGTATTGGTAGACCTGGTGATGCCCGCCCTGCACGGGCTGACCACCCAAAGCGCGGCCACCAACGCGCTGGCCGCCAAAGCCGACTATGAAGTGCGCGCCAATTGGAACGAGGAGGGCAGCACCATCGCTTACACGATGGAGGACACATTGTACCGATATCATGATGGCACGGGCGAAACGCAAAATGGCTCGCCATGCCACAGCCAGGCCGGCGTGCTCACCGGTTTCTTGCGCGCGGCGGGCATCCCGGCCAGCCCGTTTACCAATGAATGGTATTCATCGACCTATGACACTTCGGTCAAAGTCTGGTTCAACAACCGCTGGTACGGCTCACGCAGCTATAGTGCAGATGAGTCTGGCGCAGCATACAAATACTATCCCAATTGGAACCGCGGCCCTACAGCACATGCGATCCTCGAAAACTGGGATTCTCAAGGCAGCTACGGTGAATCTGTCAGCCAAATTGTTGTTAGCGCCCTCCCCGGCTGGGATTACGAACAGTGGCGAGACAAACAATCCGGTGAAGACTGCGGCGCGTTGGGCGAGGACCAATCTGGTGAAAAGTGCTTTGAGGGCGGCATGGTCGGCACCAAGTTCACGCCGGACTCGCGGATGACCACTGCGTCGCGTGACTTTCAGTGGCGTTCTCACCGTTCTCTCGATTTCACCGAACTGTATCCTTTTGTCGAGTCGTTAAGCTCGGTGCTCTGGAAGGGCAATGCCTGGGTACCTGTTGCCCCACGCCCGGCCTGGCCGGCCTACTATATTTTACCCACTCCCTATCCCGGTGGCGACACCAGCGAAAACTGGCCCATCGAGCCGGTACCGCAAGGCTGTCCACTCGGTTATTTGGGCGTTTGCCCCTTTGAAGCGCCACTTGCCCCGCAGGATCAAGAACCGGAACAAGTGTGGCCGGCGACAGAGCGTAATCTGGACGCTTCTTTTTCAGATGTCTACAGCCATCAGGGCCTAGACACCGATGGCAATGGTCTCTATGATGCGCTGATCGTCAATGTGGGTTTGAACATCGCCGTTCCGGGCAATTATCGGGTTGAGGCGAGTCTGTACGACAGCCAGCGCAACCTGGTTGGCCGGGCATCCACAACCGGTTCTTCCTCTACCGCTGCACTGACCTTCGACCTGCAAGGCTTTTTGCCCCCGTACGAGTTGGAAGAAGTACATCTTTATGACAGCAACGCCCGGCCGCTCGACTCGCAATATGCATTTGTTTACACCATCAACAGCCTGGGCGAGCAACTCGATCCTGGCGGCATCACGGCCAACCTCTATCCCTGGCATCTGGGTCAGGTTATTGCTCAAGGGGAGACCATCACCCCAACTCAGGTATTCACGCACACCGGCGTAGATACAAATGGCAATGGCCTCTATGATCACCTGCTTGTAGAAGTACAGGTGGAGGTCAGCCAGGCCGACAATTATCGCGTGGAAGGATGGCTGCAAGCCGCCGATGGAACACTGATCGTCTACGGTCTGGGCAATGTCACCGCTCTGGATGTCGGACTGCAAACCCTGTCGATGTCGTTTAATGGGCGGGCCATCAATGGACGCGGCCTGGCAGGCCCCTACACAGTGGTCGCTTTGCGCATCCTGGATGGCAACGTCAACTATGACGACCTCGATCAAGTCAAACTCACCGGCCTGTCAATGAATTACCAGTTGGCCGACTTCGAGCTTGAGAGCACTGGCTCGCTCATCTTTGGCGACGACATGGAAAGCGGCGCCAGCCAGTGGACATGGAGCGCCCCCTGGCAGCTCGCTGAGGGCATTTCAAGCAGCCCTACGCATGCCTGGCAGGCCTCGACGACCTCCACATCTGGATGGCTCAGAACCATCTCGATTCCATTGGCCAACTATACCCAACCGCTCGTACGTCTGGATACCTGTTATCTCGGAGCAGCCGACGACGTTGGACATATTCAAGTGTCCACCAACATGGTCGATTGGACGCCAATAATTACCTATACCAGCACGACCCTCTGGGAAACTCGCAGACTCGATCTGTCGGCCTATGCCCAAGAGGACAATGTTTACTTGCGCTTTGCCATCAGCCCGACCAACTCCATTGACTGGTATGTCGATGATGTGTATTTGCGCGCCTGGCCGGCTATCACCGATGCCTCATTCGACTATACCCCCAAGCCAGTGCTGATTGATCAGGACACCACCTTTACAGCCACCTATACATCGATCGACACGACGCTGCCCATTACCTATACGTGGGACTTTGGTGATGGCAGTGCCCTTGTCGTCAGCGCTGATCCTACCGTTGTGCATACATACAGCGCAGAACTGGACTATACCGTCCGCCTGACCGTCGAAAATCCCTACGACAATCACGTCGTCACCCGCATTGTCGGTGCAGGCACGCCGATCACCGGCACGTCCTTCGAATATGCACCGATTACGCCCGAAATCAACACCTCGGTCGTCTTTACCGCTTCGTATGCGCCGGTGGATGCCACCAACAATATCACCCATCCTGTAACGTATAACTGGACACTGGGCGACGGCACAACCGTCATCACGACAAGCCAATCGATCACACACTCGTATACTGCCGGCGGGGTATATCCGGTCAAGCTGACGACATCCAATGACTTTGGTACAGCCAGCCAAAACCAAACCATCACGGTCAAAGAAGGCGTATCGGGTGTCACCCTGGCAACCTCTCCTTCGCCCTTTGAAGATCAACCCGTCACAATTTATGCCAACATTACCCCGGATACCGCTTCTCAACCGGTGACCTATACCTGGGACTTGGGCGATGGCAGTGCGCCGTTGGTAACCACCCAGTCTTCGATCCAACACACCTATGCGGACCCCGGCCTTTACACGATTCAGGTTGAAGCGTATAATGGGTATGGTTCGCCGCAAACAGACAGTCTCGAGATCGACGTAGAAGGCCGCCACGTGACTGTAGCCAACTTTACAGCTATGCAGACCCAGGAGCAGTTCCAAAACCCAGCCCTAGACCACGCGACAACCTTCACCGCTACTTACGGGCCTGTCGACGCCGCATTGCCGGTCAGCTATACCTGGGATTTTGGCGGATCAATTGCAGGGCCTTTCAGCTCGCCAACCACTGTTTTTGATTTTGGAGCAGACGGAACATACACGGTCGTTTTGACCGTCGCCAACGCCTGGAGCGCCGCCTCATATACCCAGACTGTTACCCTGCCCTTTGACGATGACGGTGATGGATTGAGCAATGCGGAAGAACGGGACCTGGGCACCAATCCCTGGGACGAGGATACCGACGATGACGGGCGCACCGACTATCAAGAAGTGACCGGGTACATCTATACGGGATACTCGGAACATACGGATTATGGCACTCTCATCACCACCGACCCAACAGACGCGGACAGCGATGGTGACGGTCTATCGGATGGGATCGAATTCAACATTGGCACGCATCCTAACGATCCGGATACCGACGCTGATGGCCTGCTCGACAGTGAGGAGCCAGGACTGCCACACACCACAAGTCCTTTTAATCCCGATATGGATGGAGACGGTCTTTTGGATGGTGAAGAAGTCAAAATCTATTTCACCAATCCACTCAACCCAGACAGCGACGGCGACACCGTTCCTGACAACATCGAGATCGATGCCGGTGGCACGCAGCCCAGACCGGCCGATACAGACAGCAATGACACCATCGACGCACTGGATACGGATGACGATGGCGATGGCATTCTGACTATCATCGAAGCAGTAATTTGTAATGCGGGCGACCCCAACTGCGTCTGTTTCGCTCCGGGTTATTGCTACATAGATACCGACGAAGATGGTTTGCCTGACTATCTGGACGCACAAACCGGGTGGTATGTTTATCTGCCCATAGTGATTCGAGGCAAGTAAATCTTGATCTTGGCAACGCGTAGGAGCGCAGCGCTGCTGCGCTCCTACGCAATTTATGGAGGGGACTATGGATACAATACGCATCGGTGTGATCGGTGTCGGCACAATGGGCGAGCGGCACTGCCGCGTGTGCGCCAACCTGCCCAAAGTCGAACTGGTCGGCCTGGCCGACCTCAATGTGGCGCGAGGGGCCAAGATCGCGGCCAACTATGACACGCAGTTTTTTGAGGACTATCACACCCTCTTGCCCCAGGTTGACGCAGTGACCATTGCCGCATCGACACTGGCGCATTATGCACTGGCCTGCGACTGCCTGCAAGCCGGCAAACACGTGCTGGTCGAAAAACCCATCACCGAAACCGTCGAACAAGCCGAAGCCCTGGTGGCCCTGGCCGACGAACGCGGGCTGGTGCTCCAGGTCGGCCACATCGAGCGCTTTAACCCGGCCTTTATGGAACTCAAAAACGTGCTCGAAGACCTGCCGATCATTGCCGTCAATATGCGCCGGCTCAGCCCTTTTGACACCAGCAACACCGATGTGGACGTGATCCGCGACCTGATGATCCACGACCTCGACCTGGTGACACATCTGGTTGGACAAGACATCTTTGGACTGGCCTGCTGGGGACGCACCATCCACACCGGGGCGATTGATCACGCTGTGGCCTCAATGTCCTTCAAAGACGGGCCTATTGCTACACTGACCGCCTCGCGGGTCACAGAGCACAAAGTGCGCGCGGTCGAAATCATCGCCGACGGCGCTTACATCGAGGCCGACCTGCTCAACAAGACGGTGCTCATCCATCGCTGCACCTTTCCCCAATTTATCAATAACCATCAAGTGACCAAGTACCATCAGGAGAGCGTGATCGAGCGCATCTATGTGCCCATGTTCGAGCCGCTGATGCTGGAACTGCGACACTTTACCGACTGTGTGCGCCAGCAAAAGCCCAGCGATGTCGACGGGCGCGACGGCCTCCGGGCGCTCAAATTAGCCCAGGCCGTGGCCGCGTCGATTGAGACGGCTGCCTGCCAGTTATTCGAGTGAACCAAACGCTCTCACCCAACCCCTACAGCCCTGCCGCTTGAGCGGCAGGGCTTTTTGGGTGCGGCATCAGATGTTGACAGTTTGTGCGCCTTGTGCTATCCTTGACCGCACAGGCAGCCCGGGATCAACGCTCGCAGTTGGCCCACAACCTGCCAGGGAGTCGCTTCCCATGTCTGCTCGGTGCTGGTCCGGCCCAAACGCCATGCGCGACCAACTCCTGCCTCGCCCCACCCCGGCGAAACCGGCTTCCTGGCATTCCCCGAAATCTGTCACCTGTTTTTGATGCAATCCAAGACGGTCACAGCGTCCACAATTTCAGACAAAGGAGTTCGAAATGACCGACGAGATCACCCCCAACGATTTTTCCAACATCCGCTGGCGCGGCTGCTGGATCTGGACCGAGGCGCCACCCACGAGCCGCGATCCCTTTGCCGCCGAACGCGGCGCGCTCAAGCCGCAAGGCCAGGCGCACGGACTTTTCCGCAAAACCTTTACCTTGAAAAGTGTGCCCAGGCGCGTGCCGGCGCGCATCACTGCCGACTCGCGCTACCTCTTGTGGGTCAACGGACAAGAGGTCAACCGCGGCCCGGTGCGCAGCCAGCCGCGACGGCTGCACTATGACCTGCTCGATCTGGCCCCCTACCTCCAAAGCGGCGAAAACGTCATCGCCGTCTTGGTCAAGTATTACGGCGCCGCCCGCTCCTACTGGATGCCCGCTCCACCGACGATGACCCTCGGACGCGGCGGCGTGCTGGTCTTTGAAGCCAACCTGGGCAGCGCGATCGACACTCAGGATGGCTGGTTGGTCAGCGACGACTCGTGGAAGGCGCTCAAGAGCGACGCCTGGGCCGAACCGCCGGCCGGGAGAGGCCCCATCGGCGGCGGGATTTCGGTCGAGATGGTGGATGCCGGTTGCCTGCCGTGGGGCTGGCAACAGCCCGGCTTTGACGATGCGACCTGGGGCAGCGCCGCGCTCATCCCCTCGCTGCAAAGAGGCGCCCCCGCGCGCAGCCAGCCCCCTTCCGAGCCTTACGGGCCAATGTATCCGCGCACCATCGCCCTGCTTGGCGGTGAGACCTTGGCGCCGGAAAACATCCAGATCGATTACCTGTCAGGGACAATTGCTCTGTCCGCCGAAGGCCCGGCTCAGCGCGTCGATGCGAGCCTGGCCGCCCCGGTGACGCGCAGCGAGCAGGCGGCGACGTTCCCCATCCACCTGGACGTGCCCGCCGGCGGCGCGGTCAGGCTGGTGGCAGATATGGGCCGCATCGTCTCCGGCCTGGTGCAGCTCGAGACGGAAGCCCCGGCAGGCACGGTTTTCGAGCTTTCCTACCTCGAAGACCCGCTCACCGTCGGCCCCGAAGGCCCCTTTGGGCGGCACGCTGGCGCCCGCTACACCGCACGCGGCGAGAATGATTCCTATAAAGCGTTCGACTCGAACGGCCTGCGCTACATCTGCCTGCTGGTACACAGCGACGGCGGCGCTGTCACTCTCAAAAGCCTCTCCGTCCAGGAATACGTCTACCCGTGGACGGAGGGCGCTGCCTTTGCGTGCAGCGACCCCGAGCTGAACCGCATCTTTCAAGCCGGCATCCGCACCGTGCAGCTCAACTCCCACGATGCCTTTCTGGACTGTCCCACCCGCGAGCAGCGCGCCTGGGTGGGCGACGCCGTCGTACACCAGATGATTCACCTGGCCACCAACCTCGACTGGCGGCTGGCATGGCGCTACCTGTCGCTCAGCGACTCGCCGCGCGCCGACGGCATCCTGCCGATGAGCGTGGGCGGCGACATCGAGTGGAGCAACGGCACCACCATCCCCGACTGGGCGCTGCACTGGGTACACGGCGTCTACAACCTGTACCGCTTTGGGGGCGACAAAGAGGCCGTCATCGCCTACCTGCCCAGCGTGGCCCGCGTGCTGCGCTGGTTCGCGCCCTACCAGAATGCACAAGGCCTGCTCGAGGACTTGATCGAGTGGACGCTCATCGACTGGGCGGCGGTGTCGAACAGCGGCGTGTCGGCCATCTATACGGCCCTGTGGGCGCGGGGTCTGTGCGAGTTCGCCGAGATGGCCGCCTGGCTGGAGGAAAAGACCAGCCAGCGTTGGGCCGAAAGCCTCTACGAAAAGGCCCGGGCCGGGTTTGAGGCGTTTTGGGACGAGACGCGAGGCTCTTACGTCGATCACATCGTCGGCGGCGTCAAACAGCCCGAAATGAGCCAGCTGGGCGGCGCGTGCGCCATCGTTTCGGGGCTGGCTCCGCGGGAACGCTGGGCGCGCATCATCGACACGATCACCGATCCGGACAGGCTGGTCGTGCGCACCTGGCGGATGGTCGCCGCCGCGCAGGGCCGGCCGCCGTTTGCGCTGACGGATACACTTGCGCCGGACTGGGACGTCCAGAAACAAATCGTCAAGGCCGAGCCGTTCATGAGCTATGTCGTCCACGACGCAGTTGCTCAAGCTGATAAAGCAGACCGCCTGCCAGCCCTTTACCGCGCGTGGGCGCAGTTTTTGGTCGATGGCTATGACACCATCGGCGAGAACTGGGCGCACGGCACCCACGTGCACGGCTGGAGCTGCACGCCGACCAAGGATATGGTTTTCTACACACTGGGCGTCACCCCGGCCGAACCCGGCTATGCCGTCGCCCGTATTGCCCCGCGCCTGGGCGGTTTGGCCTGGGCCAGGGGTCGGGTGCCGACGCCGCACGGGTTGATCGCCGTTCACGCCACTCTGGAGGGCGTGACGATAGACTCGCCGGTACCGGTCATCCTCGATTGGGCCGGACGGCCGCTGCAAATGCTGCCCGCCGGACATCACGAGATCAAAAGCGTATAACCTCCTACCCTTGCCAAGGTGTCAACCCTGCGGGGGGCAACCGCTGGATAGGGATATTTTCAAAAAAGAAATGGAGACAACATGCAAACCAATCTGTTTGACCGGGCCACGCTGCAAGCCTTTGTAGACAATTATCTTGAAGCCCTGGTAGCGCACGATCCTTCGCGCCTGCCGCTGGCCGAAACGATCAAGTACACCGAAGACACCGCCACCATCCCAATCGGCGACGGGCTGTGGGTCGGCGCGTCGGAGGGGCCGACCACCTTTAAAATTTACGCCCTGGATGTCGTGACCGGGCAGGCCGGCTTTTTTGGCGTGCTCAAAGAATTTGACAAGCCCGTCCTCCTGGCCCTTCGCCTCAAGATCGTGGGGCAAAAAATCGCCGAGATCGAGCACGTCGTGGCCCGCTTTTTGCGCGAGGAAGCAATGGCCAACCTGGTCAAGCCGAGACCCGGCCTGGTGCAGCCGGTTTCGCCCGCGCAGCGCGTTTCCCGCGCCGAGATGCTGCGCATCGCCGATTCCTATTTCGACTCCATCGAGCAGTGCGACGGCGACGTGGCCCCCTTTGCCGACGACAGCGTGCGGCACGAAAACGGCAAGCAAACCACCAACAACAAGCCACCCGATCCGGCCGCTTTCGGCTCGTCGGATAGCGAGCAGGCCAGGCTGGCCATGGCCAGGATCGACGCGCTGAGCGTCCGCGATCAAATGAGCTGCCAAAACCTCCGCTACATCACCCGCATCCGGCCGCGGCGGCTGATCATCGTCGACGAGGAACTGGGGCTGGTGTACGGCTTTCCCAGGTTCGTCCACCGGGGCGACGTGCGCAAGATCAAGGTTGTCGGCGTGCCCGGCGTGGATACGATTCCGATGGCGTTCGGGCCGATGGACTTGCAGGCCGGCGAGATTTTCAAGATCAGCGGCGGCCAGATTCACGAGATCGAAGCCAACGGCTGCCTGGTGCCTTACGGCAGCACAACCGGCTGGGAAAAGGAATACGGGAACGAGTGATTTGGAGATCCGCCAGATCGAAACAGTGCCGGCGAGCAGCTTGGCAAAAAGCCTGATTGGAGTAAAATGTACGCTGGTCCAACAAACCACCCCGTTGGTCTACAAGGAGAATTTTGATGTCTATCCCGAACTCATCTCTGTTCAAGCGCATTCGCTTCGGCGGCGATCCGGTCGCCAACCCCGAAAACATCGTCACGCTGGGCCAGGCGCGGTTTACCCTGCTGACCCCGCGCCTGGTGCGGCTGGAATGGTCGGAAACGGGCCAGTTTGAAGATCGCGGCACCTATGCCTTTCCCATCCGCCGCTCCGGGGCGATCCCCTTTACGGTGCGCCAGGAAGGCCCCGACACGCTGATCGACACCGGCGCGCTGCGCCTGCGCTATCGCCCGACAGACGGCCCCTTTAGCGCCGAGAACCTGTCGGTATCCTTTGATCTCAACGGTCAGACGGTGCTCTGGACACCCGGCGCGCCCAATCCGTCCAACCTGCGCGGCGCGCGGCGCACCCTCGACGGCTGTGCTGGCGACGCGGCGCTCGATGAAGGACTGCTGTCTCGCGCCGGGTGGACGCTGTTCGACGACAGCGCCAACGTGGTTTTCGACACCGCCGACGGCTGGGTGGCCCCACGTCCGGCGCACGCCCTGCAGGACTGGTACCTGTTCGCCTACGGGCACGATTACAAGCGCGCGCTGGCCGAATACACACGCTTTGGCGGCCAGATTCCACTGATCCCGCGTTTCGTGCTCGGCGGCTGGTGGTCGCGTTACTGGGCCTACAGTGCGCAAGACCTGCAGTACCTGGTCGGCGAGTTTGAAGCACACGACGTGCCGCTCGACGTGCTGGTGATCGACATGGACTGGCACACCCCGCACGCCTGGACCGGCTACACCTGGAACCGCGAGCTGTTTCCCGACCCGCCCGGCTTTTTGCGTTGGGTACACGACAAGGGCCTGCGCGCCACGCTCAACCTGCACCCGGCGCAGGGCATCCAGCATTTTGAAGAGGTCTATCCCCAATTTGCCGCAGCGATGGGCGTCGATCCGCAAAGCGACGAGGCGATCCCTTTTCAGATCGCCACCAAACGTTTCGTCAAGCCCTACTTTGAGCTGATCCACCACGCCATGGAAGATCAGGGCGTCGATTTCTGGTGGATGGACTGGCAGCAGGGCGAAAGCTCGGAGGTCAAGGGCCTCGATCCGCTGACCTGGCTCAACCACATCCATTTCAACGACTCGCGCCGGCGCGGCCAACGCCCCATGCTCTACAGCCGCTGGGGCGGGCTGGGCAACCACCGCTACCACATCGGCTTTTCCGGCGACACCATCGTTGGCTGGCCGGCGCTGCAATTCCAGCCTTACATGACCGCCACGGCCGCGAACGTCGCTTACGGCTGGTGGAGCCACGACATCGGCGGGCATATGGGCGGAGAGACCGAACCCGAACTCTATGCGCGCTGGGTGCAGTTTGGCGCGCTCAGCCCCTGCCTGCGCCTCCACGCGACCAAAGACCCGCGCTTCGAGCGGCGTCCGTGGGCCTACCCCGACGACGCCTATCGCGCCGCCCGCGCGGCATTCCACCTGCGCTACCAGCTCGTGCCCTACCTGTACACCCTGGCCCGAGTCGCCTCGGATACCGGCGTTTCGCTCTGCCGGCCGATGTATTACGAGCACCCCGAGGTCGAGGACGCCTACGCCGCGCGCTACCAGTATTACCTGGGCGATCAGGCAATCGCCGCGCCGATCGTCTTCCCGGCCCATCCGGCCACCGGCCTGGCCGCCACCGACGTGTGGGTACCGGCAGGAACGTGGATCGACTATCAAACCAAAGAGACTTTGACCGGGCCGCGTTGGGCGCGCCTGCTCGGCGACATCGACCGGCTGCCGCTGCTGGTCAAGGCGGGTGGCATTTTGCCCCTGGCGATGGAATTTGCCGGGCAAGCGCCGCCGCGCCTGGCGTCGGGCAGCAGCGACGCCCAGCCGCGCGACTGGCTGGCCCTGGCGGTGTTTCCCGGCCCGGCGGGCGCGTTTCGCCTGTACGAGGACGACGGCGCGACCGAGGCATACCGGGGCGACGATGACAGCGTAGGGCAGTTCGAGTGGACCGAAATCCGCACGCGGATGGAAGGAGAAACCTGGACGGTCGAAATTTTGCCCACCGAAGGGCGCTGCGAAGCGCTGCCGGCCGAGCGCGGCTATGACATTTTGCTCCAGGGCAGCTACCAGCCCGAAGTGGTGATGATCGACGATGGGCAGGTCGCCGATTGGGATTACAACCCGGAGACGCTGACCACGGCCGTCCACGTGCCGCTGCGCGACAAGCGCCGGGGCATCCGGGTGACGGCCTATGCGTCGCCGCGCAGCAATCACCAACTGTCGGCGCTGGGCGAGGCGCACAACCGGCAGATCGCCCTTTCGGACCTCAAGCGGCTGCTCGGCAAAGCCTGCCCGCCGATCGACGCGCCGCCGGATGTGCTGCTGAAAGCCGTCCTGTGCGCCGATGTGCCGGGCCGGGCGGACGCGGTTGCCCGGCTGGGCGGGCCGTTTGTGCGGGTCATCGAGCTGACCACGCCCGAAGAAGCCGCCCAACGGTTGGGACGCATCATCGTCGGCGGGCCGGCCGAGCGGGGCAAGCCCTACGACCTCCTGGCGACCTTTGTCCTGCACCGGGGTGGAAAATCGGAGCGGTGCACGGTGGAGGTGCGCGGCGCGACGGACGCACAGATCATCGACGCACCCTTTGCCTTTGACGGCGTCGCACAAACCGCGCAGTGGTCGGTCGAGGTGTCGCTGACCTGGCAGGGACATACCCAGACTTTGACCCACACCAGCCAGCCGCTTTTCCCCACGGTCACCGCCTGGCACGCCGCGGTCTATAACCGCAAGACGGCACCGCCGACCCCGGCTCAAGTGGTCGACGAACAGGGCAACCTGAACCCGGCCCTGGACTGGGCGTCTTTTGTGCAAACCTCGGAGCGACTGCGCAGCGTCAACGACATACACATCGCCTTTATCGGACGGCAGCACCGGGAGCAGCTTGCAGTGGGCGAGCCGCTGGCAGCCTACGTCGTCACCACCGTCACCAGCCCCGATGATCGCCAGGCCGTGCTGCGCTTTGGCGGGGGCGGCGAGATGACATTTTACCTGAACGGGCAAGCCGTCGCTGTGATGGAAGAGGATGCGGAAAAACAGGCCCCGATGTTCCGCGAAACGCAAAGAACCGAGCCGATGCGTCTGCACAAGGGCAAAAACGTGCTGGTCGTCCACACACAGCCGCAGGCGCGAGCGCACTTTTGGGCGCTGGGCGCTGCGTTCACAACGCCGGACGGCGAACTGATGACCGATCTGGTGTTTGCATAATGTGCGTCAGCCGGTGTTCATCCGGGGGCCTTTTTTCAAGGAGTTCGAGACGATGAGTCGACTGGTCACGCCCAACCCTGCGCCGGAAGCCGCCGCGCTGCTGGACTATCTCTACAGCATCTCGGGCCGGCAAACGCTGATCGGGCAGCACTGCGCCCCGCTGGTCGAGTCGACGCGGCTGGTCACTGCGCAGCGACAGACGGGCCACTATCCGGCTCTTTTCGGCCAGGATTTCGGATTCAGCGAGCCGGGGACGTGGGACGGGATCAACTTTCGCCAGCGCATCGTCGACGAGGCGATCCGCCGTCACCACGAGGGCTTTATCATCACCCTGATGTGGCACGCCGTCCGCCCCACCGAGGACGAGCCGGTCGATTTTCAAACCTCCATCCAGGGCCAACTGACCGACGCGGAATGGCAGGCGCTGGTCACGCCGGGCAGCGATCTGCACGAGCGATGGAAGTCGCAGGTCGATGTGATCGCCTGGTTTCTCAAGCAACTGCGCTATGCCGACGTGCCGGTGCTGTGGCGGCCCTACCACGAGATGAACGGCGGCTGGTTCTGGTGGGGAAAAAGGCCCGGCAAAGAGGGCTACAAAAAGCTGTACCGCCTGCTGTTCGAGCGGCTGGTGCACTTTCATGGCCTGAACAACCTGATCTGGGTGTACAATGCCAACGAACTGGGCGAAAACATCGAGCCATACGCGGCCTGCTACCCTGGCGACGACGTGGTCGACATCCTGGCCACCGACGTGTACCGGCACGGCTTTGCGCAGGCCGACTATGATCAGCTCCTGGCCCTGGCCGGTGACAGGCCGGTCGCACTGGGCGAGGTCGGCGCGCCGCCCAAACTGGACATCCTGAACCAGCAGCCGCGCTGGACCTGGTTTATGGTCTGGGGCGAGATGTTTTGGCTCTGGCAGGAACGCGACACGTACCAGGCGCTCTATGACAGCGAATCCACGGTCGGCCTGGAAGATTTGCCCTGGAGCAAGATCGACCGGCCCAAGATACACTATCCGGTGCTCAAATAGACATTTTCATCGCTCCGGCAACTGCGGCCCAATGGAGGCAAAACGATACGAAAATTATCGTTCCTGATCGTATTGATCGGCTTAATTCATCCTCGCCGCAGCCGCAATCTCGACCATCATCCTCTTTTTATGGCGGCCGCAGCAACCCGCCCATCCCCAAAATCCTGTCACCACCAATTGACAAGACTTCAACTCTATGCTACCCTTTGCATTGTAGACAACCAAAAAAATAGTGCCTCGCGGTGTGCAGCGCCCTGCGAAGCGGGTTCGTTTGTCGGCGTGGTTGGGCCGTCGACGGGGGTGCGCCGCGCCTGAAGCTGGCCGTTGGGCGCTGGTTCCAAGAAGGATATATGACATCAATTCCTGAGTGGCAAGAAACCTTGTGGCGCTTTGCATACGATAACATGGAGCCAGCCGATTTCGAAAAGTGGGCTTATGCCGCCGAGGACTTGCAGACTTGGCTAAATTCTGATCTCTATTTACAAGTGCTTGAAACCAATTATCAAGACCATTTGCAGGCCCATGAACTCAAAGTGACATTGCGGGCCTGGCTGAATAGTTCCTATCCGCGAACTTGTGATTGCCTAATATGGAAAGATTTCCAAGTTGTTCTTCTGGGCTATGAAACGCCGATGGATATCTTTTTGGCGAAATTTGAACTGCTGAAGAAACAAACTCCTTGGATTCATCTGGCTCGTTGCAAATCATGTACGCAAAGCTGGTATTTAGCCGTTGACACGCAAGAGGATAATTACTATCTCCAGCGGTTAACATCGGATGATGTCAAAAGAATAGAAAGAGGTTTTTGGCCTTCAACATTTGATGATTTGGGTGCTGTCTGGCCAAGTCAAGAATGGTTGAGGCTCAATGGATTCAATAGCCTATTGGAATGGCAAAGCAAAAACAACGCCCAACCCAGCGTGCACCCAACCGGTGGGTGTTTGCGTGTTTTCAGATGGTTTATGTGGCTCAAAGCAGGTGCCGCCAAAAGGACGTTGTCTCATACTGCCCGCCACACCATTGGGCCAGTGAAGAGGCTCTCACCGGCTACTATGAGCAAACCAGTTTTGATACAGCCTCTGGTTATTCCACGACCAGAAAATGAGTTCGATACAGCATCTTATAAAGAATTCCTGGAGCCTTTGAGACAAAATCGCGAGGCATACTCCCGACTTTACAACCTTGATCTGCAATACGAAAAGGAAGAGCGCTGGGAAGCGCCAGAGCGAAAACAGATGCAGTTGCTCCATCGAGAATGGAGCTCGTTGCGGCTGGAATACTTTCGACGGCTGCCCATTCAACCAATAGCTCAATGTCCTTATTGTGGTACATACATACTGCAACCAGTAGATACTTTCAGCCTTATAGGCTTTTATCCCCCATTGAATATCGAGGATCTTTATAAGGGGATACCCTGGTGTTCTGACCGACTTACACTAAAGTGGCAGCACTGCGAGCATTTCATCATCGCTACTTTTTCTGTGAATCTGCATAACCTAACTCCTGATGATTCACCATCGTGGATGCTTCGTACAAGATGGATTACAATGCATTCTGCCCCGCGGGTAATGGTATGGCCTTTGATTGCTCATCAAACAAGCGCAGTTATTCATGCTTTGCCAATTGGGCGGCTAGATGATCCAGAGCCAATACATCGTTACACAATTTATTTCGTCAGTTATTTTGGCGGTCCTGCTACTAACTTGTACACCGAAGCAATGTGGGTTCCAACAGATTTAGGGGGACCGGCAACAGGAGGGGTGTATTATGATCTTGATTTGATAAAATGGGTGCAAGCTGGAAGGCTTTTCTGGCTAGACCCCAACAATCCTGATCACCTAATGCGTGGGCCAGCAGAAGCTTTTCCTTATGCAAATATCCAACCCAAAGGTTGGTACGAAATTATGGAAGGTGGTCGCATAGATGGGCCAAAGTCTTATAACACAACTTGGCAAGGCCCCGCACCACCTCACGATGAATCCTATCCAAAAACAGTCGAATAAAGTGTCATAGACAACTGCCTAACACCGGCTTGCAGCGGACAGCGGCTTCCGCCGCTCAGGGGAGGCGTGCTTCGCCAGCAATCTTGTGCATTAGCTTGTTTGTCTTGCCCTCCCCGCCGCTGCCGCTGAAGCTGAATGTTGGGCGAGACGCTCGCGCGCGCGGCACATATGCCGACGCATCTCGCCTGATGGGCGCGAGATAACATTGAGATGGCGTCGGCGCGGCGCTTCGCGCATGTCGCCTCCGCCTAACATCTCAATCAAGCTGACGCGAGGGCTACGCCCTCAAAGGCGCTACGCTCCCGACTCCGCTTTGATGACCTACCGTAGGTAGGCCCCCACTTGAGGCAGACACTCGCGTGCTGCGCACGCGGCGCCCGCCCCGGCGGGGGTGCAGCTTTTCTCGCGCCCATTGGGCGCACGAATCAGAACCGGCTAGTTCCGTGGTGCCTGGGGGATGAGATGAAAAAAGTAAAGCGGCAGGATGAGATCAAAGAAGTAATTTGCACCAAGAGAAAAAGGCTATTTGCGGCCAGATTAGGCGCGGCATTAGGCATTGTTGCGGTCTTGACGGTGGCTGCGTTGGCTGGCTACTTGTTCCAGGATACGAGAGAAACTTGGATTAGACCTGCTATGATTGTAACAACTTGCCTCGTTATAGCTCTGCTCACAGCCGGAGGCCTTTTTGAATTTATATACTGGCGTTGTCCAATGTGTGGCGCACTACTGGGAAGAACTTTGAGTTTGAAGCATTGCCCAAATTGCGGTGTTCAATTGCAGTAAGGCCGACAAGTTACAGTGGTATGATGTTTTCAAGGCGTACATCGCCATCAGTCACCGCGCGCTAACACGGCTTGCACCTGACGCGGCCGGGCAACTCATCAACTATGTCGAACAGAAAAGGTAGAGATTATGACGAGCAATGTGGGTGGGCCCCGCATCAAGATACGCCATTTTTCCTTTTTTTTGCCAGTCAGCCAATCCACAACTTTTGATTATATCTCATCTCGGGCGCTTCGCGCCCCCCAAAACAAAGCAGGTTACTGCACACTGGCGAAAATGAAAGGTTGAGCATGGAACGTCTCCTGAGTAGACT
>CAYRXM010000078.1:0-21506 GCA_964428175.1 uncultured Anaerolineae bacterium
CCGTTGCCAAATTCCAGTTATATCATTTTTAACGAGCGTTTCAGGGTAATGCTAGGGCATTGTTCTCGTGTTTATCAAGCGCGATAAGCAAAGCTCCAAGATAATTGACGTTCTGATCGTTTTGGCCTGTCTGTCCTATTCGACCTTTTTTCAGGAGAGTCATAAATTGGTTTCAGATTTTGAGATCTGGTGGCGAGAGAGGTACGGTGTCGTTCCACCGTTGGGATATGTGCTTCGGCAAGTGCACCGTGAGCGTTGGTTTCGCATACACTCGCTGCCAGAGTCCAAGCGTTACCCGGATACTTGCGCCGAGTACCGGGAACTGCTTGATCGGCATAACGCGATCGCCACGGACATTTTTGGTGAGGGGAGTGCGTGTTGGTTGGTGATAGTGTTCTACGAGTTGGCTGCAGATTTGAATTGCGCGCCCGATTTACCGGGAGTATCCGCCCATTGGGTTCGAGCCATGCGCTTTAATGCGCCGGAGGACCCGATGATTAGGGATGATACGCCGAGCCCCATGATCGTCTGGATCACTCCCATAGTCTGGAGGCGGGGACGGTATGATGATTTGATCCGGCTGGTCGCCGATGAACAGGCCTCCCATGTGTTGATGGTTGCGCTTGATAGCGCGCGGATTTATCATCCCTATGATGGGGGAGCCGATCTGATACTGGAATCATCTGCCGCGCGGGATGCGTTGAAAAGCAAATATGCCGCGTGGCTGTCAAAACATCCCCAAGGTTTGTAGGGTTTTCTCGTTCCCACGCTCCCGCGTGGAAACGCCTGCACGGCGCTCCGCGTCGCCTGGTCTGGCGCAGAGCGCCGCCCGCTCGCTACGACGGTCTCCGTCGTAGCGAGAAAGAGCATTCTGCCTCCCCTCAGTCGGCATAGGTGACCACCATTGTCGCCAGATTGAATTTGGCCCGCCTTCCGTCTCCAAAGTCCACACCGACGTAGGGTGGTGTTCCTCCCATCATCCGCACATGCACAGTCTGGTTGATGATTGGGAAAGTATAGGCTGGCGCGGGGTCAAGCACCATGCGCTCAATCTGGTCTATCTCTTCCCTTGTAAGCTGTCGATTGGCCGGTATAGACAGTGTGGCTTTCGCTTCTGCCACTTGCTGTGACTTTTCGACCAGCATCCTTCGCAATTCTGCCCACGGGCCGATACGCCTGCCGATGGGCGGAATAGAGGTTACGACGAGCCAAAGCGCGCAAAAGACAAACAAGCAGACCGCGCCAACTCGCATCGGCCACTGCATCCTGGGTGCGGTTCTGCTCTTGCGCCATATATCGCTCTTGCCGATGATGACACGGTCAAACTGCATCCTGGGTGCGGTTCTGCTCTTGCGCCATATGGTCAGCGCAACGACGAAAATCGAAGCACCTATCAAAGGGTACATGCAGATAAACAGGCCATTGTCGCTTGGCACAAACCACTGCAGGTACACGCCAACAGGTACAAAGACAATCAGGGTAAACAACAGAGCAAGTACGAGAACCCCCGCCCTTCCTACCTTCCGATAGTTCATCACGCGCCTCCTCTAAACATCGCCTCAATGGATACACCCATTCTTGTCGTACAAGACCATGCATCGAAGCTAATGCTGCATCATACTCCCATCGCCTTTCACAGTATACCACGACATTCTCGTTCCGTAACCTGTCAACTAGGACAGGTTCGGTACTGCGGATATGGACATGATGGTCTCCCAGGAAGGCCCAATCAAAAGACCGCAGCGTGATGATCTCTTCTCTACCCGGCATCATTCTGATGATGGTGCCCAGGCAAGAGATACACAACGTGCCGGCGGTTGACCGCCGGCACGAGAAAATCCCTCCATTGTCAATTGAACTTTAGTTTGGTATAATGTATATAGTTGATTTCCTTTATGTGAATAACAAGGAGGTTAAGATGACTGAGGAAAAGACTTATTATCAAGACGCCTCTGTACTTGTCACCAACTCACGTGTTATCCTGCAAGGTACAACCTATGCAATGACCAATATCACATCGGTCAAGATGATCTCAAAAGCCCCAAGTTTAACTGGTGCACTGATTGGGGTAATAGCTGGGGCCTTGGGCATTCTGTGTGGAATTTTCGGGATCATCGTGGAGGTAAACGCTGGATGGTTAGGGATCGTTCTTGGTGTTGTCTTCATAGGCGGCGCGATATTTTTGTTTTCCAAAGCCAAGGCAACCTACGTTGTTATCGTTGGTAGCACATCTGGCGAAAAGCAGGTATTTACCTCTACCAACAAAGAACAAATACAAAAGATAATTGTTGCAATCAATCAAGCTATTGTTGAACGCGGCTAGGTCGAATAAATCATAATGCTCGCAGCAAAAAAGGGCCATTTTTTCTCATGCCGACGGCCCCGTCGGCATGAGACTTTTACGAGACGTTTACCTCAAACTCCTTCGAACGCTCAATATATTCCAAGGACTGGTGGCGGAAATAGGTGTTGAATAACGTTGCGTAATGTCCGCCCTGTGCCAGCAATGCGTCGTGCGTCCCTTGCTCGATGATCCGCCCCTGTTCCAGCACAATGATCCGATCCACGTTCCTGACCGTCGACAGGCGGTGGGCGATGATGATCGAGGTGCGGTGTGCCAGGACGGTTTCCAGCCCCTCCTGGATCTGCGCCTCGGTAAAGGGATCGACGCTGGCTGTAGCCTCGTCCAGCACCAAAATGGCCGGATCGTGGATCAGCACGCGGGCCAGGGCCACCAACTGCCGCTGTCCCATCGACAGGCTGGCCCCGCGCTCACCGACGTCGGTACGCAGGCCGTGGGGCAGGTCATCGAGCCAGTCGCCGTCGCCGATGCGCCGCACCGCCTCCGACACCTGCGCCTCCGTCGCGTCGGGCACGCCGTAGCGGATGTTGTCGAGCAGCGTGCCGGAAAACAAAAAAGGCGACTGCGGCACCAGGCCGATCTGCCGGCGGTATTCGGCCAGGTCGAATCGGCGGATGTCGCGCCCATCGATCAGCAGTTGGCCGTCCTGAAACTCGTAGAATCGCGCCACCAGCCGGGCCAGACTCGACTTGCCCGCGCCGGTGTGGCCGACAAAGGCCACCGTCTCGCCGGGCTGGATGGTCAGGTTGAAATTGCACAGCACGTCCTCGCCGGGCTTGTAGGCGAAACAGAGGTCGCGAAATTCGATCTGGCCTTTCAACCGGCCAACCGGTTCGGCTGCGGTCTGGATCACGCGCGGCTCGGCATCGATCAAGGCAAAGACGCGCTCCGAGGCCGACAGCCCATCCTGAAACTGGCTCCAGAATGAAGCGATGCTAGTCAGCGGAAACAGGAACAGGTTGAGCGCCTGCACAAACAGGTACCACGTCCCGGCCGAGATTTCGCCGTTCAGGGCCACTACGCCGCCGGCATAGACCACCAGCGAGGTCGCCAACGCGGTCATCACGTCCAGAACGGGGAAAATGTTGTTCATGATCACGCCCCGTTTCACGCCGATGCGATAGGTTTCCTGGTTGATGCGTTCGAACTCGTCGTACAAGGCCTGTTCCTGACGGAAACTCTTGGCCACAGCGATGCCGCTCACCGATTCCTGCACGTTGGCGTTGACGCTGGCCAGCACGCGCTTGGCCTGCAAGGTCACGTTGCGGGCGATTTTTCGCAATCCCAGCGACAGCAAAATCATCAACGGCCCGGCGGCGAGCACGACCAGGGTCAGCTTCCAGTTGATGAAAAAGAGCAGCGCCAGCAAAATGATCACCAGCAAGACCTGGCTCAACAGGTCCATTACCAGCGTGACCACCGCCGAAAAATCCTGCGTGTCCGAGGTGACCCGGCTGACGATCCGGCCGGAACTGTTTTCATCATAAAAAGACATATCGTGCTCGGTGACAGTCTTGAACACATCCTGGCGCAGTTGCAGCACCACATTGCCCACCGCACGCACCGAGGCCCGCGTCCGCCAATAGTTGAATACCCAGGCCAGGATGCCGAGCAGCAAAATGGCCACCGACAGCCCGATCATCGCTCCCGGCGAAGAATTGGCGGCCAGCATATCGATGCCGCGCGTGATCAACAGCGGTCGTACCGTGTTGAACCCCGAGTTGAATAAAACCATCGCCGCCACCAGCAGCATCTGTTTGCCCTGCGGCCTGAAATAGCCCGCGATGCGCCGGATCAGCTCGCGGTCTGGATAAGAACGGTCGTATTTTTCACTGTCCAGCCCGCCCATGATAAAGCCCATTTTAGTCTCCCATCATTTCACGCATCACGCATTACGCCTCACGCAGCACATTTCACCCCTCACTTTAGTCCAGGCTGCACGATTCACCTTGGAGCGGCGGCAGTTCCACATCATAGCGTGAGAAAATGCGCCGGTAGGCCGAGCAGCGGCGGATCAACTCGTCATGCGTGCCCTGATCGACCAGCTCGCCGCGCCGCAGCACCAGGATGCGATCGGCCCAGCGGATTTGCGACAGGCGGTGGGTGATGATGAACGTCGTCCGCCCCTGCTGCACCCTGTACATCGCCGCCTGAATTTGATCTTCGGTCGCGCTGTCGATGGCGCTGGTCGAGTCGTCGAGGACCAGGATGCGCGGGTCGGTGAGAAAGGCGCGGGCGATGGCGATGCGCTGCCGCTGCCCTCCGGACAAAGTCACCCCGCGCTCGCCGACCTCGGTGTCGTATCCCCGGTCAAAGCTCATAATGAAATCGTGCGCCTGCGCCTCGCGCGCGCAGCGCTCGATCTCTGCCTGGCTCACGTCCTTGCCCACGCCAAAGGCAATGTTCTCGCGGATCGAGCGCGCAAAGAGAAAGATGTCCTGCTCGATGGTCGAAATCTGCGAGCGCAGCGAGGCGAGATTCCATTCGCGCACGTCCACGCCATCGACCAGCACGCGCCCGGCGCTGACGTCATAGATGCGGTTGATCAACCGGGTCAGCGTCGTCTTGCCCGAACCGGTCTGCCCGACAATGGCGATGGTCTCACCCGGCCGGGCCACAAACGAGATTTTTTTCAGCACTGAACGATCGTCGCACTCGGCGCCGTGATAGCCAAAGCAGACGTTCTCAAAGACCACTTTTCCATGCATCGCCTGGCTGACCCCGGTCGGGTTTTGGTCGAGTTCGGTTTCGGTCTTGATCAAATCGAGGATGCGCCGCGCGCCCGCCACTCCAAGCTGAACCAGAGTAAACGTGAAAATCGAGATAAAAGTAGGAAATTGCAGCAAGCCCAGCAGACTCATAAAGGCAACCACCTGGCCGATGGTCAGCGCCTTGTTGGCGAGCAAAAACAGCGCGTGCCCAAACGCCGCGGCCAGCATCACGTAATAGGCCAGCAGGGGCAGGTAGCGGGCCTGGATTTCACCCTCGCGGATGAACAGGTCGCGGAACGCCGTCGCATCGTGGGTAAACTTGGCCTGCTCCTGCTCTTCCTGGGCATTGGCCTTGACCACCTCGATCCCGCTGACGGCTTCGGCCAGGCCGGCGTTCATCTTGCCGAACTGCCGCCGCTGCCCCTCGGCGATCGGGTTGAGCCGCCGCGTGTAATCCCACACCGTCAGCGCCAACGCGGCGCAAAAGATCAGCGGCACGACGAGCAGTTGCGCATCTATCGAGGCGATAGCGATGATCGGCATCACCAGGCTCATCAGCGACGACAAAATCAGGCGCAGGCCGGGGCTGAACATAAAGTTGAGCTGGCGCACATCGTTGGTCGCCCGCGCCATCAAATCGCCGATGCGCTGGCGGCTGTGAAAGGTCAGGCTCTTGCCGAGCAGGCTCACGTACAGCTCTGCGCGCGCGTCGCGCTCCAGCCGTTGAGCGATAAATTCGCCAAACACGCTGCGCAGCATGTTCAACCCTGCAGTGCCCAGGCGCAGCCCAAGCACGGTCAGCGACAGGGTGGCCAACGTGCGCAGACTGCGCTCCGGGCTGAACACGTGGTCGACGGCCCGCCCGCCGTACAGCGGGGCCAGGCTGTTCAGCCAGTTAGCCACAACAACCATCGCGATCTCGAGCAGCGGCAGCAGCGGGTAGCGCATCACGTGCGAGACGATCCAGCGCACCGGGCCGGAACGGTTGTAGCGATACTCGCCGGCGATGGTGAATTCTCGATTCACAGCAGCCATATGAACTCCATTCTAAAAATTGCGAATTGCAAATCGCAAGCGTAGGCCGTTCTGCTCATCAGGTTTTGACTTGACGTTGCCGCTATTTGTCATTTGTCATTTTAACCCGCAACGTCGCTTCGTGCAAGAAAAAGGCCAGCGCGGCGACGGCGAACAAAAACGGGCCGATGCTGGCGATCCCTAACCGCTCGGACAGTACGCCGCCCAGCGCCGGGATCAGCGACAGGCCCAACCGGACCGCCGTCATCTGGTAGCCGATGGCATGGGCCGCGCGCGCCGCGCCAAGCCGCTGCGGTGTGGTCGAAGTCAGCACCGGAAAAAGCGGGGCCAGGCAGAAACCGGTCAGCGCCAGCCCGATGAAACCGATCAGCGGCAGCGGCGCCCACCAGATCGCCGCCGTGCCGGCGCACAGGCCGAGCATGCACCCGCGCACCAACGTCGACGGGGGCGCCTTTTGCGCCACCACCCCGAAAACCACTCGCCCCACAGTGATGCCTACCCAATACGCACTGACCCAGGCTCCGGCCACGGCGGCATCGATGCCGCGCCCTTCGGTGAACAGGGTAAACGGCCACTGCGCCGATGCGCCCTCCATGCCGGTAAAGGTGAAAAACAGCAGCAGGCTGAGCCACACCGCCGGCAAAGCCAGCGTGCGCGTCCCCCGCACGGCTTCCGGCTCCGACTTGGCCTCTGCTCCGACCGCGGACGGCCAGCGCTTGAGCGTCAGCCCGAACACAACGCTCAAGGCCAGGTAGACCAGGCCGATCATCACATACCCCGCCCGCCACGTGCCGCCGGCCTGGATCAGCCGCGCCATCAGCACCGGGCTGACCGTCGCCCCCAGTCCCCAGCAAGCGTGCAGCCAGTTCATTCGCCCGGTGCTCTGGTAGGCCGCGAAATAGATATTGACCGCCGGGTTGAGCAGCGCCGAGCCGAGCGCCGTCGCGCTCTGAATCGCCACAAATACGCCCCAGTTGGGAGCCAGGATGCTGACCAATGCCCCCAGTCCGCCGATCAAACAGCTTGCCAGCAGCGATACGCCGATGCCAAAGCGGGCCAGCAGCACGCCGCTGTTCGCGGTCACCAGCAGCGAGCAGACCAGCGTCGCCAGCGACAGCGTGCCATAGACCTCGTCATTCACGCCAAACCCATCCCGCATCGACGGCCAGATGACGCCCATCAACCCGGCGCTGAGGCCAAAGCCGATAAAGGTCGCAAACGAGATCGCCGCCAGCAGATTATCGGATTGTTTGTTCACGCTCTTCTCCCCACGCATAATCGGCCCATTATAGCACATGACGGGGATAACGTTATAATTGGGTGGCAAAACTCTAGTGTTCTGTCAAACAGGCTTTGATAGATCATTCGTCTGCCGATTGACAACCCCATCGATCCGGTGTATAATAATTCCGAGTATTTACTAGGAATTAACCGATGAAAGTCTCAGCCAAAGAACAATACGGCCTGCGCGCCATCGCCGAACTGGCCGATCAATACGGCAAGGGGCCGATTTCATTGAACGATGTGGCCGAGGCGCAGGGCATCTCGCTGGCTTATCTGGAGCAGGTGATCCGCGATCTGCGCGACGCCGAACTCGTTTCCAGCACGCGCGGCGCGCACGGCGGCTATGAGCTGGTCCGCCCGCCGCACGAGATCACCGTCGGCGAGGTGCTGCGCGCGCTGGAAGGCGACATTCTTCCCGTGCAGTGTGTGCGTCACGCGGACGCCCGACTTTGCGAGCGCAGCGAGGCGTGCGCCGCGCGCACGGTGTGGGAGCGGGTGCATCGTCGCGTCGTCGATGTGCTGGATGGGATGACGCTGGCCGATTTGCAGACTGATTAGCAACAAGGAATGATAAATGAGCACATTCACCGATAAACACAAGGCAGAGCAGGTCACGCAGCTGATCGGCCACACGCCCGTGGTGCGGCTCAACCGCGTGGTCGGCGAAGGCGCGGCAGCGGTGTGGGCCAAGGTCGAGCGGCACAACCCCGGCGGCAGCGTCAAGGACCGCATCGCCCTGGCAATGGTCGAGGCGGCCGAGCGCGCCGGCGCTCTGCGGCCGGGCGGCGTCATCATCGAGCCGACCAGCGGCAACACCGGCGTCGGGCTGGCCCTGGTCGGCGCGGCGAAGGGCTACCGGGTGATCCTGGTTATGCCGGATACGATGAGCGTCGAGCGGCAGCAGTTGATGCGCGCCTACGGCGCCGAGGTTGTTTTGACCTCCGGCAAGGAAGGAATGAAAGGCTCGATCCACAAGGCCGAAGAATTGGTCGCCGAACGCGGCGGCTGGATGCCCAACCAGTTCGCCAACCCGGCCAACCCGGAGGTGCATCGACGCACGACCGCACCGGAAATCATGGCCCAGGTGCCGAGACACATCGACGCTTTTGTCGCCGGCGTGGGCACCGGCGGCACGCTCACCGGCGTGGGATCGGCGCTCAAGGCCCATGATCCGGGCATCCAGATCGTCGCCCTGGAACCGGCGGCATCGCCTGTGCTCTCCGGCGGGCCGGCCGGGCCGCACAAAATCGCCGGCATGGGTGCCGGATTCATCCCCGCTGTGTTGGATACCGGCCTGATTGACCGCATTCTACAGGTGACAGACGAGCAGGCTTTCGAGATGGTTCGCCGGCTGGCCCGCGAGGAAGGGCTGCTGGTCGGCATTTCGTCTGGCGCGGCGGCCTGGGGCGCGGTGCAGGTGGCGCACGAACTGGGCGCGGGCAAGACCGTCGTTACGCTGCTGCCGGACACGGGAGAGCGATATTTGAGTACAGAGATTTTCAAATGAGTTACGAGTTACGGGTGGCGAGTTACGGGTTACGCGATTCGCCGACGAAATACGCAATACGAACTATAAGGGAGAGCTGATATGAATAAACCTGAACACACCATTTACCTCGATCACGCGGCGACCACGGCCGTCGATGGGCGCGTCGTCGAGACGATGCTGCCTTATTTCACCGAAATCTATGGCAATGCTTCCAGCCTGCACCACAAGGGGCGCGAGGCCGCCGATGCGCTGGAAGCGGCCCGGCAGACGGTAGCCGATATTTTAGGCTGCAAGGAACGCGAGGTGATTTTCACCAGCGGCGGCACTGAGAGCGACAACCTGGCCCTGCGCGGCGCGGCCTTTGTGCTGGCCGAACAGGGCAAAAAGCACCTTATCGCCTCGCCGATCGAGCACCACGCGGTGAGCCACACGCTGGATCAGTTGGCCGAAAAATTCGGCTTTCAGGTCACTTGTTTGCCGGTTGATTCTTATGGTATGGTCGATCCCGACGAGGTCGAAAAGGCGATCCGCCCGGACACGGCGCTGGTGAGCGTCATGTACGCCAACAACGAGGTCGGCACGATCCAGCCTTTGGCCGAGATTGCGCGGGTCACGCGCAAGCACGGCGTGCTCTTGCACACCGACGCGGTGCAGGCCGGCGGTGTGCTCGATCTGGACGTCGAACGGTTGGGCGTGGATTTCCTGTCCCTGTCGGCGCACAAGTTCTACGGCCCCAAGGGGGTGGGCATTTTGTACGCCAGCCGCAAGGCCAAATTCCTGCCCATCCAGACCGGCGGATCGCACGAGCGACGGCGGCGGGCGGGGACGGAAAATATCCCCTACATCGTCGGTATGGCGGCGGCGCTCAAGCTGGCCCACGAGACGGCTGAAGCGGAAAACGCGCGGCTGATCGGGCTGCGCGACCGGCTGATCGACGGCATCCTGGATCGCATCCCGGAAGCGATCTTGACCGGGCATCCGACCGAGCGGCTGCCCAACAGCGCCAGTTTTGTGTTCAAATACGTCGAGGGCGAGGGGATTTTGCTCAACCTGGACGCGCTGGGCGTGTGCGCCAGCAGCGGATCGGCCTGCACGTCCACTTCGCTGGAGCCGTCACATGTGCTGGCCGCGCTGGGCGTGCCGATCGAGATTGCACATGGCAGTTTGCGCCTGAGCCTGGGGCGGGAGAATACCGAGGGAGATGTGGATTTTGTCGTTGAGCACCTGCCGGGCATCATTCAAAAGCTGCGCGAGATCAGCCCGCTCTACGATCCGGCAAGCTGCCCGCCGGTGAAAATGGTGGTGTAAACTTTAGGAGGGGAGAGATGAGCCAGAACTATCCGGCACCGGTAGACAGATTGTTGACGCTTGGCGAATCACATGCCCGGCACCGTCCGTGGCCCAATTACCTTGAATTGGGATTGACTGCAACGCATATTGACGACCTGATCCGGATGGCGCTCGATGATGATCTGAATGAGGCCAACAGCGACAGCGACGAGGTCTGGGCGCCGCTGCACGCCTGGCGTGCGTTGGCCCAACTCCGCGCGGAAAAAGCCGCCGGGCCACTCACACAACTGCTCCATCGGATTGATGAAGACAGTGATGATTGGGTGGCCGAAGACCTGCCCGACGTGTTTGGCCTGATCGGGCCGGCGGCGCTCGGGGTGCTGCAAGAGTATCTGGCAAATGCGCAGAATCCGACGTATGCACGCATTGCTGCCGCAAATGGACTGGGCAAAATCGCCGAGCAATATCCTGATGGGCGCGACGAATGTGTGCGCGTCCTGGCAATGCAGTTGTCTCATTTTGCGGACCAGGATCACTCGCTCAATGCGTTTATCATTAACCCACTAATGGCCTTGAGGGCGGTCGAGGCGCTGGATGTGATCAAGCAGGCCTTCGACGCCGATGTTGTCGATCTGATGGTTCAAGGCGATTTTGAGGATGTGCAGATCGAAATGGGGGTGCTGGGAAAACGGATCACGCCTCCAAGCCGCTGGAACTTGAACGGCGAGCGGATCAGCGAAGAAGAATTTCAGCAGCAGCAGCGCGAACGAGAGCGAATATTTCGCAGCTTGAATAACAAGACTCAGGAAAAGAAAAAGGCTAAACGACAGCAGCAAAAACAGTCGCGGAAGAAAAATCGAAAGCGTTAGTGCGTGGTGAGGTATTCGGCAATCGCCTCGGCGGCGATCTGGTTGCCGAGCTGGTTCCAGTGCGGATCAGCATAGTGATAGGTTTCGCCCAATTCGATGCTCTTTTGCCAGAACAGCGGCGTCAGGTTGAGAAACTCGACGCCGTTTTTTTGTGCCCAATCGGCAAAAAGGCGCTCCTGGGCGTTGTGGTTGGCATTGAACCGGTCGAAACTGAGGTACTGCTGGTTCCAGACCAGCGTGCCGTGGTCGCCTTCGCTGAGCGTGACCGTGACCGTGCGTTCGAGGATGTTGTTCACATCGACCGGATCCCAGATGCGCGACCAGTAAACGTGCTCTTTGCTGGGCAGGTAAACAAACAACAGATGTGTCTCTTGCGCATCGCAAAGCTTTTTCAAATCAAGTAATGCATGGGTGACGGCGGCAAATTCGTCCGAGCGGGCCAGCGTGTCATAGTCGGCGCTGAGCGGCAGCAGGTGGATGTCCTTGAACACCAGGTCGATCTCGCCCGCCTCGGTGCTGGCCGTCACCGGGTAGCGATAGCGCACCGGCCCGGCGGCCTTTTTCGGGGACAGCCAATGCTTGAGCATGTGATAGGTCAGCAGCTCGCGATACCAGGACACCCCTTGCATGTCGTACTCTTTCCAGCTCAGGCCGCTGGCCTGTTTTTGGAGGTATTGGGCGGTGTTGATCAGGTCGTTGCCCTCGAAAAACATCACCAGCACCCATTTGGGCCGCTTGTCCAGGCCGTACATCTTGATCGCCTCGACCTCGTTGAGCGTGCTCCAGCTCGACGCGCCGACGGTGAGCACGCTCTGGCCCGTTTGCTCGCGCAGCAGGTCGATCCATGTCTGCGGCGCGGTGCGCGTCACGAACGAGTCGCCGGTGACGAGGATGTCGTAACGGTCGCGCCATTCGACCTCGTCGTTGGGAAAGCCCATCTCGTCGATCTGGAACACATACCAGAACGGATCGCTGCGTCCCGTCGGCGCGACCTCGGCGCTCGTCCCGGCCTGCGACGGGTGCGCCGGGTTCCACCAGCCCTCGCTGCGATAGCCGGGGGTGTAATGGTAGGCGATGCGGATCGGTTTGTCGTAGACGAAATAGGGCTGGCAATAATAGTTGCCAACGATCGGATCGGAGGCGCACACGTCGAGCGGGATCAGCCGGTAAAAGACACGCAGCCCGATTTCCAACGCTACCACCAGGGCCAGCAGGCTCAAGAGGGTGGGCACGAGGATATTGAGTAGGGTTTGAGATAATCGGCGGTTCTTTTTTTGCGTCATAGGGAATGGGCGAATGGCAAATTGCAAAGGGCGAATGGCAAATTGCAAATGGCAAATTGCAATAGCCGCAACGTCAATTCAAAGCCATTTGAATAGAACGGCCTACGCTTGCTATTTGCAATTTGCGATTTTCTCACTTGTGAACGACAAAATTCTCCAGCACCAGTATGTCGATGCCGCTGTTGCTGAACGTCTTGAACGCATCGGCCGGGCTGCTGACGATCGGCTCGCCGCGCAGGTTGAACGAGGTATTGAGCAGCACGGGCACGCCGGTGCGCTCGCCAAACGTCTTGACCAGGTCATAGTAGCGCCCGTTCCACTCGCGGCGTACGGTCTGGATGCGCGACGTGCCGCCCTGGTGCGTCGTCGCCGGTGTGATGTGCTGTTTATCCGGCGGCACGTCGAAAACCATCAGCATGTAGCGCGGTGGATAGTGCCGCTCCGGCTCGCTGACGCCGTACAGTTCGGCGGCGTGTTCTTGGAGCACCACCGGCGCAAAGGGGCGAAACGGCTCGCGGAACTTGATCTTGGCATTGACGATGGCTTTCATCTCGGCCTGGCGCGGGTCGGCGAGGATGCTGCGGTTGCCCAGCGCGCGCGGCCCCCACTCGAAACGCCCCTGAAACCAGCCGATCACCTTGCCCTGCTCGATCTCGGCGGCGATTTGGGCGCACAACGCATCGTCGTTTTCGACGGTGTGGTAAGCGATTCCACTGCCGTCCAGAAAAGCCTTGATCTCGTCCCGGCTGTAGCCTTCTCCCCAGTAGGCGTGCTCCATCACAAAGCGGCGCGGCTGCTTGAGCAGCACGTGATAGACGTACAGCGCCGCGCCGAGCGCGCCGCCAGAATCGCCGGCCGCCGGCTGGATGAACACCTCTTCAAAGGGCGTCTCGCGCAAGATGCGCCCGTTGGCGACGCTGTTGAGGGCTACTCCGCCGGCCATGCACAGCCTGGTCAGGCCGGTCTTTTCGTGCAGGTGACGGGCCATCCCCAGCAGCACATCCTCGGTGGCGCGCTGGATGCTCGCCGCCACGTCGGCGTAATACTGGTTTTTGACCACGGCCGGGGCGCGCGCGTCGATCCCCGGATCGGTGTCGACGGTGAAAAAGTCGGACTCGGGCACGCGCGGCTCGCCGAACAGGCGCACAAATTTCGGGCCAAAGCTCTGTGTCGCCGAATAGTGATAGCTGAAATAGTCCATGTCCAGGTGGAACGAGCCGTCATTTTCCACTTTGAAAGTCTGGTAAACCTTGTCCATGTAGTGCGGCTCGCCGTAGGGCGCCATGCCCATCACCTTGTACTCGCCCTCGTTGACCTGAAAGCCCAAAAAGGCGGTAAAGGCCGAATACAGCAGGCCGATCGAGTGCGGGAAGCGCTGCTCGGCAAAGAGGTCGATCTCGTTTTGGCCGCCGTCGGCCCACGAGGCGCGGCCCCGGCCCAGTGTGGTCGTCGTCCACTCGCCCACGCCGTCGACGGTGAGGATGGCTGCTTCTTCAAACGGCGAGCAGAACAGCGCGCTGGCCGCGTGCGACATGTGGTGGTCGGTAAAGAGCACCTTGTCTTCGGTCACGCCAACCTTTTCGGCCAGCAGGCTCTTGATCCACAATTTCTGGTCGAACCAGGCCACCATTGCTTCGCTGAAGGCCTGCCAGGAGCGGGGAAAGGTGCCCAGCGAGGTCATCAGGATGCGTTCGAACTTGGTCAGCGGCTTTTCGTAAAAGACGACGTGGTCGAGGTCGTCGGCCGTGATGCCGGCCTGCCGCAGGCAAAAAGCGATAGCTCGTTCGGGAAAGCCGCTGTCGTGCTTGATCCGGCTGAACCGCTCCTCGTCGGCGGCGGCGATCAATTGGCCGTCCCGGATCAGGGCGGCGGCAGAATCGTGATAGAAAAAAGATGTGCCGAGGATGTACATTAAAACTGGCTCCTCATCTGGTCGAGGTCGGTGGCGGTTGGAGCGCGATCCAGCCAAAATGATGGTTTCTTGCGCGGTTTTATGTGCAGTGGATCGGCGAACAGGCGCACCAGCAGGCCAAAGGGGGTCACAATGCCAAAGTAGAAAAAGGCCAGCAGCACGCGGCCCTGGAAATTGCCCATGCGCCGCGCAAAGCACGTCCAGCCCTGCCACAGCCGTTTGAAAAAACCATTTGCCGGCGCCGGCGCGGGCGTCTTGTCGACGGGCAACTTGGCGCGCCGCGACCGCGTCCAGGCCCAGGCGACGGCCCCGGCGGCGAACATCCACACCGCAATCGACAGCCACTTGCCGAGGATTGGCTGGAGCGTCAGGGCAACGACCCACAGCGCGACGATCAGCCCCAGATCAAGCAGGCTGGGTGAGGCCACGCGGGGCAAGGCGTCTCTGCGCTTTGAGGCGGCGAGGGCCGCGCCGACCGAATAGCCGACCAGGGTGAGCAAAATCAGTGCAAGTATGTGCATCGATGTGTCCTATCCCAACTAAATCGGAACTGAACAGGGCCTGGTCGCTCCAAGATCGTTGCCCAGGCAATGGTTTCCATTACAAGCAGCGATCTTGGAGGATAGGCCTTTTAGAACAGGGTATAGATAAACGGTGCCAGCGCCGATCCCTGTGCCGCGACGAGCAAAACCGCAAAGACGATCAGCATCACGATCATCGGGATCAGCCACCACAACTTGCGCTTCCACAGAAACCTGAGCAGCTCACCCAGAATGCCCAATCTGGACAAAAATCCCTTGCTCCAACTTGAAGTCATAGATACCTCACTATATCATTTAGGCCGACAAAAAACTTGCCGGGTTGGGCAGTCACCCAACTCGGCAAGTTTACTCTAGGCAGGCCGTTGTGTCAAGTTGTCCTATGTTGCGCCCACGGCGCGATTGGGTGGCGGCGCGCGCCGCTGCCTGAACAGTGCCGCGACCAGCAGGCCGGTCAGCGACAGTAGCGATCCGACCACGCTGCCGATCACCAGCCAGCGCAGCTTGCTCTGGCGCTGGACGCTGACGCGCAGCGCGTCGGCGGTGAGTTGTTCGTTGAGCGCGCGTCGAAAAGCCGGCTGGGGCTGCACGGGCGTCAAAGCCTCGCGCAGCAGGCGCACAAAACGTCGCAAATCGATCACGTACTCGTCAAAGGCTGAACGTGCGCCCAGGCCAACCCGTTGGCGCGCCGTGCGCCCGATTTCTACGCCCAGCTTGCGCACAAAGTCGGCGCGGGGAGCGACGCGCGACAGCCTGGAAAATGCCGAAAGGGTCTTGCTATCGTTTTCATCTGCCATCCCAAAACTCCTCATCAGATTCGCGTTCCTTGAGCCACTGCTCGCGCAAGGCCAGCAGTGTGCGATGGTATAAAGACTTGATCGCCCCCTCGCTGCGCCCCATGATCTGCCCGATCTCCAGGTTGCTCAACTGGTTGACGAATTTGAGAATCACCAGTTGCTGCCGGTCATCGGGCATCCGCCGCAGCAAGCGCAGCAGCAGGCGGTGATCGTCCTGGTGTTCGAGCGATTTTTCGGGTACATCGCCGGGATGCCGGAGCGCCGAAGCCGTAACCTCGTCGAGGTTGATCACCTGACGGCGGCTTTGCGAGCGATACCAGTTGGCTACCAGGTTGTGCGCGATGCGATACAACCAGGCCGAGAAAGGCAGTCCCCGGTCGACATAGCGATCGATGTGGGTCAGCGCTTGGTAAAACGCCCTGGCGGTCAGGTCTTCCGCGTCGTAATGGTTGCCCGTGCGGTAATACATATAGTTGTAGATTTTGTCTACATACCGCTCATAAAGCTGGCCAAAGACCGCGCTGTCTTGCTTGGCCTGGGCAACCAGTTCCGAATCGGAGGGCACAAGTTGGGTTGACGCATCAATCGCCGGCGAGGTATCGCTCACGAAAAGCCCCATTCTGCTTGCTAGAACACCCTGAAAAAGGTGAGGTTGCGGTTTGCAAAACACCGAATCTGGAGTTCGAATCTGGATTGTACTCCAAGCAATGGCATTTGTCAACGAATGTTTTGACAAAGACTGGAAAATGTGCTAGTATTTCGCCGAATGAGTTTTTACTACACTAAAGAGGAGGAAATATGCCACGTAAAATCGATGAAAATGAATGCATTTCGTGTGGGGCTTGCGCCGAAGTCTGCCCGGAGGATGCGATCAGTGAAGGGGAAAATTCGTATGTGATCGATCCCGCTGCCTGCATCGACTGCGGGCTGTGCGAAGATGAATGTCCTGTGGACGCCATTTCCGCTGAATGATTTGCGGCCTTGCCAAACCGAGGTAAAAAGCCTCGCCAATCCGGCGAGGCTTTTTACATGTTGCGGGTGGAGCTGGTGGCGCGCTCAGCCCCGATAATGGCAGGAAATGCCCAGTTCGCCCGGACGGGGCCAGCATTGACTGCACGACACGCAGGTTGTCCGCTCCTGACCGGCCTTGAGCCGGTTGGGCAAATCCGGCTCGCGGATCAGTGGGCGGCAAAGCGAGATGAAATCTGCCGCACCCTCGTCAAGGATGCGCTGCATCACCGCTGCCGAGCGCATCCCGCCGACCAATATGAGCGGCAGGTCGGTGACCATGCGCGCCTTGCGGGCGATGGGCAGAAAATAGGCCTCGTCGGCCTCGTGCAGCACGCCCTTGCGCGAATTGCCCTCGCCGATGCCGCCGCTGATTTCGACTCCGTCCAGGCCCATATCGCGCAGGTGGCGCACGATCTCGATCCCGTCATCCTCGCTCAAGCCGTCGCGCACCCAATCGACTGTGCCCAGTTTGACCAGCAGCGGATAGCGGTCACCGACCTCGCCGCGCACGGCCGAGGCGACTGCCTCCAAAAAGTGTAGGCGTTTGGCCGGGCTGCCGCCCCAGCGGTCGCGCCGCCAGTTGCTCGCCGGTGAGTTAAAGCTGTGGATCAGGTAGCCGTGCGCGCCGTGAAGCTGCACCGCGTCGAACCCGGCCGCTTGTGCCCGTCCGGCGGCAAGCGCATAGGCGCGGATCGCACTGCGAATTTCGGCCTCGCTCATTTCCTGCGGCCGCGGTCGATCCGCGTTCAGCGGCACCGGCGAGGGGGCGAGCAGCGGGCCGCTCACGGCGTCTTCGGCGCACTGCCGCCCGCCGTGATTGATCTGCACCGCAATTTTTCCGCCCGCGTCGTGAACTGTGCGGGTGATCGACTGCCAGTGGGGGATCAACTCGTCGTTGTGCAGGCCGGACATCTGGCGGTGGCAGCAGCCCCGCGCGTCGACAAAGGCGTGACCGGTGATGATCAGGCCCACGCCGCCCGCGGCGAGCGTGCGGTACAGTTCGCCCAACTCAGACAGCGGGCAGCCGGCGTCGTCGGCCAGACGTTCGGCGGTTGCCGAGCGCACCAGCCGGTTGTCCAGGTTCAGCGCGCCGATGGTTGCCGGTTCAAAGAGCTTGCCGGTGTTTTGTGACATATGCGGCCCTCCATTGTTTTCTGCCAGGTTCAGTCCAGAATGAATCGTTCGAGCGCCCAGGCTGCGCCATCCTCGGCCTGCGCTGGGGCGATCACATCGGCGATGGCTTTGACCTCGTTGGCGGCGTTGCCCATGGCCACGCCCAGCCCGGCCCATTCGATCATCGCGCGGTCGTTGCCGTTATCGCCGAGAGCCATGACCTGGGATTGATCGAAATCCAGGTGCTGTGCCAGCTGGGCCAGGGTGTCGCCTTTGGAAACGTGCAAGGCTACCCCCTCGACAAACCAGTCGTGCGAGCGGATCACGTCAAAGTGCCCGCCGGCCACGATGCGCAGGTCAGCCTCCAGCCGGTCGCCGTGTGCCTTGTCGTCGGCGACGACGATGAATTTGATCGGGTCGCCGGGCAGCGCCACAAACAGGTCGTCGACGCGGCAGGCGGGCAGGCTGAACCAGCGCTCGTAATAGGCCGTGTCGCGGGTGCGGGCGGTATAATAGATATGATCGTCATAGTACGCTGAAAGCTCTACCCCTTGCTGCCGGCAAAAGTCGATCACCGCCGGCAGGTGCGCACGGCTCAGCGCAGCCTGGTGCAGCGTTTCGCCGGATTGGGTTTTGAGCAGTGCGCCCTGATAGCAGATCAACGGCGCGTCGGTGCCCAACTTGCACGCAAAATCCAGCGCAGAGGTGAACCCGCGTCCGGTGGCGATGGTCACGATGACGCCCAGCGCTTGCGCGTGGCGCACCGCGCGCAGCAGGCGCGGCGAAAAGGTCAGGTCTTCGCCCATCAGCGTCCCGTCGAGGTCGCAGGCGACAAGTTTGATGGTCATATCACATTCCCAGATCGATCAGGATGATGCGGTCGAGACGGGCATAGTCTTGCACCACCTCGACCGCAGCCCCTGGAAAGGCGCTGCGGGCCAGCGCGGCGGCGGCCATTCCCTGCCCGGCGCCGATTTCGAGCAGCACAACGCCGTCTGCCGACAGGCGATCGGGGGCCTGGTCGAGCAGCGCGCGGATCGCGTCCAGCCCGTCGACGCCGGACAGCAGCGCCGCACGGGGTTCGTAGCGGCGCACGTCGGGGGGCAGTGCGGCGTATTCGGCCGCGCTCACGTAGGGCAGGTTGGCGGCGATCAGGTCGATTGGCCCCGGCAGCGGCGAGAGCAGGTCGCCGTGCAAAAAAGTGATGCGCTCGGCCACCCCGCAGCGGTGCGCGTTGGCGCGGGCCACCGCCAGTGCTCCGGCCGAGGCATCAATGGCCCACAGTGTTGCCCGGGGCAGGTGAGCGGCCAGCGAAACGGCAATTGCCCCGCTGCCGGTGCCCACGTCGACGATGCGCGGCTGCTCCCAACGTCGGGCCAGGTCGAGCGCGCGTTCGACGAGCAGTTCTGTCTCCGGCCGGGGGATCAAGACCCGCGCGTCGACGGCCAGGTCGAGGTCAAAAAAAGCCCGGTGGCCCGTGAGATAGGCTACCGGTTCGTGTTGGGCGCGGCGGGCGACCAACCGTTTGAATTCGTCCCACTGCGGCTCGTTCAGTTCTTGCTCCGGGTGGGCAAGCAGGCCGGTCGGAGAACAGCCCAGCGCATGCGCCAGCAGCATGGATGCGGCCGTGCGTGGTTCGTTTGTCGCCACAAGCTGTCGCGCGGCCCAGGTCAATGCCTCGTCGACGCGCCAGGCGCTCACGCATCCCCCAGAGATTGCAGCCGTGTGGCCTCTTCGCTGGTGGCCAATTCGTCGATGAACTGGTCGAGATCGCCGTCGAGCACGCCGACCAGGTTGTAGGAAGAAATGCCGATGCGGTGATCGGTGACCCGGTTTTGCGGATAGTTGTAGGTGCGGATTTTTTCCGAGCGGTCGCCGCTGCCCACCTGAGAGCGGCGGTTGGCGTCTTGCTCGGCGAACCGTTTTTCTTCTTCGATGGCATAGAGCCGCGAGCGCAAGATGCCCAGCGCTTGCAGCCGGTTTTGGGTCAGCGAGCGTTGGTTTTCGCAGGTGACAACCATGCCCGATGGCTTGTGTATGATGCGGATCGCGGTGGCATTCTTTTGCATGTGCTGCCCGCCCGGCCCGGACGAGCAGTAGGTTTCGATTTCGATGTCGTTGGGATCGATTTTGATGTCAAAGTCATCCATTTCGGGCAGGACGGCGACGGTGGCGGTGGAGGTGTGGATGCGCCCGCTCGATTCTGTAATCGGGACGCGCTGCACGCGATGCACGCCGCTTTCCCACTTGAGCCGCGAGTAGGCCCCGCGCCCGTCGATCTTGAACACTGCTTCCTTGTAGCCGCCGACGCCGGTTTCGTTCAAGCTGAGCATTTCGGTTTTCCAGCCGTGGTTTTCGGCATAGCGCATATACATGCGCGCCAGTTCTGCGCCGAATAACCCGGCCTCGTCGCCGCCGGCTCCGGCGCGGATTTCGATCAGGACGTTCTTGTCGTCGCGCGGGTCTTTGGGCAGCAGCATGCGCTTGAGTTCGCCTTCCAGTTCTGCCGCGCGAGGATAGAGTTCATCCAGTTCGCTCTGGGCCAGTTCGGCCATTTCGGAGTCGTTGAGCAGGGCCTCGGCCTCTTTGATTTGCCGGAGTGCGGCGACGTAATCCTGGTAGCGTGTCACCAGCGGCTCCAGTTCGGCGCGCTCCTGGGCGCATTCGGCCAGTTTGATGTGGTTGGTCGCCACTTGGGGCAAAGCCATTGACTCGGTCAGCTCGTTGAACCGGTCGGCTATTTTTTGCAATTTGTCTAGCATGTGTATACTCCTCAAGACTGTACAAACGCCCTATTGTACCTGAACTGGGAAGGCATGTCAAACGAATTTTCTTTGACTTTTGCCCGTGAATGTGCTAGTATAGGGCCTATCCTCCAAGATCGTTGCTTGCAATGGAAACCATTGCCAGGGCAAGAATTTTGTCCCGGACAGGTAGGCCCTGTTCAGTTCCGATTTATTCGGGATAGGGACACATTTAGATTGATTTGATTATTCCGTTTTTTTGTTTCTTGAATTTTGTAACCCGAAAGGAGAAATTCAAGCCAGACGATTAAAAACGGTTGTAACACAAGGAGATTTTTTATGAGCATTGAATTTGTGTTACGCCTGATCGGAATGGTTGTGCTGGCTATTGTGGGCTGGCAGTTGGGGATCAATCTGGCCAGAGAGGTCGGCAGTTCCAGCGCCGAACAAGTCCGTTACGTCCTTATCCTTTCTTTATCCGGCGCAGCGCTGGGCAGTTTGCTTACCCCCTGGTTTACCACCAAACCGTTCAGGTGGATGCGCGAGCGCATCCGAAATATGCCTACACAACAGCTCGTTGCAATTATGATCGGTCTGGTCATCGGCCTGATCATCGGCGCGTTGTTGTCTATTCCCCTGTCCAACCTGCCCGAACCGTGGAATGGCATTTCTCCCATTGCTTGTACAGCGTTGTTTGTCTGGCTTGGCGTGTCGATCATGGTCATGCGCGTGCGCGACCTGGACGGCTTGCTCAAAATCAAGCGTTCGGGCATTCCGGTCGAGGATAAAGCCGCTGCCAAGGGCGAGCGCATGATTTTGCTCGATTCGAGCGTGATCATTGATGGGCGCATCGCCGACATTGCCCAGACCGGGTTCGTTCAGGTGCCGATGGTTGTGCCGCGCTTTGTGCTCAACGAGGTGCAGTACATCGCCGATTCGTCGGACGATATGCGACGCGTGCGCGGGCGGCGCGGGCTGGAAGTGCTGAACCGCATGCGCAAAAACTCGCCCACCCCGATCCGTATCTCGGATATGGACATTGAAGAAGTAAACGATGTCGATGACAA
>CAYRXM010000079.1:0-21478 GCA_964428175.1 uncultured Anaerolineae bacterium
CCCCCCCCCTATCCTACACTCTTTCCCTACACGACGCTCTTCCGATCTCGATGGGCGCTATGTGCTGGTGGGCCGCTCGCGCGAGTTGAGCGGTTTGCAGCCGGTGTCGGCGCTGCTGGCGGCAGGGATCGCTGCTGTGCAAACCGTCGATGGACAGGCGGTACGCGAGGGAATGGTGCAAACTGACAGGCTCCGCCCTGCGCGGCGCGGTGGGCGGCCTATCGCCGTCGTCGAGTGGGCGGGCGAATACTGGCAGCCGCTCAAGCTGGATTAAAGACCGCCGATGACGGACCATCGACGACCGGTGGTTAGCGGTCGGCGGTCAGTGGTCTTGATATGAATTCGATTTTATACGCTGACAGCGTCTCTTATCACTACTTGCACAACGACCACGGCCTGGATGAGGTCTCACTTCAAGTTCAACCTGGTGAGATAGTGCTCCTTTCCGGGCCGTCGGGGTGCGGCAAGAGCACGCTGGCGCGCTGCCTGAGTGGATTGATCCCACACCTCTATCGCGGCGAAATGGGCGGCGAGGTGTGCGTGGATGGCCTGCGCACGGTCGATACACCGCTGTGGCAGGTGTCGGAGCGGGTGGGGCTGGTCTTTCAAAACCCGGCGGCGCAGATGCTGGCCTCAACGGTCGAAGATGAGATTGTCTTTGGCCTGGAAAACCTGGGCCTGTCGAGCGCCGAAATCGGCGCTCGACTTGAAGCGGCATTGACACAGTTTGATTTGCTCCCTTTGCGCCATCGTGCTCCGTTGACTCTTTCCGGCGGCGAGCAGCAAAAGCTGGCCCTGGCGGCGACGATGGCCCGCCGCCCGCCGGCGCTGGTGCTCGACGAGCCGCTGTCGATGCTCGACAGCACGGCGGCGGAGCAGTTGGTCGCTCACCTGGCGGCGCTGGCGCGAGGGGGCACGGCGGTCGTCGTCTGTGAGCACCGCGCGGAGGCGCTGCAATCGCTTGAGGGGCTGCGTGTGGTCGAACTGCACGGCGGTCACAGTCCCACCGCGGCAGCGCCGGAGGTGGCATTTCCCGGCCCAGGCGTCGCCCGCTTTACGCTGCGCGTGTCTGATCTGGGCGTGCGGTTGGGCGGGCGGGCTATTCTGCAAGATTTGAGTTTTTCCGTCGATGGCGGGCAAATCGTCGCCATTGTTGGGCGCAACGGCGTGGGCAAGACGACGCTGCTGCGTGCATTAGCGGGGTTGCAGCGCCACACGGGCACTGTCGAGATCGACGGACAACGTGTCGACATTGCCCTGGTCTTTCAAAACCCCGATATGCAATTGTTTAACCCGACGGTGCGCGACGAAATTCTTTACAAAATACAAGATGTTGACGATGCGCACTATCGCTGGCTGCTCGACGTGCTGGGACTGGGCGCATACGAGGCCGCGCAGCCGCTTTTGCTCAGTGAGGGCGAAAAAAAGCGCGTGGCGCTGGCGACAGCGCTGATGCGAATGCCCAAACATAGCATTTTGCTCGACGAGCCTTCGCTGGGGCAAGACGCGGCGCACAAACGGCAGCTGATCGCGTTGGCCCGCTCGCTGGCTGAGACCGGGCGGCTGGTGCTGATGACCACGCATGATTTGTCGTTGGCTGCGCAGGCCGACCGGCTGCTGCTGATGAGTGAGGACGGTTTTGTCGCCGAAGGCCCGCCATCGACGGTGCTGGGCGACCGGGAGGCCTGGGATCGCATCGGGCTGCGCGTGCCGGGCTGGATCGGGGAGGCGGGATGAAACGCACCCGTGACCGCGTCCATCGCCTGGCGCTGGTTGCTCACTCACCGCTGCGGGGCGTCGACCCACGGGCCAAGCTGCTGTTGAGCGCGTGTACGTCGCTGGCGGTGATGCTGCCGCTGGAGCGGCTGCTGATCGCGCTGGCCCTGTACGCCGGTTTGCTGCTCTGGGCGTGCTTGATCGAGACGGCAGCGCGGCAGGTGTGGCGGCTCAAATGGCTGCTGGTAGTCGTGTTCGTCGTCGATTGGCTGCTGGTAGGGCGGGAGCTGGCCGTCGCCGTGACCGTGCGCATCGTCTTGATGGCGGGCCTTCTGACCTTTGTCGTGTCGACGACCACGCCGGACGAATTTCGGCTGGCGCTGGAAAAGCTGTGCGTGCCGTATCGCTACGCTTTTAGTTTGGGCTTGGCTTTTCAAAGCCTGGGTCTGTTCGAAGACGAATGGCGAGCGATCCAGGAAGCGCAGCGCGCGCGGGGGGCCTGGTCGATGGGGCGCAGCCTGGGCAGTCTGTTGCGGGGACTGGGCGGCCTGGTCGCGCTGACTGTGCCGGCGATCGTGTTGACCACGCGCCGGGCCTGGTCGATGACCGAGGCGGCCTGCGCGCGCGGGTTCGATTCACCGCACCGCCGCCCATACCGGCAGTTGTCGATGCGCTGGACGGATTGGGCGCTGCTGCTGATCGCGGCGGGTGCGATTGCGGCCCTGATCGCCTGGCCGTGAGCGGGCATTTGTCGTCGGGAGGATGGAATGTCGCAACGCAAACGTATTGGGATCGCAGTGCTGATCTTGCTCGTCATCGGCGGAGGGATGCTGGCGATTGACCTTCTGCAGCGCAAAACGGCTGTCGTGGCACCAGGCAGCGTCCCGATTTACCATCGCGGCCAGCTGATCGCTGCCTTTATGCCGGACGATCTGGCGCGGCTGGCCCGGGTGAGTTTTGTCGATGCCGAAGAAGGCAAGACGCAAGACGGCTGGCTGCTGCGCGATGTGATCTTGCTGTACCTGGATGCTGACGTGCTGCGGCCGGACACCGCAATTTCGGTGAGCAGCAGCAGCCGGCAAAAGGTGATTACCCTGACCTGGGCCGAGGTCGACGAGCGGGCCAATATGGTCATGTTTGACCTGTCTGGCCGGAGCACGCTCAAGCTGGTTTCTGCGCGGATCGAACGGCTGGACACACGCGACGAGTGGGTGCAGGACGTGGACAAGATCGAGGTTGAGTGAAGCGTACAACGTGATGTATGAAACGGAATAAATTTATGAAAATAAGATATTTTACAATATTCGAAATTATTTTGTTAACCCTTTTTTCCGCGCTGGTCGTCGTGGCGAAAATTGCGCTGCGGCTGCCGGTTCAGTTGCCGGGGCATTCGGGCCTGTTCTGGATGGCGATCGTCGTCGCCGGGGCAGGGGTGGTGCCCAAGCGGGGCGCGGCCTCGCTGATCGGACTGACGTCGGGCATTCTGGCTGCGTTTTTAGGAATGGGCGATTTCGGTGCGTTGAACACGCTCTTGTCTTACTCGCTGCTGGGCGTGGGCACCGATCTGGCGCTGTGGCTGCTGCGCGATCCGGAGAACCTGGTTGTAGCCGCGTTGGCCGGCGCACTGGGGCATCTGGCCAAGTTTTTGGTCAAGTGGGTCTTTGGTATGGTCAGTGGCGCGCCGCTGGGTTTTGTTGCGCTGGGGCTGGCCTGGTCGCTGGTCAATTACCTCTTTTGGGGCGCGTTGGGCGGCCTGCTGGGTGGATTGACGCTCAAAGCGCTGCGCCGGGCTGGATTTTTTACCTATCTTGCGGAGAAACGCTAAAAGGAGATGCCTGATGACTGAACAAACTGCCGCCCAAACTTTTCGGGATTATGTGGAGCAGATGCTCGTCCAAAAGATGTCGCCGGAAGAAACGATCGCCTTGTATGTGACTGGCGCGGATCGGCTGGCAGCGGCGCTGGCTGGCCTGACCGAAACAGACCTCGATCTGTCTCGTGCCGAGGACAAGTGGACTATCCGCCAGATCGTTCACCACATTGTCGACGGTGACGACATTTGGAGCATGTGCATCAAGGTCATGACCGGCCATCCGGGCTGCACCTTTGGAATAGACTGGTATGAGCAAGACTCCTGGGTGCAGGCGATGGGGTATCAGAAACGGCCTATCGAACCGGCACTCGCTCTTTTTCGGGCCAGACGGCAAAACATCGCCGAGTTGCTGCACAACCTGCCTGATGCCTGGGAAAGAAATGCCCGGATCATGGCTCGCTATGCGCCCGAGGGATTCCAGAGCACGGTGGCGGAGACTGTGTTCATCCAGGCCTACCATGTGCTGTGGCACGTCGAGCAGATTCGCATGACGCGGCAGGTGCACGGTCGATGAGATGCGCCTGGTGCTCTTGCGACCTGATGACGATTAGCAAAAAGCCGGCCCGTGTGGACAAGTGACCTATCAAATGACGGAGTATTGGCGAACAGGGATGTAACATGGCTTACTTGGATTCATTTCAACGTCCGATCGATTATCTGCGCATTTCGGTAACTGACCGCTGCAACCTGCGCTGCGTGTATTGTATGCCGGAAGAGGGCGTGCAAACCTGCGCGCACGACGACATTTTGCACTATGAAGAGATCGAGACGGTTGTCCGCGCGGCGGCCCGGCTGGGCATTCACAAGGTGCGGCTGACTGGCGGCGAGCCGCTGGCGCGGCTGGGTCTGGTCGATTTGGTGCGTATGCTGGCCCAGGTGCACGGCGTCGACGACCTGTCGATGACCACCAACGGCACTTTGCTACCGCGTTATGCCGACGAGCTTGCCCGGGCCGGGCTGAACCGGGTCAACATCAGCCTGGACACGCTCAAACCGGAGCGGTTTGCGCAAATCACTCGCCGTGGCAAATTGGAGGACGCGCTGGCTGGCATCGACGCGGCGTACCGGGCCGGGCTGGAGCCGGTCAAGATCAATGCTGTGATCATGGGCGGCCTCAACGACGATGAGGTGGTCGATTTAGCCGGCAAAAGCATCACCGATGGCTGGCACGTGCGCTTTATCGAGTGGATGCCTGTTGCCATCCCGGTCGAGAACGTCGAGGCCGGCTGGTCGAACCAGGCCATGACGGCAGCCGAAATCCGTGATAGAATAGAAGCGGCGCTGGGTGCGCTCGAACCGGCCCGCACCGCCAACGGCGCCGGCCCGGCCAAATATTACCGGCTGCCCGGCGCGGCGGGGACGATTGGCTTTATCACCCCGATCAGCGAGCACTTTTGCGCCGGCTGCAACCGGCTGCGCCTCACCGCCGACGGCCAACTGCGGCCCTGCCTGCTTTCCGACGCCGAGATCGACCTGCGCACGCCGCTGCGGCGGGGAGCCGGTGTGGACGAGATCGGATCGCTGCTGCGTCAAGGCATCGCGGCCAAGCCGTCGCGGCACCACCTGGCCGAGTGCGAGCGGGTGGAAAATCGGGTCATGGCGCAGATTGGGGGGTGAAATGTCATTAACACACATTGATGACCAGGGCCGCGTTCACATGGTTGATGTGGGCGACAAAGCGGACACCGAGCGCGTTGCCGTTGCCCGGGGCGAGGTATTGATGAAACCCGAAACGCTGCGCCTGATCGTCGAAAATGGGCTGCCCAAGGGCGACGTGCTGGCGACGGCGCAAGTGGCCGGGATCATGGCGGCCAAGCAAACGCCCAACCTGATCCCGTTGTGCCACCCGCTGCTGCTGACTCGGGTCGATGTGCAGTGCCGGGCCAACGAGGCGGCGTCCCAGATCGAGATCGTGGCGACGGTGCGCACGCGCGGCAAGACCGGCGTCGAGATGGAGGCGCTTGTGGCGGTCAGTGTGGCCGCACTGACGGTCTATGACATGGTCAAGGCGGTCGAAAAGACGATGCGCATCGGCAACATCCGGCTGGTCAGCAAGACGGGCGGCAAGAGTGGGGATGTGGTGCTGGAGGGGTAGGTGGCTTGGTTGTTGGGTGGTTGGGCGTCATTCCGAGCGTAGCGAGGAATCCATAATGGACAAAATACGCATTGAGGTGAAATTGTTCGCTGCGGCGCGCGAGTTGGTCGGTCAGGGCACGTTGATGCTGGATCTGTCCGATGGCGCGACGGTAGAAACGTTGTCGGCCCAGTTGTTCGAATCCTGGCCCGGCCTGCGTGAGATGCGCCTTCGTTTTGCCGTCAACGCGGTCTATGCCGGGCCGGATGTTGTGCTGCGTGACGGCGACGAGGTGGCATTGATCCCGCCGGTGGGTGGAGGATAGAGGAGGACACGATGAAACAAGGACAAGTGATGGATTTGGGCCTTCCCGAAGGTATGGACATGGTCAACCATGGCGACAGCCTGGAGATCACCCGTCGCTGGTTTTCATTGGTCAACATTTTTTTGACCGTGTTTGTGGTGTTTTGGTGCGGCTTTTTGGCCTTCTGGTATGCGACGGCCTTGCAAGGCGGCGATCTGTTCATGCTCCTTTTCCCGATCCTCCATCTGGCTGTCGGCATCGGCTTGTCCTATTATGTGCTGGCGGGATACCTCAACAAGACCTGCATTCGTGTAGATTGGTCGTCCATCTCGATCGATCATATACCTCTGCCCTGGTTTGGCAGCCAGACGGTCGACGCGCGCGACATCAAGCAAATCTATGTCAAAGAAAGCATCACGCGCTCGCGGCGAGGCGGCACATCGACAACCTACCGGGTGCATGCCCTGACCCACAGCGGCAAGAACCTCAAACTGTTGAGCGGGCTGCCCGACAGCGAGCAGGCTCTGTTCATCGAGCAAGAGATCGAGAAATTTCTACGCATCGAGGACATGCCGGTCAGGGGCGAGATGGGGCGACGTGACTGGTAAGCAAAGGAATCGGACGATGTCCAAATTATTCGCGATCACAGAACGGGCCATTTCGGTCGATGAGGTCGCCGCGCGGCTGGCCGATCCGGCGGTCGGTGCGGTTGTTACCTTTATCGGCGTGGTGCGCGGCAAAACGGATGAGCGTGAAACGGTATACCTCGAGTACGAGGCCTATCCCGAAATGGCCGAGCAAGTGCTGGCTCAGGTCGGTGGCGAGGTCAAGGAACGCTGGCCTGAGGTGCGTGAGGTAGCGATTGTTCACCGCGTCGGGCGGCTGGAGATCGGCGAGACGGCGGTGGTGATCGCCCTTTGTGCCGGGCATCGCACGCAAGTGTTCGACGCGCTGCACTATGCCATCGATCGGGTCAAGGAGATCGTGCCGGTGTGGAAAAAAGAAGTCTGGACTGATGGCATGTCGGAATGGAAGAGCGAAATATGAAGCACAAGCACGAATTGTATCCTATGCTGAGTGTCGAAGAGGCGCTGGACAAAGTGCTGGACATGTTCCATGTGTTGGAAGCGGAAGCGGCGCCCTTGCTGGACTCGCCGGGCCGCGTGCTGGCTCAAGATGTGTACTCGGATATCGACATTCCGCCGCACGACAACTCGGCGATGGACGGGTACGCCGTTCTCGCCGCCGACACGGCCGGGGCGCGGCCGGACGGCCCGGTGTCTTTGCTGGTGATCGAAAACCTGGCTGCCGGGTATGTGGCGGCGCAGACGGTGACGCCGGGCACGGCGATCCGCATTATGACCGGCGCGCCGGCGCCCGCCGGGGCCGACGCGGTGATCCAGTTCGAGGATACGCAGCAGCAGGGCGACCGTGTGGCGCTGTTCAAACCGGTGACGGTGGGGCAAAACATCCGTCGCGCCGGTGAGGACGTGCGCCGAGGCGACTTGATCCTGAGGCGAGGCACGCCGATCCGCCCACAGGAGGTGGGCATGTTGGCTTCGCTGGGCTGCGCTACTGTGCGCGTGACCCGCCGCCCACGGGTGGCGATTTTAGCCACCGGCGACGAACTGGTCGGCGTCGACGAGCCGCTGGGGCCGGGCAAAATCCGCAACTCGAACGGCTATTCCAACGCCGCACAGGTGCTCAGGTATGGCGGCGAGCCGATCATGCTGGGCATCGCCCGCGATACCGAGCACGATCTGACGGCCAAAATCCGCGCCGGGCTGGAGCAGGGCGTCGATCTGTTCCTCACCTCCGGCGGTGTCTCGGTGGGCGACTTTGACGTGGTCAAAACGGTGCTCCAGGCCGAAGGCGAGATGGGCTTTTGGCGCGTATGCATGAAACCGGGCAAACCGCTGGCCTTTGGCACGCTCAAGACAGCGCAGGGGCGGGTGGTGCCCATGCTGGGCATGCCCGGCAACCCGGTCTCGGTGATGGTCTCGTTCGAGATTTTCGCCCGCCCGGCGCTGTTCAAGATGCTGGGCCGCGCCGATTTGACCAGGCCCACGGTCGAGGCGACGTTGGTGGACGAGATCAAGTCCAAGGATGATCGCCGCCACTACCTGCGCGTGCGCGTGCAGTGGCAGGACGGCGCTTATCGCGCCTCCCTGACTGGCGAGCAAGGCTCCGGCATTCTCAATTCGATGGTACAGGCCAACGGCCTGGCGATCATCCCCGAAGATTGGACGAGCGCGCCGGCCGGCAGCCAGGTGCAGGTGATGATGCTGGATTGACATTCTGGGTATTGCATTCCTCCAAAATGTGTGCTAAAATGATTAAAATGAGATTTTTTCTCAAAAACAGCCTTTTAGAACTGGAGGAACCAATGTTAGTTGAATTTGGCGTGGGCAACTATCGTTCTTTTCTTGAACCCGTGACCCTCAGTTTGCAGGCTGCCAAGCTCCGTTCAACCGATAAAACGGTAGATGCAAATAACGTTTTCGAGTTTGGCGGTCTTGAATTGCTCCGCAGCGCTGCCGTGTATGGCGCCAATGCAAGTGGCAAGAGCAACTTGGTCCAGGCGATGCAGTTTATGGGTCAGCTGGTACTTCAGTCTTCCAAAGAGTCCCAAGCCGATGAACCGATCGATGTAGAGCCTTTTCGGCTAAATACGTCCGCTCTAGAAAAACCTTCCTTTTTCCAAATCATTTTTTATCTCCAGGATTGTCGCTATCGGTATGGCTTTGAAGTGGACAAGCGACGTATTTGCTCTGAATGGCTTTATCGTACAAGAAGGGCCGAAGCCAAAGTATTTGTTCGCGAAGGCGATCAATACGATATTTCAGGTACTTTTAAGGAAGGACAAGGTCTTCAAGAGAGAACACGGGATAATGCCTTGTTCTTGTCTGTTGTCGCTCAATTCAATGGGAAATTAGCGACTAGTTTGTTGGGGTGGTTCAGGAGGCAATTCAACATTATATCTGGGCTTGATGACACTGGTTATGCTGGTTACACAATGCATCGTTTTGAAACAGAGAGTGATTTCCAAGAGCGCGTGCTAGATTTTGTGCGTCGAGCTGACTTGGGTATTTCCGATATTCACATTGATACTTTGTCGCTCGCTGAAGCAAAAATGCCGGAGGAGATTCGGCTTTTGATGGAGCAAACTATCACTCAGTTTAAGGCACACTCTGTAACTCGAAAACGAGAGGGTAGTTTCGATTTGAAAATCAAGCGAGTAAAAACGAGGCATAAAGTTTTTGACCAGTATCATGAGCCTATCAGTTGGGATACTTTTGATCTAGAAGAGCACGAATCACAAGGAACGCAAAAAATCTTTTCTTTGTCTGGTCCGTTGATTGATACGCTGGAAAAGGGCAAAGTGCTTGTTATCGACGAACTAGAAGCTCGTTTGCATCCCTCCATCACACAAACTATCATTTCACTGTTCAATTCTCCACAAACTAATCCTAAAAATGCCCAGCTTGTTTTCATTACTCACGATACGGGATTATTGAGTAGCCGTATTTTCCGTCGCGATCAGATCTGGTTTACTGAAAAAGATCGCTACGGTGTAACCGATCTGTACTCTCTGGCCGAGTTGCAAGTGCGTAATGACCGCTCTTTTGATAAGGACTATATTGCCGGCAAGTACGGCGCGATCCCATTCATCGGCGGGCTGCGGGCACTGTTTGAAGGCGAAATGTGATGGCAAAAAGATGCAAACCGAGCGGGCGCAAGGGCAAGCCGTTGAGCGAGCGTCGAGTCGATACCCGCGCCTTGCATCCTCGGTTTCTCATTGTCTGCGAGGGCAAAAAGACGGAACCCAATTATTTCAGGTCTTTTCGTGTAAACGCCAAGGTAGAAGTGGTTGGGCTAGGTGATAATACCCTGAGTTTGGTTAGGCAAACCTGCGAGTTGATGCGTCAAGATGATTATGCTCAAGTTTGGTGTGTTTTTGATCGCAACAGTTTTCCTGCCGAACAATTTAATGCCGCACTGGATTTGGCGCGGCAAAATCATATCCGTGTAGCATATTCCAATGAAGCCTTTGAACTCTGGTACTTGCTGCACTTTGACTATTGCAACACTGCCGTTTCGCGCAGCCAGTATTGTGATATGCTTGCCCATCGGCTGGGATTTCTCTATCGCAAAAATGATCTTGATATGTATGATCGACTGGTTGAGCGCCAGCCAACAGCCATCGAGAACGCCCGACGGTTGTTGGATTTTTATGGGGAGGCACACAATCCCGAGTGCGACAATCCCTGCACAACTGTGCATCAGTTGGTGCAGGAACTGAATCGGTATATTCGTTAATTTAGGAGAATCTATGTCTTTTACCGTCGCCATTCTAACCGTCAGCGACCGTTGCTCGCGCGGTGAGGAGCAAGACCGCAGCGGGCCGTTCATCGCCGGGTGGGTGCGCGAACACTGGAGCGCCGAGGTGATGCAGCAGGCCATCGTGCCCGATGAGCGGATGAAAATCAGCTCGACGTTGGTCGAATGGAGCCGGGCCAAAATCGACCTGATCCTGACCACCGGCGGCACCGGCTTTGCCCCGCGCGATGTGACCCCCGAAGCGACGCGCGCAGTGATCGAACGTGAGACGCCCGGCCTGGCCGAGGCGATGCGCGCCGCCGGACTCCTCAAGACGCCGCACGCCATGCTCTCGCGCGCCGTGGCCGGCATCCGTGCCCAGACATTGATCGTCAACCTGCCCGGCAGCCCCAAGGGCGTGCTCGATGGGTTGGAGGCGTTGGAAAAAGCCATTCCGCACGGGATCGATATCCTCAAGGGCGTGCCGGAATCGTATGAAAAACATCGAGAATCGTTATAATTTTGCGTTGCGTATTGCGTATTTTGTGCGCTTGCGAATTACGGATTGCGAATCACGAATTACGGAATAAGGGACATTTATGATCAGTGACCATCTGTGTCTGGGCATCGATGTCGGCTCGACCACAGTCAAGGTGGCTGCGTTGGCCCAGGATGGGCAACTGGTTTGGGACCGCTATGTCAAATCCGACGGGCGTCCGCGGCGGGCATTGGCCGGCCTGCTGGACGAGTTGACGGCGACCATCGGTCTGGATCGCGTAGCGGCATTGGGACTGACCGGTTCCGGCGGCGGGCCGATTGCGCGGGCGGCGGGCCTGCCGCACATCAACGAGTTGGTGGCCCAGACGCGCGCGGTGAGCGAATATTACCCCACCGCGCGCACGGTGATCGAGATCGGCGGGCAAGACAGCAAGCTCTTGATCCTGGAACCTGACCCGGTCGGGCCGGGGGTGCGGCTGGTCGACTTTGCCATGAACACCCTGTGCGCCGCCGGCACCGGCGCTTTTCTCGATCAACAGGCCGAGCGGCTGGGGGTGCGCATCGAGTATGAATTTGCCGCGTTGGCCTTGCAGTCGCGGCAGCCGGCGCGCATTGCCGGGCGCTGCACCGTCTTTGCCAAGACCGACATGATCCACCTTCAGCAGCAGGGCGTGCCTCTGCCCGACATTTTGGCCGGGTTGTGCTATGCCCTGACCCGCAATTTCAAGAGCGTGATCGGGCGGGGCAAGGCGTTTGTGCCGCCGGTGCTTTTTCAGGGCGGTGTGGCCTACAACGGGGCGGTGGTGTGCGCCTTCCAAGATGTGCTCGGCCTGCCGCCCGGCGGCCTGATCATCCCCAAACATCACCCGCTGATGGCTGCGCTGGGTGTCGCGCTGACATTGCGCATCGCGCAGTCCCTGCGCGACGTGCAGGGACAGTGCGATGCGCCAACCGCTGCCCCCCTCGACTGGACGGCGCTCCGCGCAGCTTTGGACGTGCAGGTGGCCCTGCCGGGGCCGCTGCCTCCTTTGCGCGTGCCGGGACCAAATGGTCATTGGCGTCCGCCGCAGCTTGTCCGCGAGACGCCGGTTTACCTGGGTATCGACGTCGGCTCGATCAGCACCAACGTGGTCTTGATCGACGAGCAGCACCGGGTGGTGGCCCGTTGCTACCTGCGCACGGCCGGGCGTCCGCCAGAGGCGGTGCGCCGCGCGCTGACCGAGATCGCGGCCGAAGTGGGCGCGCGCGTGCAGGTGTGTGCTGTGGGCGTGACCGGCTCGGGGCGTGAGTTGATCGGCGCATACGTGGGGGCCGACACGGTGCAAAACGAGATCACCGCCCAGGCGCGCGCCGCCGTCGAGATCGACCCGGCGGTGGACACCGTTTTCGAGATCGGCGGGCAGGACAGCAAGTACATCCGGCTGGAGCAGGGCGTGGTGACCGATTTTGCCATGAACAAAGCCTGCGCCGCCGGCACCGGCTCTTTTTTGGAAGAACAGGCCGACCGCCTGCGCATAGACATTGCCCGCGATTTCGCGCGGCTGGCGCACGAGTCCGCTGCGCCGACGCCGCTCGGCGAACGCTGCACCGTGTTCATCGAGTCTGACCTGATTCACGGGCAGCAGCAGGGCGTCCCTGTGCCCGATCTGGTCGCCGGCCTGGCCTACTCGATTGCGCAAAATTACCTCAACCGCGTGGTCAACGGCCGGCCGGTGGGCGAGCGGGTCTTTTTCCAGGGGGGCGTGGCGAGCAACCCGGCGGTGGTGGCCGCATTTGAGCAGATTTTGGGCCGGACTGTTACCGTGCCGTCTCACCACGATGTCAGTGGTGCGGTCGGTGCGGCGATTCTGGCCCATGAGCAGATGAACGGCGCATGCACGCGCTTTCACGGTTTCGACCTGCACGGGCGGGCCTATCAAACCCGCACCTTTAACTGCCGGGGTTGTGTCAACCACTGCGAGATCAGCCGGGTGACCTTTGGCGACGAGCCGCCGCACTTGTACGGCGCGCGCTGCGAGCGCTATGACCGGGCGCAGGCCGACCGCTCGGCGGCGATCCCCGATTTGTTTGCACAACGACAGGCGCTGCTGCTGGGCGATTATGCGCCGCCGGCCGCGTCGAGCGCGCAGCCTTGTGTGGGTGTGCCCCGCGCGCTGCTCTTTTACGACCTCTTTCCATTCTGGCATCGCTTTTTGCGCGAACTGGGCGTGCAGGTGCTGCTCTCCGACCCGACCAACGCGGAAATTGTCACTGCCGCCCGCGAGTATGCCACCGCCGAAACGTGTTTTCCGGTCAAGCTGCTCTACGGTCACGTTCTTGACCTGCTCAACAAGGGCGTGGATTGGGTTTTCCTGCCGGCGGTGATGACGCGCGAAGATCTCTTGCCCGATCATGCTTTCAACAAATGTTGCCCATTCATCCAGGCGGGGCCAAGTCTGGTGGCGGCGGCGCTGCGCGAGCGGGTATCGGCCAGGCTGCTCAGCGGGCCGATTGACATGCGCGACCCACGCGAGCGATGCCGTATGCTGGGCGAGCTGGTGCGTCCGTGGGGCTGTTCGGCGCGGGCTGTGCGCGCGGCGGTCGACGCCGGGCTGGAGGCGCAAAGGCAGTTTTTCCAGGATTTGCGCCGCGTCGGGGCCGAGTATCTGGCCGATTTGCGCCGCTGGCCCGTCGCCGCCGTGCTGGTTGGGCGGTCTTACAACACCTGTGACGACGGCCTGAGCATGGCCCTGCCTTACCAATTGCGCAAGTTGGGCGTCCTGCCCATCCCGATAGATATGCTCCCCGTGGATATGGGCGACCTGGGCGCGCCTTTCGACAACATCTATTGGCGCAGCGGCCAGGCGATTTTGGCCGCCGCCCGGCTGGTCGTTCAACAAAAGGCGCTGGAAGCCATTTACGTGACCAACTTTGCCTGCGGCCCCGACTCGTTTTTGCTCAGCTTTTTCCGCCATGCGATGGGGCACAAGCCTTACCTGGAGCTGGAATTTGACGATCACACCGCCGAGGCCGGGGTGATGACGCGCTGCGAGGCCTTTTTCGACAGTGTGCGGCAGCGGCGGGGGGAGCGTATGGGGAAAAACCATGCCTAATCGCGCCTCCAAGACGGTTTACATCCCCTACATGTGCGATCATGCGCTGGCCCTGGGGGCGACGTTGCGCGCGCTGGGCACGCCGGCCGAGGTGCTGCCGCCGCCGGATATGGAAACGTTGACGCTGGGACGAACGCGCAGCCTGGGGCGCGAGTGTCTGCCGATGTTTTTGACCATCGGCGACATTTTGCGCCGGGCGCAGGCAGCCGATTTCATCCCCGCGCAAAGCGTCTATTTTATGCCGACCACCGCCGGCCCGTGTCGTTTTGGGCAGTATCGCACCATGATCCGCCTGCACCTCGACGCGGTTGGCCTGCACGAGGTCGAGATCGTCTCGCCCAATGCCGAAAATGGCTATCAGGGCGTTGGCAGCGATCCCCTGCGCTTTCGCCTGCTGGCCTGGCAGGGAATGGTGGCGGTAGACCTGCTGAACAAGCTGGCCTACCAATATCGACCCGACGAGGTGCAGCCCGGCGCGGTGGATGCGCTCCATCGCGCGGCGCTGGAGCGGCTGGCACAGGCCATCGAAGCGGGCGGCGGGCGGCGTACCGTCGAGGTGATGCGTTGGGCCGCCCGCTCGTTTGCCGCGCTGCCCATTCACCACCGACCGCGTCCCTGGATCGGCATCGTGGGCGAGATTTACCTGCGGGCCAACCCCTTTGCCAATCAAAACATCGTCCGGCAGGTGGAAGCGTTGGGCGGACGGGTCTGGGTGGCGCCGATGAGCGAGTGGTTTTATTTCACCATTTGGGGGACGGCCCGGCGAGCGCGTGCCCGCCGGCAGTGGGGGGCGTGGCTGAAAGCGCAGTTGATCGAGTGGGGACAGCAAGCGGTCGAAGCCGCTGTGCTGCGCCCGTTGGCTCCGATGCTGGTCTATCCCCACGAGCCGGCGATGCGCCGCCTGATGCGCGAGGTCGAACGGTACTATTGTCCATCGCTGGGCACCGAAGCGGCCTTGAGCGTCGGCAAAGGTCTCGACTTTGCCTGCCAGGGCACAAGCGGCGTGCTCAACCTGCTGCCTTTTGCCTGCATGCCGGGCACAATAGTCACCGGGCTGGCTCCGGCCCTGTGCGCCGATCACGATCATTTGCCCTGGCTGGACATTATTTACGATGCACAAGGCGAGACAAACCTCCAGACCCGCCTGGAGGCCTTTATGTACCAGGCGTGGCGATATATGGAGCGAGCAAAGGAACGGCAATGAAACCGAAAATTTTGCTGGTCGAAGACGATCTGACCTTGCGCGACACGCTGGCCTATAACCTGGAGCATCAGGGTTATCAAGTGATCGCAGTCGGCGACGGCCGCCAGGCGTTGGCCCTGGCCCACGAGCATTCGCCCGACCTGCTGATCCTCGACCTGATGCTGCCCGGCATCGATGGTATGGAGGTGTGCCGGATTTTGCGCCACGAAACCAGGGTGCCGATCCTGATGTTGACCGCTCGCTCGCGCGAGGTAGACAAGGTAAGCGGGCTGCAAGTGGGCGCCGACGATTATGTGACCAAGCCGTTCAGCATGCGCGAGTTGTTGGCGCGGGTCAAGGCGCAGTTGCGCCGCGCCGAGTTTGCCCAAGAGGGAGCAGCCTCCCCGGTTCAGGAACAGCGGCTTGTTTTCGACGATCTGGTGATCGACCGGACGCGCTGCGAGGTGACGCTCAAGGGCGAGCCGCTGCGGCTCAAACCGCAAGAATACGATCTGCTGCTCTTTTTGGCCCAGAATAAAAACATGGCCCTCTCGCGTGACCTGATTCTGGAGCGGGTGTGGGGCTGGGATTTTGACGGCGGCAGCCGTACCGTCGATGTACATGTGCGCTGGCTGCGCGAAAAAATCGAGGCCGACCCGGCCAATCCCACACGCATTGTCACCGTGCGTGGGGTCGGCTACCGGTTTGAGGCGTAAGCGATGTTTAGCCGAATTCGCTGGCGGATTGCCATTCCCTACATTTTACTCATCCTGGCGGCCATGATCGCGTCGATGGCCTACCTGTCGGGGTTTGTGCGCCGGGTGTACCGGGAGCAGCTCGTCGAGCGGTTGACCTCCGAGGCCCGGCTGCTGGTCGATCTGCTGCCGTTGGGCGATCCGTCGCCCGGATTGGACGATCAGATCGCGCACTATGCGCGGCTGTTGGACGCGCGGGTGACGCTGATCGCGCCCGACGGCATGGTGATTGGCGATTCGCACAAAGACCGGGCAGAGATGGATAATCACCTCAACCGGCCCGAAATCCGGCAGGCATTGACCGAAGCTGTGGGCAGCAGCCGTCGCCCAAGTGACACGCTGGGGCAGGAAATGCTCTATGTCGCCGTTGCCGCCCGGCAGAATGGGACGCTGCGCGGCGTGGTGCGCCTATCTCTGCCGTTGGATGAGGTCGAGGCGCAGGTGGGACGGCTCCAGCAAACCATGCTGGGCATCGCTGTGCTGACCACGCTGCTGGCCGCGCTGCTGGCGCTGTTCATCGCCGGCTACACCGTGCGCCCGGTACGCCAGTTGACCGAGATGGCCCATCGTGTGGCCGGCGGCGACCTCGACGTGCGCTTTGTCCCCGTCACCGACGATGAGGTGGGACAGTTGGCGCGTGCGTTCAACGAGATGGCCGGGCGGTTGCGCGATCAAGTGGCCACACTCGACGCGCAAAAAGAACAACTGGCGGCCATCCTCGACAATATGGCCGGCGGCGTGCTGATCGCCGACGAGCAGGGCCGCGTGCGCTTGATCAACCCGGCGGCGGTCGCCTTGCTGCGCACCAGCCGTGAGATCGCTCTGGGGCGGTCGGTGGCTCAGGTGCTGCGCCATCACGAGCTGATCGACCTGTGGCAGCACTGCCGCGAGCGGGGCGAGGAGCAAAGCGCGGCGGTCGAGGTGGGACGGCAAGGGCTGTTCGTGCAGGCGATTGTCTGCCCGTTCAAGACGGTGGGTACGCCGGGCTATTTGATCATCTTGCAAGACCTGACCCGCATCCGGCGGTTGGAAACGGTGCGCCGCGATTTCATCAGCAATATTTCGCACGAGCTGCGCACGCCGCTGGCCGGGCTGAAAGCGCTGGTCGAAACGCTGCGCGACGGCGCACTGGATGATCCCCCGGCGGCGCAGCGATTTCTGGAGCGCATAGATGTCGAGGTCGACGCGCTGACGCAGATGGTCGAAGAACTGCTCGAATTGGCGCGCATCGAATCGGGGCGGATTCCGCTGCGCCTGGGGCCGACACCGGTCGAAGAGATTGTCCGTCCGGCGGTGGAGCGGCTGGAGCCGCAGGCCGGGCGCAAGTCGCTGACCCTGATCGTTGATCTGCCGCCGGATTTGCCCCTTGCGCTGGCCGACGCGCAGCGCGCCCAACAGGCGGCGACCAACCTGATTCACAACGCGATCAAGTTCACCCCCGATGGCGGGCACATCCGGATAAGCGGCCGGTGTGTTTGCGTCGACACTCGATGCCGCGTCGACGCGGCATCGAGCGTCGACGAGCGCGCTCTCGCGCAGCCGGCGCGGGCCGGCCTGCCCCCAGATGAGCAAGCGGGCGAATGGCTGGTGATCTCGGTGCGCGACACGGGCATCGGCATTGACGCCGAAGATCTGCCGCGTATTTTCGAGCGCTTTTACAAGGCTGACCGCGCGCGCAGCGAGGGCGGCACCGGGCTGGGGTTGGCGATCGCCCGACACATCGTGCAGATGCACGGCGGAAAAATCTGGGCCGAAAGTCCATGGATCGACCCCGATACAGGCGCGCGTGTGCAGGGCAGCGCGTTTCATTTCGCGTTGATGCCGTCAGATTCGGAGATTGGGGAACAGGAAGACGTTTTCCTCTGATTTTTGCCAAAATTCTTGTTGACACAGCCGGCAAAATCGAGTATAATATTAAATCGCGTGTTGATGATGTGAACCCAATTATACCGACGCCTTGGGCGCTAATTGGGTTTTTTTATGCTTTTTGAAAGGGAGTCGTGAATGGGCTTCAAGTCGTATGCGCGCATCAGCGATGTGCAGCCGATGCCGAACCTGATCGAGGTTCAGTTGGAATCGTTTGAGCGGTTTCTTGAGTATGGTTTCCTTGAACTCTTTGACGAGATTACGCCCATCCAGAGCTTTAACAAGAGTCTCGAACTTCATTTCCCCGGTACCCGTAACCGCGAGTTGTGCGACAAATTCGAACTAGGCTTTCGTTTTGGCGAACCCAAGTACAGCGTCCCCGAATGTATCGAGCGTGACATTACCTTTTCGATGCCTTTGTATGTCAAGGTCATGCTGTACGACCGCGAGCGCGATCAGCCCATTGTTCGCGAAATCTTTTTTGGCGACTTTCCGGTGATGACCGATCAGGGCACATTTGTCATCAATGGTACCGAGCGCGTGGTGGTCAGCCAGTTGATCCGCTCGCCGGGCGTGTATTTTGATGCCGAGACGGATCGTGCGACGGGCCGCCACTTGAGCACGGCCAAACTGATCCCTGATCGCGGCGCGTGGATGGAATTTGAGACCCGCAAGAGCGACTATCTCACCATCAAGTTCAACCGCAAGCGCACCGTGCCGGTGACGATCTTTTTGCGCGCACTTGCCTCGCTCAAGCCTGAAGACTTTGAAGCCTATTTCCAAGACGCCTCCATGATGGCCATGTTTGGACCGGGCCACGAGTTCTTTTCCGCGCTGAACGACGGCTCGGACGAAGAACTGTTTGCCCTTTTTGCCGAATCCGACACGCACCCGCAGCACAAATACGTCGAATCGACCATCAAGCAAGAACCGGTCTGGGAATTGGACCGCTATACCGTCGCCGAAGAGGCCGCGCTTGATTTTTACAAACGCATGCGCCCCGGCGATCCGTTGACGCTGGACAATGCCAAGTCGTTCCTGATCTCGCAGATGTTTGACATTCGCCGCTACGATCTGGAGCGCGTTGGGCGCTACAAGCTGAACCAACGCCTGGGCCTGGACATCGGCTCGACCACACGCATCGTTACCAAGCATGACCTTGTTTCGCTGGTCGATCACATGATCCGCCTGAACAATGGCCTGGAAGACCCCAGCGATATCGATCACCTGGGCAACCGTCGCGTCAAGACGGTGGGCGAGTTGATCCAGCAAAAGCTGCGTGTGGGGCTGCGCCGGATGGAGCGCGTGGTCAAAGAGCGGATGAGCATCCGCGAGTCCGAGGATATGACGCCGGTTGATTTGATCAACATCCGCCCGGTGGTCGCCTCATTGCGCGAATTTTTTGGCTCCAGCCAGCTTTCGCAGTTTATGGAGCAGACCAATCCGCTCAGCGAACTGACTCACAAGCGCACCCTGAGCGCGTTGGGGCCGGGTGGCTTGCGGCGCGAGCGCGCCGGGTTTGACGTGCGCGACGTTCACCACTCACACTATGGCCGCATTTGTCCCATCGAAACGCCGGAAGGGCCGAACATCGGCCTGATCGGCCGTCTGGCCAACTTTGCACGTGTCAACGAATACGGGTTCATCGAAACACCGTACCGCAAGGTGATCCGTTCCGTCGAGCCAACCGTCGAGGCGCTGGTCGGGCACAAGCTGCGCAAACCCATCGTCGACGGCAATGGCAATACGATCGCCGAGGCCAACAGCGAGATCGATACAGCTTTGGCCGCGCAGATTGCCGCGCTGGGCCTTCAGGAGCGCATTACGGTTGTGCCCAGGGTGACAGAAGAGATCGAATATCTTTCTGCCGACCGGGAAGACCGCTACCGCATCGCCCAGGCCAACGCCGTGCTGGATGAAAAAGGGTATTTTGCACAAGACCGTGTATCGGTGCGCTATAACCAGCTTTTCTCTTTCGAATCGCCGGACCGCATCGATTACATGGACATTTCGCCCAAGCAGATCGTCGGCATTTCTGCAGCCTTGATCCCCTTTCTTGAACACGACGATGCCAACCGCGCCTTGATGGGTTCCAACATGCAGCGCCAGGCGGTGCCGCTCTTGAGGCCAGATGTGCCGACCGTCGCGACCGGCGTCGAAATCCAGGCCGCGCGTGATTCCGGCTATGTCATCATGAGCGATGTGGATGGCGAAGTGACCTCGGTTCAGGGCACTCGCATCATCGTTGCCGACGAGACCGGACAGTCGCATACCTACGAGTTGAGCCGTTTCCGTCGTTCCAATCAAAGCACCTGCCTGGATCAGCGCCCGGTTGCGCATGTGGGCGACTTTGTGCGCAAGGGCGACGTGTTGGCCGATTCCCTTTCTACCGAGCAGGGGCGGCTTTCGCTGGGACAGAATGTCTTGTGCGCCTTTCTCAGTTGGGAAGGTGCCAACTATGAAGACGCGATTATTATCAGCGAAGAGCTGGTGCGCGGGGACATTTTTACCTCGATCCACATCGAAAAGCACGAGATCGAATCGCGCGAAACCAAGCTCGGCCCTGAAGAAATCACGCGCGATATTCCCAATGTGGGTGAGGACGCCCTGCGCGACCTGGACGAGCTTGGCGTCATCCGCATCGGCGCCGAGGTCGGGCCAAACGACATCCTGGTCGGCAAGATCACGCCCAAGGGTGAAAAAGAGCTGACCCCGGAAGAAAAACTGCTGCGCGCCATCTTTGGCGAAAAAGCGCGCGAGGTGCGCGATTCGTCGCTCAAGATGCCACACGGCGAGTCGGGGCGCGTCGTCGATGTGATCACCTTTGACCGTGAAGAGCACCGCGATTTGCCGGCCGGCGTCAACCAGTTGGTGCGCGTCAGTGTGGCGCAGCGCCGCAAGTTGACCGAGGGCGACAAAATGGCCGGGCGGCACGGCAACAAGGGTGTGATTTCGTGTATTGTGCCCATCGAAGATATGCCTTTTTTGGACAATGGGACACCGATCCAGATCGTGCTCAACCCGCTGGGCGTGCCCGGTCGTATGAACATCGGGCAGATTTTGGAAACCCATCTCGGTTGGGCCGCCGACCGGCTCGGCTTCAAGGCCATCACCCCCGTGTTTGACGGGGCCAGCGAAGAAGAAATCGCCGCCGAGTTGATGCGCGCCTGGCTGATCGACTATGTGTGGGATCAAGTCACCGAGCGCGCCTGGGGCTGGGCCGCTGAAAACGAGATCGATCAGCAAGACTATGAAGACGACAACGAGGCCCGCCTCGATTACGTGATGCAGTGGCTTGACGAGCGCGATTGCGACTATGATGGCGAGCAGTTGGCGCTCGACACGACGTATGCGCGCCATACCGTGCTCCAGGAATGGCTTCGCGAACAGGGCGTCGATCCCGATGAGGTACTGGACCTGGGCGAGACGGCCTTGCCTTATGACGAGGCACACCGGCGCGGCGCGGCGGTGATCAATTACGGCCTTAATGTATGGCTGGAAAGCATCGGGCAGCCGCCGACCGACCTCACGGACGAGGCCCTGCGAGAACACGTTGGACACGTCTTTTTGAAAACCGGGCATTGCCCGCCTATCTTTGGCAAAGTACGCCTGTATGACGGCAAGACGGGCGAGCCGTTCGATCAGCCGGTGACGATCGGGGTCATCCATATGATGAAGCTGGCGCACCTGGTGGAAGACAAGGTACACGCCCGCTCGACCGGCCCCTACTCGCTGGTCACGCAGCAGCCGCTGGGTGGCAAGGCGCAGTTCGGTGGGCAGCGCTTTGGTGAGATGGA